>NZ_JBWQQI010000038.1:0-55494 GCF_056619545.1 Paraburkholderia sp. SSBN10T
TGCGGTGGCGGCGGGCGGAATTGCGCTCGGCTCGGGTGCGACGGCGAACAACGCCAATGACGTGGCGCTGGGTTCCGGCTCGGTGACGGCGGCGCCCAATCCGACGTCGGGCTCGACGATCGGCGGCGTGAACTATGCGTATGCCGGGACGAATCCGCAAAGCGTGGTGAGCGTTGGCGCGCCGGGCGCCGAGCGGCAGATCACCAACGTGGCGGCCGGTGAAGTCACGAGTACCAGCACCGATGCGGTGAACGGCTCGCAACTGTATGCGACCGACCAGGCTGTCAATTCGTTGTCGACATCGACGTCGACCGGTATGAGCTCGCTGTCGACGGGGCTGAGTTCGCTGTCGACCACGCTTTCGTCGACATCCAGTTCTGTGTCGTCGCTGTCGACAGGGATCAGCTCGCTGTCTACCTCGACGTCGACGGGCATCAGTTCGTTGTCGACGGGCGTGAGCTCGCTGTCCACCTCGACCTCGACAGGAATCAGTTCGCTGTCAACGGGTGTAAGCTCGCTGTCGACCGGCATCAGCTCACTGTCGACGTCCACGTCGACGGGTATCAGTTCGCTGTCAACGGGCGTGAGCTCGCTGTCCACGTCGACGTCGACGGGCATCAGTTCGCTGTCGACAGGTGTGAGCTCGCTGTCCACGTCGACCTCGACCGGTATCAGTTCGCTGTCGACGGGCGTTAGTTCACTGTCCATGTCGACCTCGACCGGCATCAGTTCGCTGTCGACGGGCGTGAGCTCACTGTCCACGTCGACCTCGACCGGCATCAGTTCGTTGTCAACGGGCGTGAGCTCGCTGTCCACGTCGACGTCGACGGGCATCAGTTCGCTGTCGACAGGTGTGAGCTCGCTGTCCACGTCGACGTCGACCGGTATCAGTTCACTGTCGACGGGTGTGAATTCACTGTCCACGTCCACGTCGACCGGCATCAGTTCGCTGTCGACGGGCGTGAGCTCGCTGTCCACGTCCACGTCGACGGGCATCAGCTCGCTGTCAACGGGCGTGAGCTCACTGTCAACGGGCGTGAGCTCACTGTCCACCTCGACCTCGACAGGCCTCAGTTCGTTGTCGACGGGCGTGAGCTCGCTGTCCACGTCGACCTCGACCGGCATCAGTTCGTTGTCAACGGGCGTAAGCTCTCTGTCCACCTCGACGTCGACCGGCATCAGTTCGCTGTCGACGGGCGTGAGTTCACTGTCTACGTCCACGTCGACGGGTATCAGCTCGTTGTCGACGGGCGTGAGTTCACTGTCTACGTCCACGTCGACGGGTATCAGCTCGTTGTCGACGGGCGTGAGCTCACTGTCCACGTCCACGTCGACGGGCATCAGTTCGCTGTCAACGGGTGTGAGCTCGCTATCCACGTCGACGTCGACCGGCATCAGTTCGCTGTCGACGGGCGTGAGTTCACTGTCAACGTCGACCTCGACCGGCATCAGTTCGCTGTCAACGGGCGTGAGTTCGCTGTCCACGTCGACCTCGACCGGCATCAGTTCGTTGTCAACGGGTGTGAGTTCACTGTCAACGTCGACCTCGACCGGCATCAGTTCGTTGTCAACGGGCGTGAGCTCGCTGTCTACGTCGACGTCGACCGGCATCAGTTCGCTGTCGACAGGTGTGAGCTCGCTGTCCACGTCGACGTCGACCGGCATCAGTTCGCTGTCGACGGGCGTGAGTTCACTGTCTACGTCGACCTCGACGGGTATCAGCTCGTTGTCGACGGGCGTGAGCTCACTGTCCACGTCGACCTCGACCGGCATCAGTTCGCTGTCGACGGGTGTGAGTTCACTGTCTACGTCCACGTCGACGGGCATCAGTTCGCTGTCAACGGGCGTGAGCTCGCTGTCCACGTCCACGTCGACGGGCATCAGCTCGTTGTCGACGGGTGTGAGCTCACTGTCCACGTCGACCTCGACAGGCATCAGTTCGCTGTCGACAGGCGTGAGTTCACTGTCCACCTCGACGTCGACCGGCCTCAGTTCGATGTCAACAGGTATGAGCTCACTGTCCACCTCGACCTCGACGAGCATCAACTCGTTGTCGACCGGCCTGTCAAGTGTGACTAGCACGGTGGCATCGGCTTCGACGGGCATCAGTTCCCTGTCGACGGGCCTGTCGAGCACGAACAGCACGGTGGCTTCACTGTCCACGTCGACCTCAACCGGCATGAGTTCGTTGTCAACGGGCCTGAGCTCGCTGTCGACGTCGACCTCGACGGGCATCAGTTCCCTGTCGACCGGTGTCAATTCGCTGTCGACTGGATTGTCCACGACCAGCAGCAACCTGGTCAGCCTGTCGTCTTCGACCTCGACCGGGATCACCTCGTTGTCGACGCTGGTGTCGACAACGCGTACCCACTACGTCAGCGTCAACGACGGCGGCACGCAGCAGGGCAACTACGACAACGACGGTGCGACTGGCGTGAACTCGATGGCGCTCGGCGTGAATGCGACGTCTGCTGGAACCAGCGCCGTGGCGGTCGGATATGGAGCGAATGCGGCTTCCACGGCGGCAATCGCGATCGGTCAGAACGCCATGGCGAATGGCAACCAGGCGACGGCAATCGGTCTGAACGCAGTGGCCAGCGGTGCGAACTCGATGGCGATAGGTGCTGGAGCAACGGCCAGCGCATCGAATTCGGTTGCGCTGGGTGCCGGATCGATCGCCACGCAGCCGAATTCGGTCTCGGTCGGCTCGCCCGGCAATCTACGCACGATCACGAACGTCGCGCCGGGGGTGAACCCGACCGATGCCGTCAACGTGTCGCAGCTCGGTGCCGTGCAGCAGAGCGTCAACCATGTGGCCCGCTACGCGTACTCGGGTATCGCGATGGCCAGTGCCATGGCCGGGATGCCGCAGGTCGAGCAGTACAAGACCTTCGCGCTGTCGGCGGGTGCCGGTGACTACGCCGGGTACACGGCGATTGCACTTGGAGCCAGCGCCCGGATCACGACGAACACCATCGTCAAGCTCGGTGTGAGTGCTGCAGACAGCGGCTCCGTGATGTTCAACGTCGGTGTCGGCTACTCCTGGTAAGCGGACCCGCCGGACCGGTTTCGGCCGGTCTGGCGGATCCCGTGCGCCAGGGCCAGCCGGCTCCCGGAACAGAACGTATCGACTCTCAATAGATGGAAGCATCATGAAATTTGCCATGCGAAACATGACGGAGATCGCCTTGCTGGCGATCCTGGGGTTGGCCGGTTGTACAGCGGCCTCCGGCCCGACCTTCAGCGCCTATTCGGTGAGCCTGCCGGACGGCGGACAGGCCTACCGCGTGATCTGCGGTGGGCTGCTCGAAGGTCCGCAGACGTGCCAGCGCGAGGCTCAGAAGATTTGCCGCGAGCAGAACGTAAAGGTTCTCGAAGGCGTCGCGCCGCTGGGGCAGACGCGCAACGGCGCGCCCGATGACCGCGAGCTGACGTTCCAGTGCGGTACGCCGCAGCAGGCCGCGCCAGTGCCGGCACCGGCACCGGTCGTCAAGGCCGCACCCGTCGCGCCACAAGGCCTGACGCTGAGTGGCGACGCTGCCTTCGACACCGGCAAGGCGACGTTGACGCCCGTCTCACGGGCTCAGCTCGACCAGCTCATTGACCGTACGCGCGGCCTCGATGCCGGGACCGTGACAGTCAACGGCTATACCGATTCGGTCGGCTCGGATCCCTATAACCTTGATCTGTCGCGGCGCCGCGCCGAGTCGGTCGTCGCTTATCTGCAGACGCACGGCCTCAAGGCCGAACGCTTCAACGCACATGCCTTCGGCAAGGCCGATCCGGTTGCCTCGAACAGCACGGCGGCCGGCCGTGCCCAGAATCGTCGCGTCGAAGTGCGGCTGAGCACGATCCAGGAAGGATCGGGCGCGCAATGACGAACATGGCTGCTGTCACTCTCGTGTGGGCGGAGCGCGGCCCCGCCGTGTCCGGGGTCGAGCGATGCGCATAGGAATCTCGGTTGTCACTCATGCCGGTCAGAGCATCTGGGAAAACGGCCTGGGTCAGAACCTTGTGTTTCTGGTCCAGGTGTTTCGCAGCCTGCCTTTCGTAAAGTCCGTCGTGTTGATCGACGTCGGCGACCAGGGCGTGCTGCCGCCGCAGGTCGACCTGGGCCCGGACCAGTTGCCTATCCTCGACACGCGAGCCGCGACGGAAGCGGTGGATGTAGTCATCGAGCTCGGCGGCGCGCTCGACGTCCGATGGCTCGACCTGATGCGCGCGCGCGGCCGCAAGGTGATCTTCTACTGCTGCGGGCAGCCGTTTGTCGGCCTGGCCGAAGCGCCGGTGTTCGGCAAGCCGGGTCATGCACCGCGTCCGGATCGTTGCGATGAGGTCTGGCTGCTGCCGAAGGATGCCGCACTGGCGCCGCTGATGCGCGTCCTGCATCGTTGCGACGTCCATATCGTGCCTTATATCTGGAGCCCGCAGTTCATCGAACAGCGCGTGCAGGAAGCGGCCGGGCACGATCTGCATTTCGGTTACCGTCCGCGTCCGACCGGCGCGGACTGGCTGCGCGCGGGGCTGCGCGTCGCGGTGTTCGAGCCGAACATCTCGGTCGTCAAGACCTCGACCATCCCGATGCTGATCTGCGACGAGGCCTACCGGGCCGAACCGGGCGCGATCCAGTTCCTGCATGTGCTCAACACGCTGCACTTGAAAGACCATATGACAATGCTGCATCTGGCCAATTCACTCGATCTCGTGCGCGACCACCGCGCCACCTTCCATGGCCGCCACGACATCGTCGGCTTTATGGCCCAGCATGCCGATGCGGTGGTGTCGCACCAGTGGTGCAACGACCAGAACTATAGCTATCTGGACGCCCTGTACGGAGGCTATCCGCTGATCCACAACTCGCCGTGGCTCAAGGAGGCCGGTTACTACTATCCCGACTTCGAGATCACGAAGGGCGCGGCCCAGTTGCTGCTTGCCGCAGACCGGCACGAGCAAGGGCTCGACGACTACCGTGCCCGTGCGCGGCGCGTGTTCGACGCGGTCGATCCGGTGGCCGAGCACAATCTCGAAGGCTACGCAGTGCGTCTGCGGCATCTGTGCCGGGATACGGCGTTTTCCGCGGGCAGGGGGCGGCAATGAACGGCCAGACCGGACAGCCGGATTCGCTGATGCGGCTGCGTATCGGCATATCGATCTTCGTGCGCAAGGGCAGCCAGTCGGTCTGGGAGAACGGCATTTTCCAGAACTGTATCTTTCTCGCGATGCTGCTCAAGCGCTCGCCGCTCGTCAGGGAGGTCTATCTGGTGGCGGGCGGGGGCGACGGCAGGGCTTCGGATGCGAGCCATTTTCTGGCCGATTCGCCCGTACCGGTGATCGACATGGACAGCGCCGCGTCGCGCCTCGATGTCATGATCGAAATGAGCGCCCAGCTCGACCGCGAATGGATCGTGGCATTCCGGGCGAGCGGCGGCAGGGTTGCGTCGATGCGCGTGGGCAACGATTACGTGATCGACAACGAGCGCATGGTGTTCGATCAACCGAATGCCTTGCTGATTTCGGGGGCGCCGTACGACGCGGTATGGACACTGGCGGAATACGAGCGCACATGCGTGCCGTACTTTGCCACTACGTTTCGGGCGCCGGTGCGCGTGGTGCCTCATTTGTGGAGCCCGGCGATTCTCGAACGCGAGGCCGCCATGCTGCCGGAGGGGATGCATTTCGGCTACCGGCCGGGGCGGTCGCGTTGGCGCGCCGGAATCTTCGAGCCGAACATCTGCATGGTGAAGACCTCGTTTGTGCCGATGCTTGCGTGCGAGGCTGCACATCGGGCCAATCGCGAACTGCTCGAGCACGTCTGGGTTTACAACACGCTGCAGATGAAGGACCACGTGTCCTTCCACGGTTTTGCGATCAGCCTGGACATCGTCAGGCATGGCCTGGCGTCGTTCGAGGGGCGTTTCCCGCTGTGCCGGGTCGTGGCGTCGGATGTGGATGTCCTGGTGACGCACCAGTGGGAAAACGCGCAGAACTACGTTTACTACGAGGCGCTGTACGGCGGTTATCCGCTGATCCACAATTCGCATCTCATCGGCGACTGCGGCTACCGTTACCAGGATTTCGATTGCGAGGCGGGTGGTCGTGCGTTGCAGCGCGCGTTTGCCGAACATGATGCGAATCTGGAGGCTTATCGCGAGACTGCGCGTACCTTTCTGGCGACGCTGGATCCCGAAAGCGAAGCCAACCTCCGCGCCTACGACGAGGCTTTGCTCGCACTCTACTCGGGCGGGAACAAATGAGGACGGTGCGTCGACTCGCCGGACGGATCGCATGGGGCAGTTTGCTGCTGGCTGGCCACGCCTTCGCTCAGAACGTACTCGTGCCGCACGCGGAGAAGACGCCGCGCAATACGCTCGCGCTCGCGGCAGACGCGGTCGGTGCGCGCCAATGTCTGGCGCAAATCTCGTCGCTGTCTGCGCTCGCGATACAGGACACCTCGAACAATGACGTGCTGTTCGACTGGGATCGCAAGCGCATGGGCGGCGGCCCGGTGTTCTCGCTGCTTGGGCTCAACTTTCCGGGTTCCGGCGCCGCATTGTCGGTGGCTGCGGTACCCGAGGCCGACGGCACGTGCTCGGTCGAGGCCGAGCGCATGTCGTTCACGGCGACGCCCTGCAAGCAGGTGGCTCGACGCGAACTGCCGGGCTATCACGCGACACCGCTGCTCGAACATATGACGGTGTATACGGCCCCGAGTGATAGCAGTTCGTCAGTGTCCCTGATCGATTCGTCGCCAGGCTGCCTGGTCATCCGCCGTTACGTGAAATTCTCTGCGTCGGCCGGGAGCGCTGGACGATAGCGCCGAGATTTCACCGATTCATGCAACAAGCTGCATATGTGTGCCATCAGGCAAGAGGTGTGATGTGAAGTACGTGAAGGTTGACCGGAGCGCGGCGTACGTGCCGGACGAGGTAGGCACGGAGCGGCTGCCATGAGCGGATTGCGGATCGGCATCACGATCGGCCTGCACCATGCCGCTGAGACGCTCTGGAACAACGGTATCAAGCAGAACGCCGTGTTTCTTGCGGAAGCACTGCGTCACTGTCCGCGCGTATCGGAGGTGATCCTCGTCAATACGACGGACGTGCCCGTGACGAATGCCTTGCCCTGGGATCTGGAGCGCTATCCGACCATGGCGTTCGAAGGTGCGAAGGATCTCGTGGACGTGATGATCGAGCTTGGCGGACAGGTCGATGCAGAGCAGACCGCTTATCTGAAAGCCAGGGGCGTGCGCCTGGTGTCGTATTGCTGCGGCTTTGAGTATATCCATGCAATGGAGTCGATCCTCTTCGACAGGCGGCTGTGGGGCGAGCATCTGTTTGTCAATCAGCGTTACGACGACATCTGGATCATTCCGCAGGTCGACCATATCAGCCGCGCGTACTTCGAAGTCCTGCGGCGCGTGCCGGCGCGGCAGGTACCGTTCGTGTGGAGTCCGATGTTCGTGGAGGCGCGTTCGCGAGATCTGCCCGAGCGCGGCCGGTACCGTCCAAGTTTCGGACAGAAGCGGCTGTCGGTACTGGAACCGAACATCAATGTCGTGAAATTCGCGCTGTATCCGATCCTGATTGCCGAACTCGTATACCGCAGGCGGCCCGACCGGATCAGTCTGCTTCAGGTCGCCAATGCGGAACGGCTTGCGCACGAAAGTCCCGAGTTTGTTTCGCTGATGAACCAGCTCGATATCGTGCGCGATGGCCACGCCGTGTTTCTCGGCCGTTTCGATACGCCGGAATTCCTCGCCAACCAGACCGATATCGTGATTTCCCATCAATGGGAGAACCCACTGAACTATCTGTATCTGGAAGTCTGCTGGCAGGGCTATCCGCTCGTGCACAACGCCTCGCTGTGCGCCGATCTCGGCTATTACTACGATGGCAACGACGTGGAAGAGGGCGCGAGACGCATGATCGAGGCGCTCGACATGCACGATGCGCAGGCGTCCTGGTATCGCGAACGGCAGCGTACGTTGATCGCAGCGTATCTGCCGCACGACGAGACGCTGGTGGCGATCTACGGCGCGTTGCTCGACGATCTGCTGAGCCGGCCGGTGCGCTGATGTTTCTTCGACACGACAAGGCGCGTCGAGCCCGGGTACGACGTGGCAAGGGAAGCGGGACCGTGGCTGCGATGCCGTTCGAGCGCATCCAGAAGGACTTCGGG
Organism: Paraburkholderia sp. SSBN10T; assembly: GCF_056619545.1. NCBI lineage: Bacteria > Pseudomonadati > Pseudomonadota > Betaproteobacteria > Burkholderiales > Burkholderiaceae > Paraburkholderia > Paraburkholderia sp. SSBN10T. Next base: position 8,179 of record NZ_JBWQQI010000038.1, read on the forward strand.
CGCGGCAATCTGATCGAAGCGGCCGATGCCATAGCGAAGTGGCTCGCGGTGGCGCCGGACGAGGCGGGCGCGTTGACGGCTCAGGGTCAGTTGCTGCGGCTCACGGATCGTCTGGACGCGGCACACTCTGCCGTCGAGCGCGCCCTGGCGGTGACGCCGGGCTTCGCTCCGGCCATGATCGAAGCTGCCCGGCTGGCCCTGCGCGCGGGCCGGCTGGGCGATGCGCATGCCTGGTACGAGCGTGCGCACCGGTCGGCGCCCGATGCGACGCAATGGTTCGATGAGTGGTGCGAAACGCTATATGTGATGAAACGGTTCGATCTCGGACTGTCCGTCGTTCAGCAATGGTGCGAGCTGGCCCCCGACGACCCGGACGCCTGGTTCAAGCTCGGACTGTTCCGGCAGTCGTCCCGGCATTATGTCCAGTCCCGGGAAGCTTACGAACAGGCGTTCGGGCTCAATCCCGCCCGCCCGATGCTGCGCAACAATCTGTCGGCCCTGCATTATCGACTCGGAGATCACGCCGCGGCGCTGCGTTTCGGCATGGACGCGACGCGCTCGGGAAGCGATACGCATCTGGCCTGGACCAATGTTTCCAATGTGCTGCTGGCGATGCGTGCACCGGCCAGAGCCGAGCTCGCTGCGCGGCGCGCCTGCGCGCTGGCACCCGGTTACACGCTCGCGCTGCTGGCGCTCAGCAATGCCCTGAGGGAAATGCAGTGCTGGGACGAGGCATACGAGACGATCGTTCGCGCGGCGCGCGCGCCGGACAGCGACGTGACGATCCAGTGGGCGGTGGCGATGCTGCAACTGATGCGCGGCGATTTCCAGAATGGCTGGATCAATTTCGAGGCGAGATGGTCGGGTTCGCCCGAACTGGAACGGGTTCCTGTTTTTCATCCCGAGCGGCGCTGGCGCGGCCAGGAACTCTCGGGCAAGACGTTGCTGGTGTGGGGCGAGCAGGGTTTCGGCGACGTATTCCAGTTCGCCCGTTTCGTGCCGCAGATTGCCAGGCGCGTGCGTCAGGCGGGTGGGGAGATGACGCTGTGCTGCTTTGCCGAGGCCTTTGCGCTGATCCAGCGCAGCTTCGCCGATTGCGGCGCGAAGATCGTAGCGCACGACAGCGCGGAGCCCCTCACGTTTGACTACCATCTGCCGCTCGCCAGCCTGCCGCTGATACTCGGGACCACGCTGGAGAACCTGCCCGCGCCGACCGTGTATCTGCGGCACGACGAGGGGCGCGCCGCTGCCTGGAGCGAACGGCTCGCCAATGGCGGCCGGTTTCGCGTCGGCCTGGCCTGGACCGGCAGCCGCACGCATCAGCGCAACCCACTGCGCGCCGTGCCGCCCGAACGCTATGCGCAGGCCTTGCGCGAATTGTCCGATGTCGATTTCTACAGCCTGCAGATCGGCGGTGCCGACGACGTGGCCCGCATGGCCGAAGCCGGGCTCGAGGTGATCGACCTGACCGGGGAGCTGTCGAGCTTCGACGAGACGGCTGCCTTCATAGCGAGTCTCGACCTGGTCGTCACCGTCTGTACGTCGGTCGCGCATCTGGCCGGGGCACTCGGCAAGCCGACCTGGCTGTTGCTCGACGTCAATCCGCACTGGACCTGGCTGCTCGAGCGCAGCGACAGTCCCTGGTATCCGTCGGTCGTGCTGTATCGGCAGCGTCAATACCGGGACTGGTCGGAACCGCTGCGCAAGGTGGGCGAGGATTTGGCCCGATGGCTGGCTCGACGGGGAGAACAAGGTGGACAACAAGACGACTGACGTATTCGAGAAGATCTACCAGGAACGCGGCTGGCATTCGCAGGAGTCGGTCTCCGGCTGGGGTTCCGAACTGAGGAACACGGAGCGCGTGATCCGCGAGCTGCCGGGGTTGCTGGCGCGCTTCGGTGTGCGTTCGATGCTGGACGTGCCATGCGGCGACTTCAACTGGATGCGGCACGTGAATCTGGATGGCGTCGACTATACCGGCGCCGATATCGTCGAGGCCCTGGTTGCGGCCAATCGCGCCACCTATGGCGAGGGGCCGGGGCGGCGTTTCCTGCGTCTGGACCTGCTGCAGGAGCCGCTGCCCGACGCCGACCTGATCCTGTGCCGCGACTGCCTGTTCCATTTCTCGCATGAGGACGTGTTTCGCGCGCTGGTGCGTTTCGCCGGGACGCACGCACGTTATCTGCTGACGACGACTTTCGTCTACCGCTCCTATCCGCGCAACGGCGATATCGAGACCGGACAGTGGACGCCGATCAATCTCGAGATGGCGCCGTTCGATCTTGCGCCGCCGCTCGCGCTCCTGATCGAAGGGAGCCAGGAAAGCATCGTGTACGGCCCGGATCTCGGCGCAGTGCCGATGTACGACCGTTGCCTGGGGTTATGGGACATGGCCTGCGTCCGTTCGCGCCTGGCGCAGCGCGCAGCGGAGGGTCGGCCTTGAGCTCGATCGTGCTCAGCTATTTCTGTGGTCCGGCGCGGCCGAGCCTCGATAACCACAGGCACTATGCGCGGCGCTACGGCTACCGGCACGAAGTCGTCGATGTATCGGCCATGCACGAGAGCCCCCAGTTGCGCATGCTCTACAAGTACGAAACCCTGCTGCATACGCTGCGGCAGGCTTCGCCCGGGCAACTGGTGGCGATGCTCACGGAGAACGCAGCAATCGTCGATCCGGTGCCGCTCGAATCGCTGATGAACGGCCGCGACTGGCTGCTGGTGCGTACGTGGGCGCAGGATTTTCCGCAGACGAACGTGCAGATCTGGCGCAATACGGAGGAGCTTCGTGAGCGGATACTGCGGATCGTTGCGTGTTGCCGGCTAGGCAATGAGGAACCGCCCGCCGAGATCGAGCTGTTCGGCGACCTGGCGACGCTGCACTTTCGCGATGCCGACGATGAGATCGCACCGGTCATGCCGTGCGGTTATTCGATGGATCCTGCCTGGGCGCGCACGACAACCTTTGCTATCAGCATCGACGGCGAGCCCGACCATGCTGGACGCAGGAGCGTCTGTTCGCGTTTCCGGGACGTGCTCGTCGCGCATCTGAACGAGCGGCGCGCGGCAGGTCTGCCGCTGTTTGCGTTTCCCGATTACGACGCCGCCGAGTCCGTCGAGCGCAGCACCTACGCACCTGGCAATCGGATCGCACTGACGACGCTGTATACGCCCAACATCGGGGTATTCGGACGGATCGCCGAGCGGAATATGCGCCGCTATTGCGAACGGCACGGCTATACGCTGTACGTGCATCGCGAGATTCCGGCCGAAGTGGGGCTGGTCGGCAGCGGCAACTGGTTCAAGCCCTGGCTGTTGCAGGGCTATCTCCAGCATCACGAGTGGGTCGTCTGGCTCGACTCGGACATTCTGATTGCCGATCCGGACCGACCGCTTGCCTCACTCCTGGAAGGACGCGACAGGCTGTTCGCCCACGATGTCGGACAGTGGCCGCTCAACGCTGGAGTCGTCGGCCTGCGCCGGACTCCGGCCAATCAAAACTTGCTGGCGTCGTGGATGGCCGAGATTGCCGGTCTGTCCGACCGCTCGACGGTCTATGCGGAGAACGGCGACCAGTTTTATCTGATTCGGGCGTTGACAGGGAGTGGTCTGCTCGACGAGGAGCAGGTGTCGGACTTTGTGACGTGCAATACGCCGTGGATGTTCCGACGTCCCGGCAGCTTCATGGTCCATTACTTCGGCATGTGGCCGCAAATAAGGGCACTGATGATGTCGCACGATAACGGACTACCTGATTGAACCGCTCTCCATAGGTGGACTGATGTGCCGGTTACAGCAAGACCTTATTCAAGGCATTACGAAGCGGAGATCATCTTGGCTAACTCGACTTCCAGCATATCGCTGACGGATCATCACGGCGCTGACTGGTTGGATATGGTTGTGACCATAACAAACCTCAAGGCGCTTGAACGGCGGTTTCCAAAAGATGTTTCCTATGCGATAGATCTCGAGTTGGTTGAGCGCTTTAAGGATGCCGTCGACGGCAGATCGACAGTTCTTCGACTAGGCCCTGGATTTATCAGGATAGCCAACGTGCTACGGACCGGCGCGAGCCTTTCAAAGGTGAGTACCTATATGGAAGCGGTGCTCAGGCATATTGTCGTAACCGGAGGGCTGCTCTCGCTCGCAGTTCTGGAAGTGAGCGTTGAGCGGACGGACGGCAAGCTCGGTGCGAAGGCGCTGAGGATTCCTGCTTCAGAAGGGAGCATGCATCTCGCACATGCAGGTCAGATGCTGAACGCCATGGTGGAAGGGCATCTGGCATTCTCGTGCCAGTCCGTTTTTAACGTCAATAACGAGGATCAATCCCTATACGATGAATGTCTCGCGCGGGTCATTCTTCCTGAGTCCAATTGCGCCATGATGCCATCGAGCTTCATTCCCAGCATTGAGCGGGTAGGGTTCGTAAACGAGTTTGACCAGATTGTTGTCTCGTGCGTCATCGATAGACTGGTAGCGGATAAAACGCGCGTCCTTGGATGCAATATCTCGGCGGAAAGCGCGACCGAATCCCATTGGTGGACAGCCATCTTCGAGAGGCTGCAGCGGATGCCGGACGTTGCGAGGCGACTGATCATCGAAATAACTGAGGCCGCTCCGGTTGTTCCCTCCAGAGGGCGGGATTTTTCGCGGCGCCTGAATGCATTGGGATGTCAGATAGCGATTGACGATTTTGGTGCGGGCTATGGAGTACAGAATGGAGTCGAGATTGGCACGCCGGACATCGTGAAGCTCGATGCGTGCCTGCTCAGAAATGCGAGAAGCGGCCGCCAGGGCATCGAACGGCTCCGTAGCTTCGCCGATCTGGCTCGCGACCTGGCTCGCACCGTTGTAATCGAGGGAGTTGAGAGCAGTGAAGATCTGGATATCGTCAGGAGTGCTGGCTGTGAGTGGGCTCAGGGATATTTGCACGGTGGAACGGAGGACTTTGTGCTGCATGGAGTGTCTCCCCTGTAGTCGTCGTAGCTCACAACGTGCTCGGCATTCCGGTCTGCACGAAACCCGCGTCTGGTGGCCAGCAAACCGAGAGAGGTAATGTCATGAAGACGTACCGCGAATTAGTCGCCCAGCTGTATCAGGTGATGCGGGAGATCGACACTGCGCGGGAGCGTGAGGCAAGACTTATCGCTGAACGTGTGCTGGCGCTACTTTTAGAGGATGGCATTGATGTCCGGGAACTGATGAGTTTATCTGCGCAAGCTCAACACGTCCCCCGGCAGGCCAAGCCGAAGTACTGGAATCCCGAGACGGGGGCAACCTGGTCCGGGCGTGGGCGAAAGCCTCGATGGCTCGTTGGAAAAGACCTGACGGCCTTTCGTATTCCATCGGACGGACCTGACACAGGTTGACAGTGAGTTTCGGTCTGATCTCGAAACCATGCGAGAGTCGCCGCATTGGCGCGCACGTAACGCTCATCCGCACGCTCCCACCTCTCCGCATGCCGTACAAAAGTCGCAACCGTCCTTTCTGATCACCGCATTGGCGCCGCAGGTTCCGCACTTGCGCCCGAGCATGGTGCGTAACTGGTTGATGCCGGCTTCTTCCGAGGATGCTTCGTCGTCCTTGCTAGCCACACCCGCCCCCGCGAGCGCCGCTTGTCCGCCAGTCTGCTCACGCGTGAGTCGCGCCAGCACGCGCGACGGCACCTGATTGCCGTCGGCATCGAGAAAGCCGCGACGATGCAGAATCTGCTGGATCGCGTAGGCCAGCGCGGCCACTTCGGAGTCGTGCCAGAGCGGCGAGCGATGACCGTCGAGCCGTTGCACTTCGCCTAGCCGCACCTGGCCACGATCCCACGATACCTTGCGCAGATCCTGCAGATTGCGGGCCACGAAGCCGCCGCGGGCGGCAAGCGAAAGCGAGCGCATCTGTGCGGTGATCCACTGCTGCGATTCGTCACGCTGGCCGGCAGGAATGAAGAACTCGATCGGGCGCTCGATCGTCACATCGTCACCGGACAGGCGCCCGGTGACTTCCATGAACGACACCGCGACATACAGCGATTTCTTGCCCGCTTGCGTCAGATACTCGACCTTTTCGATAATCGCCGGCAATTCTCCCTTGGGGCGGTGATCGATGGCGATGCGCAGCGGATCGAGATCCGCTTCGGCCAGCGAGTCGTCCGGCTGTTGCGGCGCGACGCTGAGCACGGCGCCGAGCGTTTCGTTGGGACGGTAGGTGGCGAGTCCCTTGAGGCCGCCTTTCCATGCATCGAAGTAGAGACTCTCGAAGGCTTCAAACGGATAATCCGCCGGGACGTTGACGGTCTTCGAGATCGACGTATCCACATACGGTTGCACGGCCGCCATCATGTCGAGGTGATCGCGCGCCGACATCTCCAGCGCGCTGACGAAATAGTCCGGCAACGCGTTGATATCGCCGCCCAGTTCGCGATAGAGGCGATACGCGTAGTCTTCGACCGCGAACGATTCGCGGCTGCCGTCGGCCATCACCTTCATGCGGGTGTAGGTCCACGAGAAGGCCGGTTCGATGCCGTTCGAAGCGTTGTCGGCAAACGCGAGGCTTACCGTGCCGGTGGGCGCGATCGACAACAGGTGGCTATTGCGGATGCCGTCGCGGCGAATCGCGTCCTTGATGTCGTCGGGAAGGCGCGAAGCGAAGGTGCCGTCTGCCAGATAGTGCTTCGCGTCGAATAACGGAAACGCACCGCGCTCGCGCGCCAGTTCGACCGAGGCACGGTAGGCCTCGTCGCGCATCAGACGGGCAATGCGCACCGCAAGTTCGCGGCCTTCGGGCGAGTTGTAGCGCAACCCGAGCATCACAAGCGTATCGCCGAGACCCGTAAAACCCACGCCGATGCGGCGCTTGGCGCGCGATTCGTCGTATTGCTCGGGCAACGGCCAGAGCGTGACGTCGAGCACGTCGTCGAGAAAACGCACCTGGGTGCGCGTGCTTTGCGCGAGCGCTTCCCAATCAAACGAAGGTTTGCCGTTCTTGAGCTGCGCAAACGGCTCGCGCACGAAGCGCGTCAGATTCAGCGGCCCGAGATTGCAACAGCCATAGGCCGGCAGCGGTTGCTCGCCGCAGGGGTTGGTCGCGCGAATGGTTTCGAGCGCGCGCAGATTGTTGTCCTCGTTCATCCGCGAGATGAAGACCACGCCCGGTTCGGCCACGTCGTAGGTCGAGCGCATGATGCGATCCCAGATCGCCCGCGCCGGTTTCTCGCTATAGACCCACATGCCGTCTGCGCGCTGCTGTATGTCGTTGGCTGCGCGCAAGGTGGGCGACGGCTCGGCACGATGGACGAGTTGCCACGGCTGATTCTCTTCGACCGCGCGCATGAATTCGTCGCTGACCGCGACCGACACGTTGAAATTGTTCCAGCGACCCTTCGAATGCTTGGCCTCGATGAATTCGAGCAGGTCAGGGTGATTGCAATCGAGCACGGCCATCTGCGCGCCGCGCCGCGAGCCTGCGCTCTCGACCGTGCGGCATGAAGCATCGAACACGTCCATGTAACTGCACGGACCGGATGCCGATGAGCTGGTAGTGTGAACCCGCGCGCCTTTCGGGCGGATCGCCGAGAAGTTGTAGCCGACGCCGCCACCGCGGCGCATGGTCTCCGCGGCCTGTAGCAGCGCGACGTAGATGCCCGGCAAGCCTTGCTCGTCGCGGCCCTGGATGCAGTCGCCCACCGGCTGCACGAAACAGTTGATGAGCGTGGCCGCGATGCCGGTGCCCGCCGCGCTCATGATGCGTCCCGCGCCGAGCGCACCCTGCCGCAGGTTTTCTACAAAGCGGGATTCGACGGCTTCACGCAGCGCCTCGGGCTCCGCCATCGCGACGCCGTGGGCCACGCGCCGGTAAACGTCGTCGGCGGTTTGTTCGTCGCCCTTGGCGTACTTCTCGAGCAGCACGTCCAGCGAGAATTGTTGCGGCGCAACCAGCAGCCGGGTTGCGGAGGAGTTCACACGGGTGTCAACGCTGTCTTCTGCCATGGTCCCGCCTTTAAGGGCGCCGCGGATCGCGCAGCGCGATGGGTGGAAAGCCGTCACTTTAGCGGGGCTTCAGCCGCTCCGCTGTGACGTGCCGCAACCAGTTCACCATAGCTCACGCGGCGCCTGGCCGCAATCCCAGGCACGGTGACAGGATGGGTATGGAGACCGGGCCCGGCGACGTGAAGGAAGCCGCGCCGGCCGGCGCACGGCTTGAGAGAGGAAAGGGGAGGACGAAGGATTGCTGCCGCGCTCAGGCCTGCAGTGCGATGCCAACCGGCGCGCCGGCAGGCATGGTGTGCGCAAGCGGTGCAACCTGCTTGCGCCGTTCGCGGGTTGGGGCGGTGCCGAACGCGTCGCGATAGCTCTTGCTGAAGTGGCACGCGGACTGAAAACCACACGCCATGGTGATATGCATGATCGACATATCGGTCTGCAGCAGCAGTTCGCGGGCGCGGCGCAAACGCAGGGTCAGGTAGTAATGGGTCGGCGTCATGCCGAGGTGTTCGCGAAACAGGCGCTGCAGTTGCCGCTGCGACATATTGGCGAGCCGCGCGAGTTCTTCGCGCGATAGCGGCTCCTCGATGTTGTTCTCCATCAGCGCGATCACTTCGAACAGCGACTTGTTGGCCGAACCTAGCCGCGCGACCAGCGGCATGCGCTGCTGCGCATTGGTGTCGCGCACGTGTTCGACGATGAACTGCTCAGCAATCTGCGTGACGCGTGCGGTGCCGACGCGCGCCGCAATCAGGTTCAGCATCATGTCGAGCGGCGCGACGCCGCCGGTGCAGGTCACGCGGTCGCGGTCGATCACGAAGAGCTCTTTGAGGAAGCGCGTGTCCGGAAACTCTTCCTTGAGCGCCGACATGTTTTCCCAATGGATCGCACATGCATAACCCGCCAGCAGCCCCGATCTCGCAAGTGCATAAGTGCCGGTGCACAGGCTGCCGAGCGCCACGCCCGCGCGTGCGAAACGGCGCAGCGTCGACAGATGGGCAGGGGTGGTCTCGCGTTGCACGTCGATGCCGCCGCACACGAACACGATATCGGGCTGGCCTACGCATTCCGCCGGACCCGTGTCGACCGCGAGGCCATTGCTTGCCGTGACCGGGCCGCCGTCCGGGCTGATGATCGACCAGCGGTAGAGCGATTGTCCGCTCAGGTAATTCGCCATGCGCAGCACTTCGATCGCGTTGGTGAACGCGATCATCGTGAAGTTGGGCAAGGGCATGAAAGCGAAGTGGGACAACGACGCGGTGCGGTCAGGCGACATGGTGCGAGTGTTCCTTCGGCTCTGTATTTTTGCGGCTGCCGTGGGGAGGCGGCTCCGTCATTCTGGGTTCGAGCGCAACAAGCATGCCATACGGCTAAACCCTGGCCTCATCAAGGTGGATGAAAGGCTCGGGCGCGCTGCCGCACCGCGCATGTGCGGTGCGGGCACTGTTCACGGGCGCGTTGCGCACGCAAGCAGTGCGCATGCGTTGCGGCGCAGCAGCGGCGCATTCCCACTCGAGTCTGGACGAAACCATGCAGTCAATGCCACGAAGTGATGCGCTGGCGACGCCTTGCGCCGCGATCCGCACGACCGGTCACTTGTCCAAAACGGACCTGAATGGCGGAAAAGGCAAAGAACGCGTCTGAATTCGTAAATTGGCGGGGCAGACGAGGGGGAAGAATAGAGCCGTCGGTAGCCGGCGGCAGCAGGCCAGTCAAGGGATTCACGGTGTTTTGCGGGCCGCCTCCATCACTGCATTCCATTACTCACGGACGCCCCATGTCGAACGCCAACCCTTTCTTTGCGCAGACTCTCGCCGAACGCGACGCGCCGGTGCGCAGCGCGCTGCTTAAAGAGCTCGAGCGGCAGCAGTCGCAGGTCGAGCTGATCGCGTCGGAAAACATCGTCTCGCGCGCCGTGCTCGAAGCGCAAGGCTCGGTGCTGACCAACAAGTATGCGGAAGGCTATCCAGGCAAGCGTTACTACGGCGGTTGCGAATTCGCGGATCAAATCGAAGCGCTGGCCATCGAACGCGTCAAGCAACTGTTCAACGCCGGTTATGCGAACGTGCAGCCGCATTCGGGCGCACAGGCCAACGGCGCGGTGATGCTGGCCTTGACCAGGCCGGGCGATACGGTGCTCGGCATGTCGCTCGATGCGGGCGGCCACCTGACGCACGGCGCGAAACCCGCGCTGTCGGGCAAGTGGTTCAACGCCGTTCAGTATGGGGTGGATCGCGCTACGCTGCGCGTCGATTACGACCAGGTCGAAGCGCTTGCGCATGAACATAAGCCGACGCTGCTCATCGCGGGCTTCTCGGCGTATCCACGGGTGCTCGACTTCGCGCGCTTCCGCGCGATTGCCGATAGCGTCGGCGCGAAGCTGATGGTGGACATGGCGCATATCGCCGGGGTGATAGCCGCGGGCCGGCATCCGAACCCGCTCGAACACGCGCATGTCGTGACTTCGACCACGCACAAGACGCTGCGCGGCCCGCGTGGCGGCTTCGTGCTGACCAATGACGAAGAGATCGCGAAGAAGATCAACTCGGCCGTTTTCCCCGGCCTGCAGGGCGGACCGCTCATGCATGTGATCGCCGGCAAGGCGGTGGCGTTCGGCGAAGCGTTGCAGGACGGCTTCAAGTCGTATATCGACAGCGTGCTTGCCAATGCCCAGGCGCTGGGCGAAGTGTTGAAGGCCGGCGGCGTGGATCTCGTGACCGGCGGCACCGATAACCATCTGCTTCTGGTCGACTTGCGTCCGAAGGGCCTGAAAGGCACCCAGGTCGAGCAGGCGCTCGAGCGCGCCGGCATCACCTGCAACAAGAACGGCATTCCGTTCGATACGGAAAAGCCCACGATCACTTCCGGCATTCGCCTCGGCACGCCTGCGGGCACGACACGCGGCTTTGGCGTCGGCGAGTTCCGCGAGATCGGCCGGCTGATTCTCGAAGTCTTCGAGGCGCTGCGCGTTTCGCCCGAAGGCGACGCCGCCACCGAACAGCGCGTGCGCCGCGAAATCTTCGCGCTGTGCGAGCGCTTCCCGATCTACTGATTCGCTGTCATGCCAACCCACGGCCATAGCAGCGCCCCCACACGCCAGCCAGATGGAGCAAACAGAATGAGCACACTGCACGAGAACAGCATCATCATCGACGGTCTGAACATCTCGCGGTTCGACCGCTCGGTGTTCGAAGACATGCAAAAAGGCGGCATCACCGCGACGAATTGCACGGTGTCGGTCTGGGAAAGCTTTGCGAAGACGGTCGACAACATCGCCTTGATGAAGCAGCAGATCCGCGAGAACAGCGAACTACTGACGCTGGTGCGCACGACGGACGACATCCTGCGCGCGAAGAAGGAAAAGCGCACGGGCGTGATTCTCGGCTTTCAGAACGCCCATGCGTTCGAAGACAACCTCGGCTACATCGAAGCGTTCGCCGATATGGGCGTACGCGTGGTACAGCTTTGCTACAACACGCAGAACCTCGTGGGCACCGGCTGCTATGAGCGCGACGGCGGCCTGTCCGGGTTCGGGCGCGAAGTGATCAGCGAGATGAATCGCGTCGGCATCATGGTCGACCTGTCGCATGTCGGCGGCAACACCTCGTCCGAAGCGATTGCTTTCTCGAAGAAGCCGGTGTGCTACTCGCACTGCCTGCCCTCGGGTTTGAAGGAGCATCCGCGCAACAAGTCGGACGAGCAACTGAAGGAGATCGCCGATGCGGGCGGTTTCGTCGGGGTGACGATGTTCGCACCGTTCCTCAAGCGCGGCATCGACGCGACGGTGGAGGACTATGTCGAAGCCATCGACTATGTGGTGAATCTGATCGGCGAAGACGCCGTCGGGATCGGTTCCGACTTTACCCAGGGCTATACCGTCGATTTCTTCGACTGGATCACGCACGACAAGGGACGTTATCGCCGCCTGACGAACTTCGGCAAGGTTGTGAATCCTGAAGGTATCCGCACCATCGGCGAATTCCCGAACCTGACCGCCGCGATGGAACGGGCAGGCTGGAGCGAGACGCGCATCCGCAAGATCATGGGCGAAAACTGGGTGCGCGTGTTCCGCGACGTCTGGGGCGCTTGAGCCAATAACACCTAACCCCACGGAGTGACTCGCGATGCAACCGCAACTGCCAATTGACGTCGATCCGAACACCGGCGTCTGGACCACCGACTCGCTGCCGATGCTGTACGTGCCGCGCCATTTCTTCACCAACAACCACACGGCGGTCGAAGAAGCGCTGGGCCACGATGCCTACGCCGAGATCCTTTACAAGGCCGGCTACAAGTCCGCCTACCACTGGTGCGACAAGGAAGCGAAGCAACACGGCATCAGCGGCATGGCCGTATTCGAGCACTACCTGAACCGCCTGTCGCAACGCGGCTGGGGGCTCTTCAGGATCGTCGAAGCCGACCCGGCGAGTGCCCGGGCGAAGATCGAACTGCATCACTCGTCGTTCGTGCTGGCGCAACCGGGTAAGGAAGGCAAGCTCTGCTACATGTTCGCGGGCTGGTTCGCCGGCGCCATGGACTGGGTCAACGACACCACTGAAGCTGGCAAGAACGCACCGCGTTCGCAGTCGAGAGAAGTGCAGTGCGCGGCGGAACATCACGCGCATTGCGTATTCGAAGTGTCGCCGCTCGCCCACTAAAACCAGTCGTAATCGAACCCGTCCGAGGTCGTCCGCGATGCGTTACCCGAATCTGTTCAAACCTTTGACGCTGAACCAGTTGACGCTGCGCAACCGCATCGTCAGCACGGCGCACGCCGAGGTCTATGCCGAACCGGGCGGCCTGCCCGGCGACCGCTATATCCGCTACTACGAGGAAAAGGCCAAGGGCGGTGTGGGCCTCGCCGTGTGCGGCGGCTCGAGCCCGGTGTCGATCGACAGCCCGCAAGGCTGGTGGAAGTCGGTGAATCTCTCGACCGACAGGATCGTCGACCCGCTTGGGCGTCTGGCTGAAGCCATGCACCGGCACGGCGCGAAGATCATGATTCAGGCGACGCATATGGGCCGCCGCTCGGCGTTTCATGGCGAGCATTGGCCGCATCTGATGACGCCCTCGGGCGTGCGCGAGCCGGTGCACCGCGGCAACGCCAAGATCATCGAAGTCGAGGAAATCCGCCGGATCATCGCGGATTTTGCCGCGGCGGCCAAACGTGTGCAGCAGGCGGGCATGGACGGCATCGAGATTTCCGCCGCCCACCAGCACCTGATCGATCAGTTCTGGAGCCCCCGTACCAACTTCCGCTCGGACGAATGGGGCGGCAGCCTGCAAAACCGGCTGCGCTTCGGCGTGGAAGTGTTGAGCGCGGTGCGTGAAGCGGTGGGGCGCGATTTCTGCGTGGGCTTGCGCATGTGCGGCGACGAGTTCCATGAGGACGGACTCGACCATGAACAGTTGAAGGAGATCGCGCAGGCGATGTCCGAGACCGGTTTGATCGACTATATCGGCGTGATCGGCTCAGGTGCGGATACCCACAACACGTTGGCGAACTGCATGCCGCCGATGGCGTTGCCGCCTGAACCGTTCGTGCATCTAGCGGCGGGGATCAAGTCGGTCGTGAAGCTGCCGGTGATGCATGCGCAGAGCATCCGCGACGCGGGTCAGGCGGAACGTCTGCTGGCCAACGGCATGGTCGATCTGGTCGGCATGACGCGCGCGCAGATCGCGGACCCGCATATGGTCATCAAGATCCGCGACGGGCGCGAGGACGAAATCAAGCAGTGCGTCGGCGCGAACTACTGCATCGACCGCCAGTACAACGGGCTCGACGTGCTGTGCGTGCAGAACGCCGCGACCTCGCGCGAAGCGACCATGCCGCATGTGATCGAGAAGACGCGGGGGCCGCGCCGCAAGGTGGTGGTGGTCGGCGCCGGACCCGCGGGGCTCGAGGCGGCACGGGTGGCCCGCTCGCGCGGCCACGACGTCGTGCTGTTCGAAAAGAGCGATGCCGTCGGCGGCCAGATCATGCTGGCAGCGAAGGCGCCACAGCGCGAACAGATGGCGGGCATCGTGCGCTGGTTCGATATGGAAACCAAGCGTCTCGGCGTGGACCGGCGTCTGGGTGTCGCGGCCGACGACAAGGCGATTCTCGCCGAGAAGCCGGACATCATCGTGCTCGCCACCGGTGGTTCGAGCTTTACGCAGCAGGTTCCGGCCTGGGGTGTGGACCAAGGCCTCGCGGTCAGCTCGTGGGACATTCTTGCGGGCCGAGTCGAGCCGAAGCAGAACGTGCTCGTCTATGACGGCGTCAGCACGCATGCGGGCGCCGGGGTCGCTGACTTTATCGCCAGCCGCGGGTCGAAAGTGGAGATCGTCACACCGGACGTGAAGGTGGCCGACGACGTCGGCGGCACGACCTTCCCGATCTTCTACCGGCGCCTCTATGCACAGGGCGTGATCCACACGCCGAACTACTGGCTCGACCGCGTCTACGAAGAAGACGGCAAGAAGATCGCCGTGCTGCGCAACGAATACACCGAAGAACAGGAAGAGCGCGCCGTCGATCAGGTGGTGATCGAAAACGGCAGTACTCCGAACGACGAACTGTACTGGAAGCTGAAGCCGGAATCGCTGAACCGCGGTCAGGTCGATGTGCACAAGCTGTTTGCCGCCGAGCCGCAGCCCTCGCTTTCCGAACAGCTTGGCGATGGCCGCTTCCTGCTGTTCCGGGTCGGCGACTGCATCTCGATGCACAACATCCACGGCGCGATCTATGATGCGCTGCGACTCTGCAAGGATTTCTGACGATGAGCCCGGCGTTTCTCATCACCGCATTGCTGTGGGTATCGGTCGCCGGCCTCGCGTTTGCAGTCGTCAAGCGTTCGTCGTACTGGCGGCTGGGACGCGCGACGGCGGCGGGCGCATTCGGCTGGACCAACCTGCTGACTATCCCCAGGCGCTATTTTGTCGATCTGCATCACGTGGTGGCGCGCGATCCGTACATTGCGAAGACGCACGTCGCCACGGCAGGGGGCGCGATCGCCGCGTTTGCGCTGGTGTTCCTCAACTACGGCCTTGCGATCTATTCGCCGTGGCTCGACAAGCTGATCTTCCTCGCGGCCCTGGTCATGCTGGTGGGCGCGGTGTTCGTCTGGCGTCGCCGCAGCGGCGCGAAAGCGGTGCCGGCGCGCTTGTCGCGTGGCCCGTGGGATACCTTGCCCTGGTTGCTGGGCTCGTTCGCCCTGGGGTTGTTGCTGTTCATGCTGGTGCCGGCCTCGACGATGTCCGGTGGTCTTGCGGTGATCTTCGCGCTGCTGATCGCGGTGGGCGCCTTTGCCATGACCATGGGGGCGGCACGCGGCGGGCCGATGAAGCATGCCTTGGCCGGGCTGTTGCATCTGGCGTTCCATCCGCGTCAGGAGCGTTTTGCCGGTGACGCTAACGTGCGCGCCGACGCAACGCCACCCACGGCGCTGAAAACACCCGTGCTCGAACAGAACGAATATGGCGTGGGCAAGCCGGTGGAATTTCGCTGGAACCAGTTGCTGAGCTTCGATGCCTGCGTGCAGTGCGGCAAGTGCGAAGCGGCATGTCCCGCATTCGCCGCCGGTCAGCCGCTCAATCCGAAGAAGCTGATTCAGGATCTGGTCACGGGCATGGTGGGCGGCTCGGACGCGGCCTATGCCGGCAGCCCAACGCCGGGCTTCTCGATCGGACAGCATGCGGGTGCGCCGGACCGGCCGATCGTCTCCAGCCTGATCGAAGCGGACACGCTGTGGTCGTGCACGACCTGCCGCGCTTGCGTGCAGGAATGCCCGATGCTGATCGAGCACGTCGATGCGATCGTGGATATGCGCCGCAATCAGACACTGGTGCACGGCACGGTGCCGGGCAAGGGCCCGGAGGTGCTGGCGAATCTGCGTGAGACGGGCACGGCGGGCGGTTACGACAAGGCCGCGCGCTATGACTGGGCCGTCGATCTGAATGCGCCGGTCGCGCAAGCGGGCAAGCCGGTTGACGTGCTGCTGGTGGCCGGTGAGGGCGCTTTCGACATGCGCTATCAGCGCACGTTGCGGGCCCTGGTGACGGTGTTGAACAAGGCCGGCGTCGACTACGCCGTGCTGGGCGGCGATGAAACCGATACCGGCGACGTCGCGCGCCGTCTCGGCGATGAAGCCACCTTCCAGCGGATGGCGAAGCAACTGGCCGGCACCTTGTCGAACCTGTCGTTCAGGCGCATCGTCACCGCCGACCCGCACGTCATGCATAGCCTGCGCAACGAATATCGCGCCATGGGCACGCGTTTTGAAGTGCTGCATCACACGAGCTTCATCGCGGGTCTCGTCGCTTCGGGCAAGCTGTCGCCGAAAGCCGCCGAGGCCCTGGCCGACAAACGCATCACGTATCACGATCCGTGCTATCTGGGCCGCTATAACGGCGAAACGGAAGCGCCGCGGCAACTGCTCAAGTCGATCGGCATCAAGGTGGTCGAGATGGAGCGCAACGGCAAACGTGGCCGCTGCTGTGGCGGAGGCGGCGGCGCGCCTTTGACGGATATTCCCGGCAAACAGCGCATCCCGGACATCCGCATGGCCGACGCCCGGGCGATTGGCGCCGAGGTCGTCGCAGTGGGTTGCCCGAACTGCACGGCGATGCTGGAAGGCGTGGTCGGTCCGCGTCCTGAAGTACTCGACGTGGCCGAGCTCGTTGCTGCGGCGCTGGAGTGAAGCGATGAACACGATCCTCAAACGTATCGATCCGCGCAGGCCGTTCACGATTACGGCCTCGGGACTCAAGCGCATTGTGCTGGGCGCAGTGCTGGAAGCAGGGGCTGTGCAGGATGAAGCGCTGGGCGGCTTGCAGGCTCATGGGTACGCCGCGATGCATGGCGCAACCGCGGTGAAGCCGCGCCGCACGATGCAAGCGCTGCAACGCACGCTGCTGGTAGTGACCCATAGCGAGCGCGGCTCGCTCGACGAACATGCCCGTCAGACGCTGGCCGCCGCTGCGTTGATCGCCAATGCGCAAACCCAGGTTGTCTTGCTGGTGCTAGGTGAGCTGAATGATGACGCTGCTGCGCTTGGCGCGGACAAGGTGATCGAGCTGGCGTCGTTCGAGCGCCGCACGTTTGCGCCCGAAAGCGAATTGCAGGCGCTTGCAGCGTGCGTCGCGCAGTTTGCGCCTGCGCATATCCTGATGCCCGACAACGCGACCGGCGATGGCGACCTCGGCCGCCGTTACGCGGCCTATGCGAGGGCGAGCGTCGCCACGCATGTGGTCGAAATCTCAGCTACCCACGTCGCGACCTATGTGCATGCGAAGAAGTCGTTCGCGACGCGCGCGTTGCCCGACATCGTCCTGCTCGCCGCGGGCGCTGTCGATCCGCGTCTGCCGTTTGCCGGCGCAGGCGAGCGTGTGGAGATGCCGTCCCTGGCGGCGGGTAGCAAGCCGGTCAACGCGGCTTATCGCGACCTGGGTATAGAGGAGATCGACGCTGCTCAGGTTGCGCTTGAGGAAGCCGATTTCATCGTCTCGGCCGGCAACGGCGTGACCGATGTCGGCGCGTTCGAGAAGCTGGCAGGCGCATTCGGTGCGGCGATCGGCGCGAGCCGGGTGGCCGTCGACAACGGCGTGTTTACCCGCGACAAGCAGATCGGTGCGACCGGCAAGACGGTCGAGGCGAGCGTGTATATCGCCTTCGGCATCTCGGGCGCCGTGCAGCATCTGCAGGGCATCAAGGATTGCCGTCATGTGATCGCCATCAATCTCGACGCCAGCGCACCTATCGTCAAGCGCGCCAACCTGACGATCATCGGCGATACGCAGACCACCATTGCCTCGCTGATCGAGGCCGTGGGACTCGCGCGGGCGGCGCGATCGCAGCCCGGTATGCCGTCTGTCGAAGCGATTGCCGAAGGAGTCGCAGCATGAGCCGGAAACTGACACGCATTGCGGTGCTCGTTTCGGTCGGCCGTCATCCTGTAAGCGGGGTGGCGCGCTACAGCCGTAACGATGCCGCGGCGCTCGAAACCGGCCTCGCCTTGTCGCGCCAACACGGCGCGCGGCTCGATACGCTGCACGTCGGCGACCCTGCGAACCCCGCGCTGGAAGACTATCTGGCGCTAGGTGCCGAGCATGTCGAGGTGCTTGTGTGCGGCCCGGATGGCGATGCCGCCGCGGCGCTGGCGGCTCGCTTGCAAGACTACGACCTCGTGTTGACCGGCACGTGCGCGGAAGGCGCGTTCGACAGCGGCATGCTGCCGTACGAGCTTGCCGACGCGCTCGGCTACCCGCTGGTCGGCGCAGCCGTCGACGTTGCGGTGGCTGAGGCGCGCGTTACGGTGCGGCAATTCTTGCCGAAAGGTGTTCGTAGGCGTGTCGAAGCCACACTGCCCGCCGTGGTTGCCGTGCATCCACTTGCCGGTGTGACACCGCGCTTTGCGTACGCACGCCAGCGGGCCGGCTCGATCGGCATCTCGCAGATCAAGCCGCCTGTGAGCGCCGACGCCGCCGAATGGAGTGTCACCGCCGCACAGCGCAAGCCGGTTCGCCTTGCCGCCCAGGAGAAGCGCTCGGGTCACGCGCGCATGCTCTCGGCGACGACTACCGAAAGCCGCGACGGCAGCGTCGTAATTGAAGGGACTTCGGTCGAAAAAGCACAAGCGATACTCGGCTATTTGCGCGAGCATCAACTCATCGATTACTGATTTTGCGCCGCACTACGGCCCCAGCAATTCCGGAGCACACGATGAAAGTATCGGCAGACATTCACGCACTGGTCGACCGGCGCAAGAAGGGTTACAGCCTCGAAGCGCCGTTTTATCTGAGCGAGGAAATTTTCGCGCTCGACATGGAAGCGATTTTCCGCAAGCACTGGATTCAGGTCGCCGTGGAGCCGGATATCCCCGAACCCGGCGACTACACGACCGTTCAGCTCGGCAACGACTCGATCCTGATCGTGCGCGACGACGACATGCAGGTGCGGGCCTTTCACAACGTCTGCCGTCATCGCGGTGCGCGGCTGTGCAATGAGGACAAGGGTTCGGTCGGCAACATCGTCTGCCCGTATCACAGTTGGACCTACAACCTGACCGGCCAGTTGATGTTTGCGGAGCATATGGGCGAGCAGTTCGATCGCTGCAAGCACAGCCTCAAGACGGTTCATGTGCAGAGCCTCGCCGGTCTGATTTTCATTTGCCTCGCAGACGAGCCGCCGGTCGACTTCGAGATGATGCGCGCCGCGATGGAGCCGTACCTGCTGCCGCACGACCTGCCAAACTGCAAGATCGCCGCGACCATCGACATCATCGAGAAAGGCAACTGGAAGCTGACGATGGAGAACAACCGCGAGTGCTATCACTGCGTCGCGAACCATCCGGAGCTGACGATTTCGCTTTACGAATACGGCTTCGGCTATCAGCCGTCCCCGGCCAACGCCGAGGGCATGGCCGCGTTCGAGCGCACCTGTGTGGAGCGGGCTGCGCAGTGGGAAGCGCTGAACCTGCCTTCGGTCGAAGTGGACCGCTTGTCGGATGTGACGGGTTTTCGCACCCAACGCCTGCCGCTCGATCGCAGCGGCGAGTCGCAGACGCTCGACGCGAAGGTTGCATCGAAGAAGCTGCTCGGCGAATTCAGGCAAGCCGATCTGGGCGGTCTGTCGTTCTGGACCCAACCGAATTCGTGGCACCACTTCATGAGCGATCACATTGTGACGTTCTCGGTGATTCCGCTGTCGGCGGGCGAAACGCTGGTGCGTACGAAATGGCTCGTGCACAAGGACGCGAAAGAGGGCATCGACTACGACGTGAAGAACCTCACCGCCGTATGGAACGCGACCAACGATCAGGATCGCGCGCTGGTGGAGTATTCGCAGCGCGGCGCGGCGAGCAGCGCTTACGAGCCGGGTCCGTATTCGCCGTTCACCGAAGGACTCGTCGAGAAGTTCAGCGACTGGTATATCCGGCGCCTCGCAGCACAGATCGACAACTGAAGACTGAATTCACAACTGGATGCCTGGCGGCAGGTGGAGCGAACAATGATGCGGGATGCGGCAACCTTCGAACCCGTTGAAAGCCGGCTGACCCGGCCGCAGTTCTGGGGCGCGCTGCCGGCGCGCTGGACGAGCGACCTCGAAGAGACGCTCGTCTGCTGCCAGATTCGTCAGGAAACGCACGACGTAAAGAGCTTTTTCTTCCGTTCGCCGGCAGGGCATGGGTTTTCTTTCGAACCGGGCCAGTTCGTGACGCTCGAACTCGAGATCGACGGCGAGACGGTTAACCGGTGCTACACCATCTCCTCGTCGCCAACCCGGCCCCACACGATTTCGATTACCGTAAAACGCGTGCCCGGCGGCAAGGTGTCGAACTGGCTGCACGACAATCTACAGGCGGGTGCGCAAGTGCGCGTGCTGGGGCCATCCGGTGAATTTACCTGCGCGCGGCATCCGGCGCGCAAGTACCTGTTCCTCTCGGCGGGCTCGGGCATTACGCCGCTCATGTCGATGAGCCGCGCGCATCACGAGTTGAGCGAAGACCGCGACATTGTCTTCGTGCATAGCGCCCGCACGCCGGACGACATTATCTTTGCACGCGAACTCGATCTGATTGCAGCCAACCAGAGCAATTTCCGCACCTCGTTCGTGTGTGAACGGGTCGGTGCGCGAACGAACTGGCCAGGTGTCACCGGTTTTCTGACCCTGCCGCTGCTCAAGCTGATCGCACCGGATTTCATGGAGCGAGAGATATTCACCTGCGGCCCAGCGCCGTATATGAAGGCGGTGCGCGATCTGCTGGACGAAGCCGGGTTCGAGCGCAAGCACTATCACGAAGAGAGCTTCTCGTTCGAGACGCTTATTGAAGATGCCCCCGAACTGCTTGCCGAGGTGACGCCGGACGCTTCTGAAACAACAGCGGCAGGGGCCACGTTTGCCGTGAGCTTCACGCGCAGCAACCGCGAGATCGTTTGCGGTCCCGATCAACACGTGCTCGACGCGGCACGGCAAGCCGGCGTGCGTTTGCCCGCGTCGTGCACACAAGGAATGTGCGGCACCTGCAAGGTCAAGCTGGTGTCGGGACAGGTGGAGATGAAGCACAACGGCGGCATCCGCCAGCGCGAGATCGATCAGGGCATGGTGCTGCTGTGTTGCAGCAAGCCGTTGACGGATCTGGTGGTCGAGAAATAGTCTGCGGAATCAGGTGGCTATGCAGGTCGCATTTAGGCAAGCAGGTGTCGCAAAGCTTACTTCGTGGGGATTTCTGGCTGGGGATTCTAAAGGCTCACCGCGTGGGGCGGGTACAAGGAGATCACCATGAATGGCTTGAAAAAACGGCTGCTTTGCGGCGCTGTGGGCGCTGCGCTGATTACGATGCTCGGCACCAGCGTGACGGCGACGGCAGACACGAAACCGACCATCAAGATCGGTTACGTGGAGGGTTGGGACGATAGCGTGGCGACGTCGAACGTTGCGGCCGAGGTGATCGAAAAACGCCTGGGCTACCCGGTTCAGCTCGTGCCGGTAGCGGCGGGCATCATGTGGCAGGGCGTCGCGCGCGGTGACCTCGACGCTACGCTCTCGGCCTGGTTGCCGGTGACGCAAGGCGCCTACTGGGATCAGTTCAAGACCAAGGTGACGGACCTCGGCACCAATTTCCCGGATGCGAAGATCGGCTTGATCGTGCCGGCCGACGTGCCGGAGAAAAGCATTAGCGATCTGGCCGAGCACAAAGCGGATTTCGGCGGGCGTATTGTCGGCATCGATGCCGGTGCTGGCGTGATGAAGAAGACGGATGATGCGATCAAGGCCTATAACCTTGATTATCAACTGATGCCGAGTTCCGGTAGTGCTATGACCGCTGAGCTGGCGCGCTCGATGCATGCTAATAAACCTGTAATCGTGACGGGCTGGGCGCCGCATTGGATGTTTGCTAAGTGGAAGCTTAAGTTTCTTGATGATCCTAAGAAGGTTTTTGGGGATGCAGAGCATGTCGATAATGTGGTGAATCCGGGGCTTGAGGCGAAGGCGGCGCCTGTGGTCGCGTTTCTTAAGAAATTTCAATGGAAGCCGGGGGAGATCGATAGTGTGATGCTGGCGACCGAGAATGGGGCTAAGCCTGCGGCGGCGGCTGATGCCTGGATTGCTGCGCATGGCGATCGGGTGGATAGTTGGGTGGGGGGAGTGCAGTAAGGGTTTGTGGGCCTGCGGTGCTTTGGTGGTTGTTCTTGTGGTGTTGGCCTTTCCTTGCTTTGTTATTGGTCTATTAGTGTTGCCCCTGTGCGGGGCGGCACTTACTTTCTTTGCCGCCGCAAAGAAAGTAAGCAAAGAAAGCGGGCTGATAACCGCTAGCTCGTAGGTGTCCGCCACTTAGGCCAACACAGAGTGGTCCGCACGAGGAGCGGCCCTCGCACCATCCTACCTGGTGACAAGGCCGTCATCCGTTCCAGCGTCGCGCTGCGCGCTCCGCCGTTGGGTATAGCACCTTCTGCTAGCCACGTAGGTATTCTAACTATTTTGGCTTGCCAGATTTTGGTCAGCTAGCGCCGCCTGTAAGCCGAGTCTTCGTGCTTGCTAGTAGCTTGCGGAACTCGGGCGTGGGGCCGAACCGGATTTCGGCGCGGACAAGGACTAGCCATCTACGGCGCACCTGGTGGTACGAAGTCACCTGGACGCGATTGCAGTCGACTACTCGCTCAAGAGGCGCTTCACCTCATCCAGAAAGGACGAGGTCGTATAGCCCCACAAAACAGGCTCGAACTGGCGGCCAAACCGTTCCTTAAACTCTAAGTCCAGGGTCTCTGGATAGTCGGCTTTGAATGAATCTATGTCAGCTATGATCGCGTCAATGTTGCTCCTTGGCATTGCCTCCGTATAGGAAGAAACGAGTTCCTCCACTGAGTTGCCGAAAAGGTCAAAATCTTCGTGGAAACGGGAACGGATCAGCCCCTTCAGATCGCCATATTTTTCGTTGTCAGCCATACGACAGGCCCTCACTCCAGGTACGATGTCACGATATAGTACGGCATCCCGTTGTATGTCTTATGCCTGACGATCACAACGACCTTCTGGAGCTCGACTCTCTTGCCCGCGCTCCGGGTAACGGCAAAGCCAACATTTTTCCCGACGTTTTTTTCCAGGTCTAGGTCTCGTATCGGCGCTTTTGCCCACGCGCTTATCTTCAGCGCGTTTTCCCTCATCGTCTCGGATATTGCCCATTCGGCGGCGTTAAGATCGTAGAAGGTGGACACCATCTGTCGTTTCGGTTCGTCAATCAGACGTTGCCGTAACTGAGCCTCGGTTTTCCCAACATGCTTCAGGATGGTGTGGCCGCCGAGCCGGCTGCCTGGTTTCGCCTCATGTGCATCCAGACTGACGCGGCCCATCGTGATTCGAGCCGCGCGGGCAGCCTTGATTGATCCGGCGAAGCCGAACGGCACGGCGATGTCGAGCGACAACCCGATATTGCTCGCCATGTCGGGACTAGCTTTCATCGCCTCGGCCAGCTTCGCGGTGCCCTGTTGTGTCAGCGTGGCCGTATCGTGGCCCGTCCAGACTTGCCGCAAGCCCGACAGCACCGTGTCCGAACCATGTACGCCGAACACAATACATCCGGACTTGCTCGCCATCGTCGGCTCCGGCACCGCGCACGGCACCCCCGCCCCGACCATTTCCAGCACGCCGCCAACAACTTGCAGGCCGCCCCACAGCCGGTTCGAAAGCGTCTCCGTCTGGTTGATCGACTCGCGGGACAGTACCGCCGCCAGTTGCGGGGCACTCAGCACCAGGCGAACGCTGTCTGATTCCTGTTCCTGTGACATTCGAAATGTCCTCTGTAGTCTTAGGAACTGGTCAGGCTAGCGGGGACTGCAGTGATATGGAATGGGCGATAGATGATTCTGTGACATGGCTGCCAACGGCAAGACGCTAAGGTCTGCTCAGGTTGGGCTACGATCATGCACCAGTGTTATAAGCCGGACAGCGCTGTCACGTGCTGACAGTCACTGAGCCAGCCGCGCAGCGAAGAAAAAACCTCAAAGCACCACAGTCCGATCCCCATTAATAAAAACCCGCCGCTCGACAAAAGCCTTAACAGCCCTCGCGAGAGTAATACACTCAACATCACGCCCAACCGCAAGTAACCTCTCAGGCCCATAAGAATGATCGACCCGCTCGACAACCTGCTCGATGATAGGCCCTTCATCCAGATCATCAGTAACAAAATGCGCGGTAGCGCCAATCAACTTAACCCCGCGCGCATGCGCCTGATGATAGGGCCTGGCGCCCTTGAACCCAGGCAAGAACGAATGATGAATATTGATAGCCCGCCCAGGAAGCGCCCGGCTAGTCTGATCTGAAAGAATCTGCATATACCGCGCGAGGATCATCAACTCAGCGCCGCTGGACTCGAACAGCTCCAACACCTGCGCTTCCTGCAAAGCACGCGTTTCCGCGCTAACAGGCAAATGCCTAAACGCCAACCCGTGCTGTACCGCAAGCCCTTCGAGATCAGCATGATTCGACACGACCCCCACAATATCCATCTTGAGCTCCCCCATCTTCCAGCGGAACAGCAGATCCGCCAGACAGTGCTCAAGCTTTGACACCATAATCAAAACCTTCGGCCGCGCAGCGACATCATGAATCGCCCACGTCATGTCGAAGTCGCCGGCAATAGGCCCAAACTCCCGCCGCAATACGTCAATCTGCAAAGGCAACGCAGTCCCGACTCCATGAAACACACACCGTACAAAAAACCGCGTACTGATGTCGTCGTCGAAGACAGTCAACTCGTCGATATAGCAATGATGCCGCTCGAGAAAGCCAACAACGGCGGCGACCTGTCCCGCGGCGCTCGGGCATGAGAGGGTCAGGGCGAACTGGTGGGAGCGATCGGTGGCGGGCATGCGGGTCCTTGGCTTCAAAAGGGAAATCCGCGCGAACGCAAGCAGAACACACTACTGCGCGCGGGTATGCTGAAGTAAATCAGGCCAGATTTCCCGCGAATAGAATCGAAACGCCGTGATGCTGGTATCAGCGCGTCAGCACGGCGTACGACAATGCAGCGAATCCGTCGATCAAGCTGCTGATCCGCCTGACCGGGTCGCAGCCGCAACCGCAACACGTCGCCACCAGCGCGCTCGGCGCCTTACGCCGAGCCGTGCGCGCATTCGTCGAACAACCACCTCCGGAACAGCGGCACCGCCGCCGCTTCGGGCCGTGCCTGCGGACGCACGAGAAAATACCCGCGTGAAGTCGTCACCGGCTTGTCGACCAGTTTGATCAGTTGTCCGGTTTCCACCAGCTCGTCCACCAGCGGTGTCCACCCCAGCGCAATACCTTGATTCATCAACACTGCATGAATCACCAGCGCGTAACTGTTAAAGGTGATGCCGTCCCGGTCCGCTGGCGGATGGCTCCCCTGCGCGGCAAACCAGTCGCTCCATGCCAGCCAGCGTTCCGGTTGCGTCGGCTGCACATGCAGCAGCGGCAGGCGGCTGAGGTCGGCGGCATCCGCTACCTCGGGATGTGCGGCTCGAAACGTCGGCGAGCACACGGGCGTGACTTCCTCGGGAAATAGCCGCGTCGCGGTGCACGGCGCCCAATCGCCATCACCGAAGGCAATCGCGACGTCCGCATGGTCGTGGCGCGGATCGAAGCCTGCCTGCGACGTGATGATCTTCACGTTCACCTCCGGCATCAACTGCTTCAGGCGCGTGAGCCTCGGCATCAGCCAATAGGTCGCAAAACCGAAATCGGTCAGGATGGTCAGGGCGCCGGTTGCGCGGCGGGCGCGGATATCGGCGGTGGCCACGCGGAGGGTGTCCAAGCTTTGGCTCACGGCTTCGAACAGCCGTTCGCCCTCAGGGGTGAGCGAAACGCCGCGATGCCCGCGGGCGAACAGCGGCGTGCCGAGGTCTTCTTCCAGTTGCACGACGCGCTGGCTCACCGCCGGCTGGGTAGAGCCGAGTTCGCGCGCTGCTGCCGTGAAGCTGGCGAGTCGCGCCGCCGATTCGAACACCGACAAGGTCTGCATTGGCGGTAAACGATCCTGTCTCGACATAACGCCCCCTTATGAACCCATAAGCATTGAGCACCTTCACAGTGCGTTTATGAGCGGCAATAGTGAAGACACTCGCGCATGACAGAGCACGCCACGAAGCAGCGCTTCGGCTCGTTGTCAGCCGCGTGGAAATCATCAAGATTCTAATCGACCCCGCTCATGAGCCTTAACACAAAGCAGAATATCCTTATCTTGATGGCGGATCAGATGACGCCGTTCGCATTGCGGGCATACGGTCATACGATTTCACATACGCCGCGTCTCGATGCGCTCGCCCGCGAAGGGGTCGTGTTCGATTCCGCCTATTGCGCGAGCCCGCTATGCGCACCGGCGCGCTTTTCGATGCTGGCGGGCAAATTGCCTTCCAACATAGGCGCCTACGATAACGCCGCCGAATTTCCAGCGCAAACCCTGACTTTCGCGCACTATCTGCGTGCCGCCGGCTATCGCACCATCTTGTCGGGCAAGATGCACTTCTGCGGTCCGGATCAGTTGCACGGCTTCGAGGAGCGGCTGACGACCGACATCTATCCTGCCGATTTCGGCTGGGTGCCGGACTGGTCGCAACCGGAACTGCGCCCAAGCTGGTATCACAACATGAGTTCGGTGCTCGACGCCGGCCCTTGCGTGCGTACCAATCAGCTCGATTTCGACGACGAGGTCACCTTCACCGCGTGCCAGAAGCTGTTCGATATCGTCCGCGAACGGCAGGCAGGGCGGGATCGGCGGCCCTTTTGCCTGGTCGCCTCGCTTACGCATCCGCACGACCCCTATGCGATTCCCCAGGAGTACTGGGACTTGTACCGCGAGGACGAGATCGATCTGCCGCGCACCTCGCTGAGCGCGCAGCAAAGCGATCCGCATTCGCGGCGCTTGCGTACGGTCTGTGAAACCGACCGTACGCCGCCCACCGTGCAGCAGATCCGCAATGCACGCCACGCCTACTACGGAGCGTTGTCGTACGTCGACCGGCAGTTCGGCGCCATTCTGGATGCGCTTAACGCGACGGGGCTGGCCGACGACACCATTGTGATCGTCACCTCGGACCACGGAGAGATGCTTGGCGAGCGCGGTCTCTGGTACAAGATGACCTGTTTCGAAGGCGGCATTCGCGTGCCGCTGATCGTGCATGCGCCCAGGCGCTTCGCGGCGCATCGCGTCTCGGCTTCGGTGTCGCATCTCGATCTGCTGCCGACGCTCGTCGAACTTGCCACCGGCGCGGCGCGTAGCGAGTGGCCGGATCCGGTCGACGGCCGCAGTCTCGTGCCGTATCTGCGGGGCGATGCCGGGCACGACGAGGCGCTCGGCGAATACCTCGCTGAAGGCGCAATTGCGCCGATGGTGATGATCCGGCGCGGCGACTTCAAGTACATTCATTCGCCGGTCGATCCCGATCAACTCTTCAACCTGGCTGCCGATCCGCAAGAACTGACCAATCTCGCCGCGAATCCGGCATTCGCCGACGTGCTCGAGGCCTTCCGCGCGGAAACCGCTCGCCGCTGGGATCTGCCTGCGTTGCACGAAGCCGTCCTGGCGAGCCAGAAGCGGCGCCGCTTCCACTTCGAGGCGACGACCCAAGGTCGTATCCAGTCGTGGGACTGGCAGCCTTTCAGCGACGCCAGCCAGCGCTACATGCGCAACCACATCGAACTCGACACGCTGGAAGCCATGGCGCGCTTTCCGCGCGTCGCGCCTTAGCCGCCATTCGCCTAACCCATCGAGTGCATCGACCACCGTACCTGACGCACTGAACGAACTGACAGAACCGGAGTTCCTCATGAACAAACGCTGGACTTTCCTGCTTTCCACGCTGTTGGCCGCGTTGTGCGGCATGGCGAGCTTCATGGCCGACGCGGCTGACCCGCAAAGCTGCACGCAGGTCCGCATGGCCGACCCGGGCTGGTCCGACATCGACGCGACCAATGCCGTCACCGGCCTGTTGCTGAAGGGCCTCGGCTATCAACAGAATGTCTCCAACCTATCGGTGCCGATTACGTATCAAGGCTTGAAGAAAGGGCAGATAGACGTGTTCCTCGGTAACTGGATGCCTGCCCAGGGGCCGCTGGTCAAGCCCTTCATCGACGAGCATTCGGTGGACGTGCTGCACGCCAACCTGACCAACGCCAAATTCACGCTGGCGGTGCCGGACTATGTTGCCGCTGCCGGCGTGCATTCGTTCGCCGATCTCGTCAAACATGGCGACCAGTTCGACGACAAGATCTACGGTATCGAGCCGGGCGCGCCGGCTAACCAGAACATCAAGAAAATGATCGCCGACAAGGCGTTCGGGCTTGGCGACTGGAAGCTGGTCGAGTCGAGCGAAACAGGCATGCTGACCCAGGTGGAGCGAGCGGTGCGGGACAAGAAGTGGATCGTGTTCCTCGCCTGGGAACCGCATCTGATGAACACAAAATTCCACCTTGCTTATCTGTCGGGCGGCGATGCGTACTTCGGCCCGAACTACGGTGGCGCAACGGTCAATACGGTCACGCGGGCGGGTTTCGCGGGGCAGTGTGCGAACCTGGCAAAGCTGTTCCAGCAGGTCACGTTCAACGTGGATCTGGAGAATCAGATCATCACCAACGTCCTGCAAAACAAGCTCGATGTGAATACCGCTGCGCTCCATGCCTTGCAGGCCAATCCCGAGTTGCTGTCAACGTGGCTGAAGGGAGTGACGACCATTAGTGGTGCAGATGGGTTGCATGCGGTGCAGGCGTCTTTAGGATTGCATTAGTTTGAAGAATTGACGTCACCCATGAAGAGCGTTCCTCAAGAAGCGCGCCAAGCCCGCCGCGTCGCAGCACATCTTTAGCATTTTCCCTTGTTGTCGCAATCAGACCAATCGGCGTCGTCTTTGGTCGAGTTGCCGGAAATATGGGCTTGTACTGTCCCAGCATCGTCGCGTGGGATTGCGTGGAAACACGCGGCGAGCGCTCCAAAAACGGCGCGTCATTCCAGCAAGACCGGGCCGTTCCGCGGTAGTGAATGCGGAACGCTCTTCCCATTGACAAAGGCAAGAGAGAACGACACAAATGAAAAGAACGAATGCCGCAGCACTGTCTGGCGTGGCCTTTGCGCTCGCCAGCCTTCCCGCCGTGAGTCAGGCCCAAAGCAGCGTGACGCTGTATGGGATTGTCGACGCGGGCATTACCTACGTCAGCAATACCGGTGGCTCACACGTCGTCAAGTTCGACGACGGCATCGCGTACGGCAACCGTTTCGGCCTCAAGGGCACGGAGGATCTCGGCGGCGGCTTGTCCGCCGTATTCGTGCTCGAAAGCGGCTTTCACCTGGGCACCGGCAAGCTCGCTTTCGGCGGCGCGGAATTCGGCCGCCAGGCGTACGTTGGCCTGAAAAATCAATGGGGCACGCTGTCGTTAGGCAATCAGCTAGACCTGACCAACGAGATGGTGTCCATCTATAACATTTCGGCCTGGGGTAGCGGCTATGCGATCCACCAGGGCGACTTCGACCGTTTCAACGGCGACCGGCTGCCCAACTCCGTGAAGTTCCTGTCGAATGAATTTGCGGGTTTTACGTTCGGCGGCCTGTATTCGTTCGGGGGCGTCGCGGGCAACTTCCATCAGGACAGTGCCTACAGCCTGGGCGCGCACTACGCGAACGGTGCGTTTACGATGGGTGTGGCCTACACGCAGTTGAACAATCCGTATGGCATCTACGCATTCGACCCGTACGCGATGCTCGGCACGAGCACCTTTCTTGGCCGCCCGACCATCAGCGTGAATTCGACCACCGGCGCGATTACCGATCTGTATTCGAGCACCTCGTTCGCGATCGACAAGCAAGGCACGTTTGGTGTGGGCGCCAGCTACGCCATCGGCGACGTGACGCTGAACGCGAACTATACGTATACGACGATCAAGGCATACGGCGAGTCGTCGCATATGCAGGTGGGCGAGGGCGGTGCGAACTGGCAGATCACGCCGGCGTTCAGCGCGGTGGGCGGTTACCAGTACACGACCTTCGAGGGACACCACTGGAACCAAGGCACGCTCGGCCTGCATTACCTGCTGTCGAAGCGCACGGATGTCTATATCTCGGGTGACTACCTGAAGGCATCGAGCGGCGTGAATGCGGTGATCGGTTATAGCTTCACGCCGTCCACCACGAGCACGCAGTCCGATGTGCGTATCGGCATGCGGCATTCGTTCTAAGCGGCGGGGCGGCCTGACCGGTTTCGAGGGGGGCTTGCGCTAGTGTGGATCTAGACCACGCTCGTCAGCCTGTTCGTACTTGGGTCTTGCCGCCCCCAACGGATGCCGGTCACCCCGCGGACTCGTTCCAAACCGTGCCCGGTACGTCCGCGAAAAATGCGAGGGCGATTCAAACCCGCAAGCCACGCAGATCGAGGTAATCGTCATATCGGTCTGCTGCAGCAACTCCCGCGCGCGATTCAGGCGCAGTTGCTGATAGAAATGCGTTGGCGTGTCCTTCAGCGCGGCGCAGAAGAGCCGCTCCAGTTGGCGGCGCGTCACGCCGATTTCCTGCGCGAGTTGATCCGGCGCTAGCGGTTCCTCCATATGCTGTTCCATCACGCCGATCACCTGGATCAGCTTGCGGTTGTGCACGCCGTACCGCGCGGCGATTTCCATGCGCTGATGGTCCGAACGCTGCCGGATCCGGCTAACCACGAACTGCTCCGACACGGCAGACGCCAGCGCCGCCCCATGACTGCGGCCGATCAGGTCGAGCATCATGTCGATCGAGGCCGTGCCTCCCGCGCACGTGATGCGGTGCTCGCCGATCTCGAACAATTCCTGACTGGCCGTGAGCGCCGGATAGCGTTCGCGAAACGCCGAGAGCGCCTCCCAATGCACGGTCAGGCTGTCCGCCGGGCTTAGCAGCCCCGCTTCCGCGAGCACGAAGCTGCCGGTGTCGATTCCGCCCAATGTCGCGCCGGCACGGTCGAGCCGCTTCAGCCAGTTGCCTAGCCCACGGGTGTAACAGGCGAGCGGCTCGAAGCCTGCCACTACAAAAAGCGTCTGCGCCTCCTTGACTGTCTCGAAGGCCGCCTCGGCGTTCAGGGAAATGCCGTTGCTCGCCGCCACCGGCGCGCCATCGACGCTGAGGATGTGCCAGCGGTACAGGTTCTCGCGGAAGCGGTTCGCGACCCGCAGCGGCTCCACGGCCGACATGAAGCCGATTGCCGAGAAGCCCGGCAGCAACAGAAACGAAATATCTTCGGGCATCGTGCGGCGGCTCGGGGAGGGCATGCGGTTCGAGGGACGCGCAAAAGCGTAACAAGCGGCGATCGGGCCGGCAAGGCTCGCCAATATTCGTCTGCGGGCCGATGCTGCACCGCACCGGCCGCCATGCTGGTTTTCCCTCATGGTCGCGGGCGAGCAAGAACGGGTCGCTGACGGTCGCTTTGCGCAGAATATGCACTTGTACCTTTACGTCACACCACGCAGTTCAGATATCCGGTTGGCCGCCCGTCTTGCGGCCTGACTCGAAACACGCAGTTAAACGTGTCCGAAAGGGGGAACCTCATGAAGTCGAGCGTCAAAGCCTTGTCCATCTGTCTTGCCGCCGCGGTTGCGGCCGTGGCTACAGTAGTCGCCACACTTGCCTTTCCTCAGCAGGCCTTCGCGCAAGACCCGGAGTCCTGCCGTGCGGTGCGCTTTGCCGATATCGGCTGGACCGACATCACCTCGACCACCGCGCTCGCCTCCACCGTTTTCGAAGGGCTCGGCTATCAGCCGGTGACGACGGTCGCGTCGGTGCCCATTTCGTTCGCCGGGCTCAAGACCAGACAGATCGACGTCTCGCTCGGTTACTGGTGGCCGGTGCAGGAGAAGGCCATCGCGCCGTTTGTCGAAGCCAGGACGATCAACGTGCTGCAGCCGCCTAATCTGACCGGCGCCAAGGCGACCTTTGCGGTGCCCACCTATGAATACGACGCGGGCCTGAAGACCTTCGCGGACATCGCCAAACATCGCGCCGAACTCGACGGCAAGATCTACGGCATCGAGCCCGGCAGCAGCGCCAACGCCGCGATCCAGAAGATGATCGCGACCAATCAGTTCGGCCTCGGCGGCTTCAAGCTGATCGAGTCGAGCGAAGCCGGCATGCTGGTGACAGTCGATCGCGCCGTGCGCGACAAGAAGTGGGTGGTGTTCCTGGGTTGGGAACCGCATCCGATGAACATCACCATCGACATGAAATACCTGACGGGCAGCGAGGGCGTGTTCGGCCCCAACGACGGCGAGGCGCGCGTCTACACCCTCACTTCGCCGGACTTCGTGACGCGTTGCCCGAACGCCGGCAAGCTCGTCAGCAACCTGCGCTTCACGACGCAGCTTGAAAACGTGGTCATGCAGTCGGTGATGAACAAGGAAAAACCGGCCGATGCCGCGAGAGACTATCTGAAGAAGAATCCCCAGGTGCTCGACGCCTGGCTCGCGGGTGTGAAGACCTACGACGGCAAGGACGGTCTGCCGGCGGTGAAGGCGTACCTAGGTCTGTGATCGAGCCACGCACGGAGAAGATGGAAAGCAGAACGAACCAACAGGAATATGCAAGCATGAACCATGAAGTCATCGTGACCTGCGCGGTCACCGGCGCAGGCGACACCGTCGGCAAGCATCCGGCGATTCCGGTCACGCCGAAGCAGATTGCCGAAGCCGCCATCGAAGCCGCCAGGGCCGGCGCAACCGTCGCGCATTGTCACGTGCGCGATCCGCAAACGGGGCGCGGCAGCCGCGACCCGAATCTGTATCGGGAAGTCGTCGACCGCATCCGCTCGTCCGGGACGGACGTCATCATCAATCTCACCGCGGGTATGGGCGGCGATCTGGAAATCGGCCCCGGCGAGGACCCGATGCGCTTTGGCGCGGGCACCGATCTGGTGGGCGGCCTCAGGCGTCTGGCGCATGTCGAGGAGTTGCTGCCGGAGATCTGCACGCTCGATTGCGGCACGCTCAATTTCGGCGACGGCGACTATATCTATGTGTCGACGCCGGCCCAGTTGCGGGCGGGCGCGAAGCGCATCCAGGCGCTCGGCGTGAAGCCGGAACTGGAGATCTTCGATACGGGGCACCTGTGGTTCGCCAAGCAGTTGCTCAAGGAAGGACTCCTCGATGCACCGCCGTTGTTTCAGATTTGCCTCGGCATCCCATGGGGCGCGCCGGCCGATACGACGACGATGAAGGCCATGGCCGACAATCTGCCGCCCGGTGCGCATTGGGCCGGCTTCGGCATCGGCCGCATGCAGATGCCGATGGTCGCTCAGGCCATGTTGCTCGGCGGCCACGTGCGAGTCGGTCTCGAAGACAACCTCTGGCTCGATAAGGGCGTGCACGCCACCAATGGCACGCTCGTGCAGCGCGCGGTCGAGATTATCGAGCGGCTCGGCGGCCGGGCGCTGACGCCCGCCGAAGGGCGCAGGAAACTCGGCTTGCCGGCGCGCGGCGAGCGGTTGCTGGAACGCCGCGCCGTCGAACAGTTCGCATAAAGATGCACAACTCAAGGCACTTCGCAAAGGATCGTCAGCAATGGCAGTGATCGTCGATATCAAGACATTTGCAGCAATTGGCGCAGGCGTGATCGGCAGCGGCTGGGTGGCGCGCGCGCTCGCCTATGGGCTGGACGTGGTGGCGTGGGACCCGGCGCCCGGCGCCGGCAAGCAGTTGCGCGACAACGTCGCAAACGCATGGCCCGCACTGGAGCGGGTAGGGTTGGCGCCGGGCGCGTCGCAGGAGCGCTTGCGATTCGTCAGTACCATTGAGGAATGCGTTGAGCACGCGGACTTCATTCAGGAAAGCGCACCTGAACGCGAAGAATTGAAACTGGCCTTGCACGAGCAGATCAGCCGTGCGGCGAAACCGGATGCGCTCATCGGCTCGTCCACCTCCGGTTTGTTGCCGAGCGACTTCTATGCACGCGCCGTTCACCCTGAGCGCTGTGTGGTGGGGCATCCGTTCAACCCGGTTTATCTGTTGCCGCTCGTGGAAGTGTTAGGCGGCGAGCGTACCGCACCGGCGAGCGTCGAAGCGGCCATGACGATCTATCGTTCGCTCGGCATGCGGCCGCTGCGCGTGCGCAAGGAAGTGCCGGGCTTTATCGCCGACCGCCTGCTGGAAGCCCTATGGCGCGAGGCGCTGCATCTGGTCAACGATGGTGTCGCCACCACCGGTGAGATCGACGATGCGATCCGCTTCGGCGCGGGCATCCGCTGGTCGTTTATGGGCACGTTCCTGACCTATACGTTGGCGGGCGGCGATGCGGGCATGCGTCATTTCATGCAGCAGTTCGGTCCGGCTTTGGAGCTGCCGTGGACCAGATTGGTGGCGCCGAAGCTGACCGACGAACTGATCGATCGCGTGGTCGATGGCACGGCCGAACAGGTGGGGCCGCGCTCGATCAAGGAACTCGAGCGGTATCGTGACGAGTGCATCACGAGCGTGCTTGCCGCGATTGGCGAGACCAAGGCGCGTCACGGCCTGCGTCCGGAAGACTGACTCTGCTACGCTGCAGGCCGGGACGCGGTGCGACGCACGTGCCGATCGGCCTGCGGCGTATGCTGGGTACACCAAGGCCTGTTCACGCTAATAACGGGCCTGCGCTGGCCGCCACGAACCAGGGACGCCTGAACATGCCGCACAACTTACCGCTGCCGACGTACCACGATATCGTTCGCCCCGAGTGGGTGGACTACAACGGCCATCTGCGCGACGCGTTCTACATGCTGATTTTCAGCTTCGCCACCGATGCGCTGATCGATCAGATCGGCCTGCCGGATGCGGTTCGCCGTGCGCGTGGCCGTTCGATCTACACGCTCGAAGCGCATCTCAACTATCTGCACGAGATCAAGGAGGGCGCCCGCGTGCGCGTCGAGACCCGGCTGCTGGCACACGACGCCAAGCGCCTGCACATCTACCTCGAGATGTTTGCCGACAGCGGGACAGAAGCGGTGGCGGCGAGCGAACAGATGCTGCTGCACGTAGATACTGGCGGCCCGCGTTCGGTCGCCTTCGACAAGGACGTCGCGGCGCGGGTGGAGCAGCTTGCACGCTCGCATGCGATGCTGCCGGCCGCGGCGTGGGCCGGGCGGGTGATCGGCCTGCCGCCGGCTAAAACACGCGGATGAGCCGTTCGCGAAAGCGGGCGCAGCAACGCAAGGAGCGGCACGATGCTCGAGCCTGAAATGGCCGCATTCGTCGCGCGGACCGAGGCGGCTTATCCCGCCAATGCGGCTACGCTACCTGTCGCGCAGCAGCGTGCGCTCTACGACCGTTACGCGGCCAGCTTCACTCCACCGTTACCCGCGGGTCTGGATGTCGAGGAGGTGCGGTTGCGTTCGCAATTGGGTCATCCGATTGCACTGCGTTTGTACCGGCCCGTGAACCGGCAAGCGACACGCGGCACCGTGCTGTACTTTCACGGCGGCGGTTTTGTGATGGGTTCGCTGGATAGCCACGAGATCGTGACAGCGCGACTTGCTGCCGATACTGGCTTATGCGTGATTGCAGTGGACTACCGCCTTGCGCCTGAACATCACGTGCCCGCGGCGCATGACGACTGTCTGGAGGTCACGCTTGCGGCCCTCGCGGGTCGTTTGCCGTTTGCCTCGCTATCGGCGCCGTTGCTGCTGGCCGGCGATAGTGCCGGGGGCAATCTGGCGGCAAGCGTCGCGATGGTGTTGCGCGATCGTGAGATTGACGGGGTTCGCGGCATGGCGTTGGTCTACCCGATGCTGGGCGCCGAGCCGCAGCTACCGGCCCGTGACACCGAAGCCCATGCGCCGATGCTCACGCTGGCGGATGTCCTCGCATTTCGACATCTGTACTGGGGCGACGCAGTGTCGCCGCCATGGACCTTGCCGCTTCATGCGCGCCGCTTCGACGGTCTGCCTGCGACGCTTGCGATCGGCGTCGAACACGATCCGCTGCGCGATGACGCACGTGTTTTCGCAGAACGAATCCATGCGGCCGGTGGGCGCGCTCAACTATGGATAGGCGAAGGGCTCGTGCATGGTTGCTGGCGCGCTTTGGCGACCAGCCCTGCCGTGCAATGTTTGCACGACACGGTATGCCGCTTTTTGCTGGACGCTATGCACGTCCAAACTGACTGACTGGCCAGCCGGTTGCGCCGGCTTATGCCGCTTGCAATTCCCCAACCAGACTGCACAGCGTTTCGACGGAAATCATCGCGGATGCATTCGACGGCGCCGGGCGTTCGGCCGGCTTGAACACCGCATCGCCGCGACGAATCTTGCGGCGTGAGACTGCGCAGGTGCCGGACGTATGCGCGGAGCGGCGGCGCCAGCGCTGCTCGCCGTAGTGACAGCGTCCAGGCTCGACCCAGCGGATCACCAGCGTGGTGTCGGAGCGCTCGAGAATCTCGATGCGTACGCCATTGGCACCGTCAAGGGGCAAGGACTCTATGGTCTTCATCGTCGGCTCCGTATATGTGGTGTGCCGAATGTATTCCTGTGCAAGCCCGAGAGCCATTGTGTGCCAGTTGAAACACTGTTCTCCAAACAGCAACAATGAAACTTGACTTTATCGATGGGACGAAAAGACGCGGGTTTGCGGGGTGGGACGGCGCGCAATCTTGATATAGAGCGACTTTTTGCAACGCAGTGTTGATCGCAGCGCGACGTGCAACGGGGCGAGGCGGAAGGGACGGGCGCATCATTTAAGATGTGAAGATTGATGAGCCGAGCCGGGGCTAGTGTATCTGGTTTGCGTTTTTCCGGTCGGCTCGTGCACACATTTCACCAGAGGTCACATGGTCACACGTCCGCCCGCCACATCTCCCGAACCCGATTCGCCGAGCCGCCAGAAAATCCAGCAGGTGGCCTCCGGCGTACTGTATGCCGGTCTGGTGCTGCTGGCCTTGTGGATCATCCGTGATTTCTTGCCGGCGGTCGGCTGGGCCTGCGTGATCGCCATCGCGCTGTGGCCGGCGTTGCGCAAAATCGAGGATCACACGTGGTTGCAGGGACGCACGACGTCGATCGCGGCCGTCCTGACGCTTGCAATTGCATTGCTGGTGGTATTGCCGGTTGCCTTGGGGATCGGCCAGGCGAGCCATGAAGCGCACGATCTGATGGAATGGTTCAAGGATGTGCAGCAAAACGGCATCGTCATGCCGGATCTCGTCCGGCGCCTGCCGTTCGGCGCGCAGCAGGCTGCGGCGTGGTGGCAGGCAAATCTCGCCCAGCCGCTGCGCGAGTCGCCGGCCATGAAGGGGTTGCACGGCGAAGCTGTGATGACCTTTGGCCGCCATTTTGGTGCGCAGGCTGTGCGCGGGCTGATGGTGTTCGGCTTCATGCTGGTGACGCTGTTCGTGATTTTTCAGGCCGGACCGCGTCTGTCCGGGGCGTTGCTCAAAGGGGCGCGGCGTGCCTTCGGCAACAACGGGGCGCAGTTGCTCGAGCGGATGGCCGCCGCGGTGCGCGGCACGGTGGCGGGGCTCGTGGTGGTCGGGATCGGCGAGGGCGCGCTGCTTGGGCTCGCCTATGCGGTGGCCGGCGTGCCGCATGCGGCCTTGCTCGGCCTCGTGACAGCGGTTGCCGCGATGCTGCCGTTCTGCGCGCCGCTGGTGTTCTGCGGCGCGGCGCTGTGGCTGTTCGCGCAAGGCGCGGTGGCGTGGGCGATCGGTCTTGCTGTGTTCGGCTTTGTGGTCGTGTTTATCGCGGAACACTTCGTGCGGCCGGTGATCATCGGCAGCTCGACTCGCTTGCCGTTCCTGCTGGTGCTGTTCGGCATACTCGGCGGTGCGGAGACGTTCGGGCTACTGGGTCTGTTTATCGGTCCGGCGCTGATGACGGTGCTGATGGTGCTGTGGACCGATTGGGTGCGCTAGCGGTTTGGGGCTCCGACTCCTGCGCCGCCGGTTTCGCGCAGGCCAGCGTGTATTTCAACGCTTCCGGTAGCAGCGCGCTCCAGACATTCCATGTGTGCGCGCCGTCGACAACGCGCAGCGCCGCCGGATTACCCGCCAGACGCAGGTTGGTATAGAGCAGCGAAGCGTCGGCCTGGATAGTCAGATCGTCGTCGCCGGCGCCGATGAACATCGGCAGCCGGTACGGGCCGCTCATATAGTGTTTCCATTGCGCCGGATAGTTGAGTGCGTCCCAGACGAGCGGATCGAACTGGTGTTCGCCGAACACGCCAACCCGGCGTGCCGCCGATGAAGGCGGCGGTTCGTTCGGATAGATCGCAGGGCTTAGCAGCATGGCGCTGCAGAACTGCGCCGGCTGCGTCATCGCGTAGCGCAGCGCGCCGAAACCGCCCATCGAGACGCCGCCGATCATCCGCCCGGCGCGCTGCCTGGCCACCGCATACTGCGTTTCGATTTCCGGCAGCAAGTCGTTGAAGAATGCGCTTTCCATTTTCTCCTTGCGGTCGACGTACCAGTCCGTGCCGCCCTGCGGCATCACGATCACAACCGGCGGGATCTCCTTGCGTTCGATCAGCGCATCAACCGTGCTTTGCAGATGGCCTTGCGAAATCCAGTCATTGGCATTGCCGTTGTTGCCATGCAGGAGATACAGCACCGGGTAGCGTGCGCCGTTGGCGCGGTAGCCGGTGGGCAGGTAGACGGTATAGGCCCAGTCGCGCTCGAGGGCCGCGGCATGAAAACTCCGGCTTGCGACCGTGCTGGCGAGCGCGGAGGTGCTGGCGACGGCAAGCGCGGTAAGGATGGAAACGGCGAGCGCATCGAGAACGACGTTACGCGCGAACGGCAGCGGTACGGGAAATGACAGTCTGAGCATGGCGGTGAAAGATAAGCGAAGCGGCTGTGGCTTTGGCTTTGGCTGCGGCTACGGCTACGGCTACGGTTGGGCCTGGCCCTGCGGCCAATAGCCTTGCCGCTAACTCGACACGCGGCCCGCAGTCCGGGCGCGCAGGGTCATCAGGCGTTTAACCGGCTCAGCAAGACGGGCAACCACGAACAGCGCGCCAATGGCCGCCGCATCGGTGACGAGCCCGAGCGGTATGTCGAGATATCCATCCGTCGCGGTGTACAGCAGCGAATCGGCGACCAGTGAGATCACCGCCCCCGCCACGAAGCACAGCAGCCCCTTGCGGCCGATCATGCCGACCCAGGGCAGCCATTGCGCGAGCTTCTTCACCCAGCCGAGCCGGATCAGGTTGGCGACGAGCCACGCGACCGCCAGAAAATTGCCGGCCCGCAGCCAGGACAGATTCTGCTTGTAGCTCGCGTCGAGCGGGGTGTGTTCGATAAACAGCTTGTAGCAAGCCGCGGCTACGACAATAGCGAGCGCCAGCGCGCTGACCAGCCATCCCATCCGCTGCGCGTCGATCTTCTGATAGACCGGCTGGCAGCGCGCCAGCACCCCGAGCACGAACAGCAGTTGCCAGGCGAGCGGATTGAAGTCCCACTGCATGTCTTCGACGGCCGGCAAATACGCACCCGCAGCGGGCGCCGCGGCCCACAGCGCGACGCTGCCGGCCAGCAACCACCAGGGGCGGCGCCGCGCCAGCGGCACAACCAGCGGCACGCTCAACGCGAAGAACGCGTACATGGGCAGCACGGACGCGAGATAGGGCTGGCGTCTGAACAGCAGGATGTCGCGCAGGGCGGCGAGCGGCGCATCCATGAATTCTTCGAGATCGTCGCTGGTCAGATTGGGCGCGTCGATGCTGAAGGCGATCAGCACCGCGCTGACCACGAGCATCAAGCCGGCGGTGACGAGAAAGGCGCGGTAGATTTCGAGCGAACGCCGCAGGAAGCGGTGGCGCGCGGCCGCTTCGGTGCGCCGTTCGGCAAGCGTGGCATAGGCCGTTGCGGTGGCGAAGCCGCCGAGGAACACGAACACCTCGGCCGCGTCGCATAGCGCGTAGGCGTGCAGCGTGACGCGCGACAGGATGCTGCCGCCGATATGGTCGACCACGATGATCAACAGGACCAGTCCGCGAAAGAAATCGAGCTCGAGCAGACGGGAGGATGACTTTTGCATTGCGTATTACCGAAACGATCCATGCAAACGCACGCTGTTGGAGGAGCGCAGCGTGCGTGCACTGGGTTTTTGGGGGAGCGCCGGCAGCGCGGCAGCCGGCGACGGCGCGCGTTGCCGTGTGAGCGAACAGACCGGCTGTTCACAGGGCGATAAAACCAGACCCGCGGCAGCGAAGCGAGTTCGGCTGGCTGGGCGACATTTCTTTCGGAATTATTTCATGTAATTACGAAAAGGTGTGCGCGGCTTGCATGAGACGGGCTGACGGATTGCTACAGGCCGTCCGGCCAAGGGCCGCCGGGCGCTTTGCCGGCGGCAATCCAACCCACCCGTATGACCACCGCGTTACACCAAGCGCGAACTGTTAAATTGCGCAATATGGGAATGTGTACGCGTGGGCATTTAGCAACGAATTGCGACGGTCCAACTTGTCCCGATGGACGGCCCGCTATCGGTGTGCAAGCATCATTTTCACCACTCGTGGTCGTTAGAGCCCAGAGATGTAGTTGCTGCTGAAAATACAAGAAGAGCTTTCTCAAAGTTGGCTAGCCCTTGGCTATTGACTAGAGATTCGGGAGATCTTCATGAAAAAGAACATGATCGCGTTGGCTGTGACTGCAGCCTTCGCCCTGCCTGTGTGCGCACAGACCAGCATCACGTTGTACGGGGTAATCGACGAGGGCATCAACTACACGAGCAATGCGGGCGACAAGTCCGCCTACCAGTTGCAGAGCGGCTACGCGCAAGGCAGCCGCTGGGGCCTCAAGGGTTCCGAGGATCTCGGCAGCGGCCTGAAGGCGATTTTCGACCTCGAAAACGGTTTCGACGTGAACAGCGGGGCGCTCGGACAGGGTGGGCGGATGTTCGGCCGCCAGGCGTTCGTTGGTTTGACGGCGGCCAACTACGGTACGGTGACGCTCGGCCGGCAGTACGACTCGCTGGTCGATTATCTTGCGCAGACCACGGCTAACGGCAACTGGGGCGGCTACCTGCTCTCGCATCCCTACGACAACGACAATACCGACAACTCGTTCCGGGTCAACAACACGGTCAAATACGCGAGTCCGGACTTCGCGGGCCTGCAGTTCGGCGGCACGTACAGCTTCAGCAACGCTACGAATTTCGCCAACAACCGGCAGTACAGCCTCGGCGGCCAGTATACGAACGGCGGCCTGCTGGTGACGGGCGCCTACCTGCAGGCCAACAATCCCGGCCTGACGACGAGCGGCGCGATTGCGACCGACGACGCCAATTTCATCTCGGAGCGCCTGCGCATATTCGGCGGCGGGGTCAACTACACGTTCGGCGCGGCGACGGTCGGCTTCGTCTATACCAATACGAACGTCGGGGAACCGGCTGCGACCGATACTTCGGCATACGTCGGTTCGATCACGCCGCCCAACGGCGGCACGCTGACGGCACTCAAGTTCCAGAACTTCGAGGTGAACGGCAAGTATCAGTTCACGCCGGCCTTCTTCGTGGGCGTGCAGTATGTCTACACGGCAGCCACCATGGATGCCACCTCAGGCAATGAGAATCCGAAATACCACACGTTCGGGCTGATGGCCGACTACAACCTGTCCAAGCGCACGGATTTCTATTTCCAGGCGGCGTATCAGAAAGTGACCGGCGACAAGACCGATACCGTGCTCGACGATGCCTATATCCCGGGCTCGGCGGGCGTATCGTCGTCATCTAACCAGTTCGCGGTGCGCGCCGCGATCCGCCACAAGTTCTGAACGACTGGCGCCTGCGCTGCTGCGCCAGGTTGCGCGGCAGGCAAACGCAAACGGCCGCTACCTCGAAAAAGGGCGGCCGTTTTTTCGCCATCTGTTTCGCAACGACTCCCATCGCT
Source organism: Paraburkholderia sp. SSBN10T (assembly GCF_056619545.1). Classification (NCBI taxonomy): domain Bacteria; kingdom Pseudomonadati; phylum Pseudomonadota; class Betaproteobacteria; order Burkholderiales; family Burkholderiaceae; genus Paraburkholderia; species Paraburkholderia sp. SSBN10T. The sequence continues at coordinate 49,963 of NZ_JBWQQI010000038.1, forward strand.
GGGCGCGCCGCCTGCGAGCCGCCGTTCCTGCCGGAATTCAAGTTTTTATGACGATTTGCCGTTAAAGAAAACGTTATCGCGGGTCACATTCCCCGCAATACCGAACGTAAGGATTTGTATCAGTCTGTTCGGACGGCTCGCTTTTTGTCCGGCGCATTTTACAATTCCGCTTGAATTTTAATCGTCTGTCTGGCCCTTTTTGTGGTAGATCGCCTCATTTTTGAGATATCTGCTGCACAAGTGCCGGATGGCAGGCAGGGCACGGGTGATAGCCGCAACGAGGCGGTTCCCCGGTTCGCGAGATCGCAGCGCTTCGCACGAATGCGCGCATCGCCCGCGACGCGGGAGCATTCGGGCTCGCCAAGAACAAAGCAGGAGTCGAATTTGTTGAGAAGTCGTTTCGACAAAACCATGATGGCCAGCGTTGCTGGCGTCTGGGTCGCAGTGGCGATCAGCGGTTGTGCGAACGTGGCGCAGCCGGGTACGCAGGCGGATGGCGCCGCCTCAGGGGTTCCGGCGGCAACGGCCGCGGCAGCAGCAGCTGCCGCAGCGTCGGATGCGGCGGCGACGGCGTCGTTACAGGCATCGGCGGCGGCCAGCGCGGCCAGGTTGAAGGCGGCGCAGCCGCTCGTGTATCGCGTCAGGCGTGGCGATACGCTGAGCCATATCGCGCAGCAGCATCACTGCAGTGTCAAGCAATTGCTGGCGTGGAACCACCTGAAACCGTCCACTCGGCTGAAGCTGGGGCAGGTGCTGCACGTCGCCTCGCCCGAGGCGGTGAAGGAGGCTGACGCGGCTGCTGCTGCAGCGCTCGCCGCTCAGGCCGCCGCTGCAGACGCTGCGGCCAGGGCCGCGGCAGCGGCGAAGACGGCGGCGGCAGCGGTGCCGGCGTCCAATGCTGTGGCAGGCGCCGCAGCAAATGCGGCGGCAGCCCCGGCGGCGGCTGCGTCGGGTACTGCAGCGGCAGCACTGGCCACTGCAGCGGCTTCCACATCCACAGCCTCGACAACCTCAAACGACTCCCCCGCACCCAGTGCCGCGCAAACGCGTCAGATCGACGCTCAGATGTCGCGTCACGCCAGCCGTGTCGTGCTGGCGTGGCCCGCGCAGGGCAAGGTGGTCGAAGGCTTCCAGCCCGGTGAGACGCGCGGCATCGAGATCGGTGGCAAGCCGGGCGATCCGGTGCGCGCAGCCGCCGACGGCAAGGTCATGTATGCGGGAACCGGGCTCAACGAATACGGCAGCCTGATCATCGTCCAGCACAACAAGGACTTTCTGACTGCGTATTCACACAATCGCAAGCTGCTGGTGAAGACCGGCGACATCGTGCGGCAAGGGCAGGAAATCGCGGAGATGGGCGACGAAAACAACTCGCGCGTCTCGGTACTGTTCGAGGTGCGCCGCGACGGCAAACCGGTCGATCCGATGCCGTATCTGCCGCCCAGGCAAGGCTGAGTTTGCACGCAGGGTGAAGGCGCGCCGGCATCCTCGCGGACGGCCGGCGCTTTCGCTCGATTTCAGGTTCGCATCTTGGGGGCGCTCAGAACGTATCGCCGGGCACCCGCACCCAGCCTTCCATCAGGACGCGTGCGCTGCGGCTCATGACAGCCTTCGTGACGACCCATTCGCCGTCCACCTGGCCGGCTTGCGCACCCACGCGCAGCGTGCCCGACGGATGACCGAAGCGCACCGCCTGGCGTTCGCCGCCGCCGGCCGCGAGATTCACCAGCGTGCCCGGAATCGCCGCAGCCGTGCCGATGGCCACCGCAGCCGTGCCCATCATCGCGTGATGCAGCTTGCCCATGGACATCGCCCGCACCAGCAGGTCGACATCGCCAGCGGCAACCTGCTTGCCGCTCGAGGCCACGTACGCGGCGGGCTTCGCGACGAACGCGACCTTCGGCGTATGCTGCCGCGTCGCGATTTCGTCGATATGCGCGATCAGGCCCATGCGCACCGCGCCGTGCGCGCGAATCGTCTCGAACTTCGCCAGCGCCTTGTCGTCGCCGTTGATCGCGTCCTGCAGTTCGGTGCCTTTGTAACCGATCGCCTCGGCGTCGACGAAAATCGTCGGAATCCCCGCGTTGATCATGGTGGCCTTCAAGGTGCCGATGCCCGGCACCTCGAGGTCGTCAATCAGATTGCCGGTGGGGAACATGGCGCCGCCCGCGCCGTCTTCCTCTGCGGCCGGATCCATGAACTCGAGTTGCACCTCGGCGGCGGGGAAGGTCACCCCGTCCAGTTCGAAGTCGCCGGTTTCCTGCACGGCGCCGTTCGTGATCGGCACATGAGCGATGATGGTCTTGCCGATATTGGCTTGCCAGATCCGCACGATAGCCACGCCGTCGTGCGGAATGCGGCTCGCCTCGACCAGCCCGGCGCTGATGGCGAACGGTCCCACTGCGGCTGACAGATTGCCGCAATTGCCGCTCCAGTCGACAAAAGCCCTGTCGATGGATACCTGGCCGAACAGATAGTCGACATCGTGATCGGGCTTGCTGCTCTTCGCGATGATGACGGTCTTGCTCGTGCTCGACGTCGCCCCACCCATGCCGTCAATCTGTTTGCCGTAAGGGTCCGGGCTGCCGATCACGCGCATCAACAATGCATCGCGCGCCGCGCCCGGCGTCTGGGCGGCGGCGGGCAAATCCTGCAGCCGGAAGAACACGCCTTTGCTGGTGCCGCCGCGCATGTAGGTGGCGGCAATCTTGATCTGCGGTACGTGGCTCATGTTGATCTCCTCAAGCCGCTGCTTTCGACGATTCGAGGAAGTCCTGCGCAAAACGCTGCAGCACGCCACCGGCTTCGTAGATCGACACTTCTTCCGCGGTGTCGAGACGGCAGGTTACCGGCACTTCGACGCGCTCGCCGCTCTTGCGCTGGATTACCAGCGTGAGGGCGGTGCGCGGCTTGCGCTCGCCGATCACATCGAAGGTTTCGGTGCCGTCGATGCCGAGCGTCAGGCGGTTCACGCCCGGCTTGAACTCGAGCGGCAGCACGCCCATGCCCACGAGGTTGGTGCGGTGGATGCGTTCGAACCCTTCGGCGACGATCGCTTCCGCGCCGGCCAGACGCACACCCTTGGCGGCCCAGTCGCGCGACGAGCCCTGGCCGTAGTCGGCCCCGGCAATCACGATCAGCGGCTGCTTGCGCTCCATATAGGTTTCGATGGCTTCCCACATGCGCGTGACCTTGCCTTCGGGCTCGATGCGGGCCAAAGAACCGGCCTTCACCTTGCCGTCTTCCAGCACCATTTCGTTCTTCAACGTGGGGTTGGCGAAGGTGGCGCGCTGCGCGGTCAGGTGATCGCCGCGGTGCGTCGCGTACGAGTTGAAATCCTCCTCCGGCAGGCCCATTTTCGCCAGATACTCGCCCGAGGCGCTATCCGGCAGGATCGCGTTGGACGGCGACAGGTGGTCGGTGGTGATGTTGTCGCCGAGCACGGCGAGCGGGCGCATGCCCGTGAGCGTGCGCTCGCCGGCGAGCGCACCTTCCCAGTACGGCGGGCGGCGGATATAGGTGCTGAGCGGCCGCCAGTCGTACAGCGGATTGGCCTGTTCGCCGGTGTCGGCCGTGACCGCGAACATTGGTTCGTACACCTTGCGGAATTGCTCCGGCTTGACGCTCGACGCAACGATCGCGTCGATCTCCTCGTCGGACGGCCAGATGTCCTTGAGCAGCACCGGATTGCCCGCGGCGTCGGTGCCCAGCACATCCTTCTCGATGTCGAAGCGGATCGTGCCGGCAATCGCGTAGGCCACCACCAGCGGCGGCGAGGCGAGGAAGGCCTGCTTCGCATACGGGTGGATCCGGCCGTCGAAATTGCGGTTGCCGGAGAGCACGGCCGTCGCGTAGAGATCGCGTCCGACGATTTCCTGCTGGATGACCGGGTCCAGCGCGCCCGACATGCCGTTGCACGACGTACACGCATAAGCGACCACGCCGAAGCCGAGCTGCTCCAGTTCCGGCAGCAGCTTCGCTTCCTCGAGGTACAGCGTGACGGCCTTCGATCCCGGCGCGAGCGAGCTTTTCACCCAGGGCTTGCGGGTCAGGCCGCGCTGATTCGCGTTGCGCGCGAGCAGCCCCGCGGCAATCATGTTGCGCGGGTTATTGGTGTTGGTGCAGCTCGTGATTGCCGCAATGATCACCGCGCCGTCGGGCATCAGACCCGCTTCGTTCTCGACCTTGCCGCTGATGCCGCGCGCCGCCAGCTCCGACACCGGCAAACGGCGGTGCGGGTTCGACGGACCAGCGAGCGTGCGCACCACGCTCGACAGGTCGAACGTCAGCACGCGTTCGTATTGCGCGTTGCTCAGGCTGTCGGCCCACAGGCCGGTTTGCTTCGCGTAGGCCTCCACCAGCTTGACGAGTTCGTCGTCGCGGCCGGTGAGCTTGAGATACTTGATGGTCTGCTCGTCGATATAGAACATCGCGGCCGTCGCGCCAAACTCAGGCGCCATGTTGGCGATGGTGGCGCGGTCGCCCAGCGTGAGGTTCGCCGTGCCTTCGCCGTAAAACTCCAGATACGCGCCCACCACCTTTTCCTTGCGCAGGAATTCGGTCAGCGACAGGACCACGTCCGTCGCGGTAATCCCCGGACCCGGCCTGCCGGTCAGTTCGACGCCGACGATATCGGGCAGACGCATATACGAAGCCCGTCCCAGCATTACGCTTTCCGCTTCGAGGCCGCCCACGCCGATGGCGATCACTCCGAGCGCATCCACCATCGGCGTATGCGAATCGGTGCCGACCAGCGTATCGGGAAACGCTACGCCGTCTTTGACCTGCACCACCGGGCTCATGCGTTCCAGGTTGATCTGATGCAGGATGCCGTTGCCCGGCGGAATCACGTCGACGTTCTTGAACGCCTTTTTGGTCCAGTTGATGAAGTCGAAGCGGTCTTCGTTGCGCCGGTCTTCGATGGCGCGGTTCTTGGCGAACGCGTCCGGATCGAAACCGCCGCATTCGACCGCAAGCGAGTGGTCCACCACCAGTTGCGTCGGCACGACCGGATTGACCAGCGCCGGGTCGCCGCCTTGCGCGGCAATCGCGTCACGCAGGCCGGCGAGGTCGACGAGCGCGGTCTGGCCGAGGATGTCGTGGCAGACCACGCGGGCCGGAAACCACGGGAAATCGAGGTCGCGCTTGCGTTCGATGATCTGCCTGAGCGAGGCGTTCAGCGACACCGGGTCGCAACGGCGCACGAGGTTTTCGGCCAGCACGCGCGAGGTGTACGGCAGCGTGTCGTAGGCGCCCGGCTGGATCGCTTCGACCGCGGCGCGCGTATCGAAGAAGTCCAGCTTGGTGCCTGGCAGCGGTTTGCGGTTTGCAGTGTTCATACCGTGGGGGAGTAAGAATGTAGTGCTCAATGTGATAATCGCCGGACATCACCGGCGATTATCGCGCTTTCCCGATCAGCGTTTTGCGAGCGGCACGAACTTCAGGTTGTCCGGACCGGTGTAGTTCGCGCTCGGCCGGATGATCTTGTTGTCGATGCGTTGCTCGATGATGTGCGCGCTCCAGCCCGCCGTA
>NZ_JBWQQI010000039.1:0-49626 GCF_056619545.1 Paraburkholderia sp. SSBN10T
AGTCCCCTAAGCTTCAATTCTCAACCTCCTCCCAATCCCCTTTAAAAAACTGTATAAAAACACAGCATATCGACACTCGACACCGACCATCACACTCTAAAAGTGTCAGTTCGCACCTAGGAATTTACGTGTAGGATACTGTATATATATACAGGTTTATCCCACACCCAATGTCAGCCATCGCTATCGGTGCCGAAGAGATTCATCCATCGCTCTGGCGAGCCTCTCAGCTTTCACGCGGGCGTGGGGGTACGGTGGATACAGGCTATCCGGCACTGTCAACGGAGTTGCCCGGCGGCGGCTGGCCAGTTGGCGTGCTGATCGATTTGCTGGTTCAGCAGGCTGGCGTTGGAGAAATGCGGCTGTTGCGGCCCGCGCTTAGCTCACTTGGTGAGCGGCCCATTGCGCTGGTCCAGCCACCACATATTCCAGATGGGCTGGGACTGGGGTATATCGGCCTGTCGCTCAATCGCTTGCTGCAAATCACGCCTTCCAAAATCGCTGACGCCCTGTGGTCGGCCGAGCAGATCCTGCGTGCCGGCAGTTGTGGGGCGTTGATTTTGTGGGCACAGCACGCGCGGTCGTCATCGTTACGGCGTCTGCATCTGGCTGCGCAGTCCTCCGAGACGCTGTTCATCATGGTCCGACCGCTCACGGTCATTCAGGATTCGTCACCGGCCATACTACGGTTGGCTTTACGACCGGCCGCGGAAGGCCTGATGGTCGATATCGTGAAACGACGAGGTCCAACACGCGCGGAGCCTTTGTCGATTTCACTCCAACCCACTCCAGTTTTGCTTTCCCGTCATGCGCGTCTTTCTCGCCGTCCACTTGCCGAAGTTGTCCCTCGAAGTCTTCCGGCCGAGGTGGTTGTCTGAGCCGGCGCACGGCAGTGCCGTGCTCGAGAAAGACAGGGTGGTGATCGCAGACCGCGCGGCACGTGAGGCGGGTGTGTTGCTGGGCATGAAGCGCGGCGGTGTCGTGACGCTATCGCCGGAAACCGTGATATACGAGCGCGACGTTGCCCGTGAAGCGGCTGCGCAACGAGAAGTCGGTGTGGCGTTGATGAAATTTTCGCCTGATGTCGCACTGCTCGATGAGGCAACGGTCATCGTCGAAGTCGGCGCGAGTCTGCGGCTTTTCGATGGTCTGCTGTCGCTGTGCCGGCAGGCCAAGGCGATACTCGACACCTTCGGGGTGACTGCGCGCATCAGTGTTGCGCCAACCGGGCAGGGCGCATGGCTGCTAGCGCAATACGGGCGGGGACGAGGTGTGCGCAGAGTCTTGCAGCTCGCCTCGCTCGAGCGCGTGTTGTTACCGCTACCGATGTTCGCGGTGCCGGAGATCCACCCGTTCACTGACTGGTTTGCCGGCCTGGGCTGCGAGACGATTGCCGACGTGCGTCGCCTGCCGCGCGCGGGTTTGCAGCGCCGCTGCGGCGAACATCTGCTGGATTCGCTGGATCGCGCCTTCGGCACGGCACCGGAGTTGTTCGACTGGCTTGAGTTGCTGCCCACGTTTTCCGCACGCATCGAATTGCCCGACCGGCTCGAACATGCGGACGGCGCGGTGTTTGCCGCGCATCGGCTGATCGTGCAGTTGTGCGGCTGGCTGAGCGCCAGGCAACTGGCGCTCAGCGCGGTCACGTTGTCCATCGAGCACGAACGCGGCAGGCAGGCGTTGCCGCCGACGCTAATCGAAATCGCACTCGGTGAACCGACATGGCGCGAAGACCATCTGCTGCGGCTCTTGAAGGAGCGGTTGCATCGCGTGGAACTCGTTGCGCCCGCTATTGCGTTGCGACTCGACGCATCGAAGGTCGAGCCGGCCGCGCCGGATTCGGACAGCCTGTTTCCCGAACCCGGTGGCTCGCCGGAAGAGCACGCACGCCTGATCGAATTGCTGATCGCGCGTCTTGGCGACGAGAACGTGCTGCGACCCGCACCGACAGCGGATTACCGGCCGGAGGTCGCGAATCGCTGGGTGCCGGTTAGCCAGGCGGCGAAGAACATCGCGCTGCCCGATAGCCTGCCGCGGCCGACGTGGATGCTGGCCACGCCCTTGCGTTTGCTGATGCGTCAGCATCGTCCCTTCTATGGTTCGCCGCTGCGCATGGTGTCGCCGGCCGAGCGTATCGAAGCCGGCTGGTTCGACGGCGAACTCGTCACGCGCGATTACTTCGTCGCGCAAGCCGATGATCGCAGTTGCTACTGGATTTACCGCGAGCGCATCAGCAGCCGCAATGCCGAAGAGGCGCCGCGCTGGTTTCTTCACGGTTTGTTCGGATGAGGCGCAATGGACTCGACCTTCACTGCGCTGCCGGCGTATGCCGAGCTGTTCTGCTTCTCCAACTTCACGTTCCTGCACGGCGCGTCGCATGCGGATGAACTCGTCAAGCGCGCAGTGCAACTGGGTTACGCGGGACTCGCTGTCACCGATGAATGCTCGCTTGCGGGCGTCGTGCGTGCGCACGTCGCGGCTAAAGAAACAGGCTTGCCGCTAGTCATCGGCTCTTATTTTCACTTGCGCAATGCCGACGGCTCGCCCGCGTTCGGACTGATTCTGCTCGCGCAGAACCGTGAGGGCTACGGCAATCTGTCGGAGCTGATTACGCTTGCGCGGACCCGCGCGCCAAAGGGCGAATACCGGCTGACGCCGCACGATCTGTCACGGCCCGAGCGCGACAACGCGCATTTGCGCGGCATGCCCGACTGTCTCGCGATTCTGGTGCCGGCGTTTCCCGCCAAAGAAGAGGCGCTCGAAGCGCAAATTGAATGGCTCGACAAGACTTTTCCTGAGCGCGCGTGGGTGGGTCTCGTGCTGCATCAGCGAGCGATGGACGATATTCATCGCGGTGCGATCGAGTACGTTGCGGATCGTCAGAATGTGCCGGTCGTCGCACTCGGCAACGTTGTGATGCATGTGCGCTCGCGCAAGCCGTTGCAGGACACGATGACGGCAATTCGCGTCGGCAAGCCGGTTCATGAGTGCGGCTACGATCTCGCGCCGAATGCCGAGCAGCATTTGCGCTCGCGGTTGCGCATTGCGAATCTCTATCCCGAGCACACCCTGCGCGAAACGCTCGACGTACTCGGCAGATGCAAGTTCTCGCTCGATGAGTTGCACTACGAATATCCCGATGAGCTCGTGCCCGAAGGCTTCACGCCCACCGCGTACCTTCGTCAGGAGACCTATGCCGGAGCGAAGCAGCGCTTTCCTGACGGCATCCCGGATAAGTTTCAGCAACAGATCGAACACGAACTGGCACTCATCGCGGACCTGCAGTACGAGCCGTATTTTCTGACGGTCTATGACATCGTGCGCTACGCGCGCAGCCAGCGCATTCTGTGCCAGGGGCGGGGCTCGGCGGCCAGCTCCCTCGTGTGTTATTGCTTGGGCATCACCGAGGTGGATCCGGCGCGCAGCAACATGTTGTTCGAGCGCTTTATTTCGAAAGAGCGCGGGGAACCGCCGGATATCGACGTCGACTTCGAGCATCAGCGGCGCGAAGAGGTGATCCAGTACATCTATCGCAAGTATGGGCGTGATCGCGCGGCGATTGCGGCGGCGGTGTCGACATACCGGCCGCGTGGCGCGTTGCGTGAGACAGGCAAGGCGCTGGGTATCGATCCGCAGATCGTCGATGCGGTCGCAAAGTCTCATCACTGGTTCGACAATAGTCACGATCTGCTGAAGCACTTTGAAGAGACGGGTCTCGATCCGGAGAAACCGTTGATTCAGGCCTGGGCGAGACTCGCGTCGCAATTGCTCAACTTTCCGCGCCATCTGTCGCAGCATTCCGGCGGCTTTGTGATCAGCCGCGGCAAGCTGACACGTCTCGTGCCGGTCGAGAACGCGGCAATGGCGGATCGCCGGGTGATCGAATGGGACAAGGACGATCTTGAATCGCTCAAACTTCTCAAGGTCGATGTGCTTGCACTCGGCATGCTGTCGGCAATCCGTCGCACGCTCGATCTCGTATCGGCGCGGCGCGGCGAGCGCCTCGAGATGCAAGACATAGCCGATGGTGACGAAGAGACGTACGACATGATTTGCCGCGCCGACACCATCGGGGTGTTCCAGATTGAATCGCGGGCGCAGATGAGCATGCTGCCGCGTTTGCGCCCGCGCACGTACTACGATCTCGTCATCGAGGTGGCCATTGTGCGTCCTGGGCCGATTCAGGGCGGAGCGGTGCATCCTTACCTGCGTCGGCGCCAGGGATTGGAGCCAGAAATTTATCCGAGCGACAAACTGCGGGAAGCCTTGGAGCGCACGAAGGGCGTGCCGATCTTCCAGGAGCAGGTGATGCAGGTGGCGATGATCGCGGCCGGCTTCACGCCAGGCGAAGCCGATGAGCTGCGTCGTGCGATGGCTGCATGGAAGCGCAAGGGCGGCCTGGAGAAGTACTACGATCGCATCATCAACGGGATGCAGGAACGGGGCTACGAGCGAAGCTTTGCTGAAGCGATCTTCGAGCAGATCAAGGGTTTTGGCGAATATGGTTTTCCGGAAAGCCATGCGGCGAGTTTCGCCTTGCTCGTCTACACCAGCAGCTGGTTGAAGTGCCATGAACATGAGGCATTTCTTGCGGCTATGCTCAACAGCCAGCCGATGGGTTTCTACTCGCCGTCGCAACTCGTACAGGATGCGCAGCGGCATGGCGTCAAGGTATTGCCGGTCGATGTGACCATCAGCGGCTGGGACTCGACGCTCGAACCGATCGAAGGGGCAGAGCGCCCCGCCGTGCGTCTTGGGCTGTCGATGCTGCGCGGCATGAGCGATGGTGCCGCCGAGCGCATCGAGCATTCACGCGCGCTGCGGCCGTTCAGGAGCGTGTACGATCTGGCGCGTCGTGCCCAGCTCTCCCGGCACGATCTGCAGGTGTTGGCTGAGGCGAACGCGCTGATAGTGCTGGCGGGCAATCGTAGAGAAGCATTGTGGCATTCGGTGGCCGCTGTACCCGATAAGGACTTGCTGGCCGGTGCCGCAGTGCAAGACGATACTCCCGAACTGGGCAAGCCTTCGGAAGCGAGCGAGATCGTCGCGGACTACCGGTCCGTGGGGTTGACGCTCGGCCGTCATCCGCTCGAACTGCTGCGGCCTCAACTGTTGGCCAATCGGCTGGTACCGGCAGCGACGCTACATAGTTATCCTGATGGAAGACTGGCGCGCGGCTGCGGCATTGTCAGGATGCGGCAGCGGCCGGGTACGGCGAAAGGGGTCATCTTCATGACGCTCGAAGACGAGACCGGCAATGTCAATGTAATCGTATGGCCGGCTTTGCTGGAGAGGCAGCGCAAGGAGGTATTGGGGGCGGCGCTGCTCGCGGTGTACGGCGTTTGGCAGCGTGAAGGGGAGGTGCAGCATCTTGTTGCGCAACATCTGGTTGATATGTCGCATCTGCTGGGTGGGCTGCAGTTCACGAGCAGGGATTTTCGCTGAAAACCTGTTTCGCCGGATTCAGGCTGCGCGGAAAAGCCGATTTGGGCGGGAAGGCCGCGCTGTCTCAACGGGCCATGCTGCCTGTCGCGGCTCGCCACGGCGAGCCGCAATTTCGACCTATGCCGTCTGGCTGCCGTCATTGCCTCGCCAGGGAAACTTCTCCAGTACTTGTCGGATCGCCGTATCGAACGGCGTGCGACGGCCGATGCCGAGCGCTTCGAGACGACTCGAATCAAGATGGCAGTTATGTGGGCGTGGGGTCGCATCCGTCGGCGTGTGCTGTGGCGTGAGCCGGGCCTCGAGTTGCAGCGCCTCGGCAAGGCGGATTGCAATCTCGTACTTCGTCATCGGCTCATCCCCCGACCATTGCACGATGCCGCGAATCGCGTCGCCATTCGCATGCTGTTCGAGCATCTGACGGATCACGAACGCCACGTCGGGTGTAAACGTCGGGTAACGGATCGCCCACGCGTCCATCAGAGCCGCCTTTGCCTCTGGCGACGCCCCCGCCGATGCCGCAACGGCCGGCACCAGACTGGTCACGGCCGATTCCGTCCAGTCGACGATCGGCCCATATAGCAACGGCAAACGCAGGACACAACCGAAATCGGTCGTCTCAGCGAGCGCCCGCTCACCGTCGAGCTTGCTGTGGCCATAGGCGTTGAGCGGCGACGGCTGGGCGTCAAAGCGGTAGGGCGGGTGCGCGCCGTCGAACACATAGTCGGTGGAGATCGACAGCACCCACGCACCGCGTTGTCTGGCTGCCTCGGCCACGCTGCGCACGGCGTCGACGTTCAGTGCGCGGGCCAGCGCCGGATCGTGTTCGCAGACATCCGGACGGCGTTCGGCCGCCGCAATGACGATCGCATCGGGCGCCTCGCGCTCGACAAACTGTTTGACCGCCTCTGCATCGCGAATGTCGAGCAGGACGTTGCGCGGGCCGACGCGGCGGAACCCGGTCGAAACGACTTGCCAGTCCGCCTGCTGCGCCAGCTCGTCGACGAGGGCGCGGCCCAGCAAGCCGGACGCGCCGATCACTGCAACCTTGAACATGCGAGCTCGCCTCAGTGAGTCTCGACGACCGTATAGCCTGCCTCGTCAATGGCTGCCTTGAGCGCATCGGCCGGCTGTGCGGATTCGACTGCCACACGGCCGGTCGCGAGATCGACCTTGACTTGCGCGGCGCCGTCCTGTTCGCGAATTGCGTTGGTCACTGCGGCCACACAATGCTGGCAGCTCATGCCTTCTACCTGAAATTCGATCGTCATCTGCTTTGCCTCGAGAAACGTGAAGGGTGAAACGGTTGAATTATGCCCGCCGGGACACACCTGAGTGGCTGACCTTCCCATTGTGGGAAGGTGTAGGATCGGTAGACACAGCTTTGCATGGGACCAGAGTAGTGCGCTAAAGCGCTAACTCTGGTCGACCGCGTAACGCATGGGGCCAGAGTAAGTGCTGAAGCACTAACTCTGGCCGACAGGGGAAACAGTCATGAACATCGGTGAAGCGGCCCGCGCCTCGGGCGTCACGGCGAAAATGATTCGCTATTACGAAAGTGTCGGCTTGCTGGCGGCGAAATCCCGTACAACGGCGGGGTATCGCGTGTACGGCACTCAGGAAGTGCATTCTTTGCGCTTTATTCGTCAGGCGCGGCGTCTGGGCTTTCTCGTCGAGGATATCCGCCGTCTGCTGGCCTTGTGGCAGGACCGCTCGCGCGCGAGCGCCGAAGTGAAGGCGATTGCGCTCGAACACGTCGCGGATCTCGAGCGCCGCATCGCCGAGCTGACGGAGATGCGCGATACGCTTTCGCACCTCGCTGACCACTGTCACGGCGACGAGCGGCCCGATTGTCCGATCATCGAAGGTCTTGCGGCTTCTGAGATGGCTGTTAGTCATGCTTGCGGACCGGTAAATGAGTGACGAATGAGCGTCGAATGATGAAAGGTGCAACCGCGGCGATGATTCGTTGCAACCACCCCACACAATTGCACGATATTGGTGCGTTTCCATGGTGCGATTCCGTAAAAATCGAACCGATGCTCTGTTAACTCCATGTAAATCAATTACTTGCCTTGAAATTCAGGATGCACCATTCCAAAACGGAATGCACGCCATTCGGGCATTTCACTAGCCAGGTTGCACCAGAAGCCTATAATCCGGGTTAACCCTTCATAAGGGAAATCCCTGATGCCCAATCCACCGGGGATTCATATCTGATCCTTGGAGAACATCATGTTTGCATACCTTCTTGAAAAGCTGAGCACCTGGTTTGAAACCGCTGAACGTAGCCGCCGTGAGGCTTATCTCGCGTCGTCGTCGGACATCGTCCAGCTCGAACAGCGCATCCGCTCGCTCGAAACGAACGGCTACTCGCTGTAAAGCAGTCTGAAGTCTGTCTGACCGGCAGCGCCGCTCGTCCCTCATCCCGCAAGGGGATTTTCTTCGAGGCGCGTAGCCGCAGTAGTAGAGCGTAAGGCCCCGTATCGACGGGGCTTTGTCACATCTGGCGTCTGTGTTTCGGCGTTTGCATTTCGTTCGCGGCTCACCATCCGCTCACCAAGTCTGCACATTAAGGCCGCTCATTAAGGCCGACCACTGGCCGACCTCCGCGTGCCGTTCAATCTCGACTAGCTTGAACGTTGCCACCGCGGTAAGGTAAAGCGTTTTCTGCACAATCCGGCATTCCCGCAACCAACCCGGTCCGCTCATGGCTCCTGTCCGATTGATTCGCGCCTTGCAGGGCGCCGTTGTCCCCGCGCTGTGCGCCGCGGTTTCGCTGCTGGCGCTAGCCTCACCCGTGGCATTTGCTGCCTCGTCGAGCGGCGGGCAGCCGTTGATACTCGATACGCAGCACGGTATCAGCGACGGCAAGAGCGGCACGGTGCTGCAGACTGCGCCGCTTTCACACGAGCGGATCGTGCAGGCCCAGCCGATAGCGACGCCGACCGAACTAACGCCGAACTCGTCCGGGCCGCTGATCGTCGCGCCCTATATCCAGTTGCCGGCAGGAGGCAGCGGGAACGGAGGAAGTGGAGCGTCGGCGCAGCATTCGAACCCGCAGCCTCGTTCGGCGCCGTCGGCGCAGTAGAGTCTGAACCGGCCTGGTTCAGTCGCCGCGGTGTTCCAGCTTGAATTGCGCGGCTTTGTCCTGTCCGAGCGTCTGCACCAGCCACGGCATGGTGTCTTTCAGTGTTTTAGCCAGGGTGTACGGTGGGTTCAGGATGAACATGCCGCTGCCGAACAGCCCAAACCCATCTGAGGGAGGATTGCTGACGGTCAGCGTGACGTGCAGCCAGTTGCGCTCCTGCAGACGCTTCAACTGATCTGGAAAGCGCTGCGATTCCGGGCGCGTGACTTGCGGGTACCAGATCGCATAGGTGCCGGTCGCAAATCGCTTGAGACTTTCCTCGACGCAATTCAGTGTGCGGGTGTAGTCGCGCTTGTCCTCGAATGACGGGTCGATCAGCACCAGCGCGCGGCGCGGCGGCGGCGGCAACAAAGCCTTCACGCCGTCGAAGCCATCTCCGGCGTACAGCATGGCGCGCCGGCCGGCATCGCGGAAATTGTGCTGCAGCACGTCGATCTCGGTGGTGTGCAGTTCGAACAGGCGCATGCGGTCCTGTTCGCGCATCAGCCGCCACGCAAGATACGGCGAACCGGGGTAGAAGCGCAGGTTGCCGTCGGCGTTCAGCGCCGCGACTTCATCCACATAGTCAGCCAGCATCGGGGGCAGGTCGGTACGACCCCATAGCTTGGCGATACCTGTCTCGAATTCGCCCGTTTTGGTGGCGTAGCCTTCCTTCAACGAGTAGACGCCGGCCCCTGCGTGCGTGTCGATGTACCAGTACGCCTTGTCTTTCTGGGCGAGGTAGCGCAACAACTGCACGACGACGGCGTGCTTGAGGACGTCGGCATGATTGCCTGCATGGAAGGCGTGGCGGTAACTAAGCATGATGAGGTGAGACTCGAAAGAGGGCGCGCCGGTCGATTGGGCCGCGCTTCAGGCTCCGCGGTCGGGGGCCTGAAGCAGCGAGGCGCCGCGTTGCGACCGGATGGGCACGTGCAATGCGGTCGCGTATTGTACGCGAGCCCGCTTCGCAGCCCGAACCGCTCGCCCCCGGACGCCGCAAAAGGTGTGCCGCTCGCGCGGCCGCAACGCTCAGTCGTACGCGTCGCCGACGATCTCTTCGATCTTCAGCTTGATCTCCGGCGTGATTTTCGCCGCGACCTCCTGCGCCTTCATGTTCTCGGCGATCTGCTCGACCCGCGACGCGCCGGTGATCACCGTGCTGACATGCGGGTTCTTCAGAATCCAGGCAATCGCAAGCTGGCCAACCGTGCAACCGAGCTCGTCCGCGAAGCTGCCGAGCTTGCCGACCACGCTGTTCTTGCCGGCATCCGTGACCTGCTTGCGCAGCCAGTCGTAGCCTTGCAATTGGGCGCGGCTGTCGGCCGGCACGCCGTCGCGGTACTTGCCGGTGAGCAACCCCGAGGCGAGCGGGCTCCACGTTGTCAGCCCAAGGCCGATGTCCTCGTAGAGCCGGTGGTATTCCTGCTCCACGCGCTTGCGGTGGAACAGGTTGTACTGCGGCTGTTCCATGACAGGCTTGTGAAGATGATGCCGTTCCGCGATGTCATAAGCCGTCCGGATCTCGTCCGCGCTCCATTCGGAGGTGCCCCAGTAGAGCGCCTTGCCCCGTGTAATCATGTCGCTCATCGCCCAGACCGTTTCTTCGACCGGCGTGTTCGGGTCGGGCCGGTGGCAGAACGCGAGATCCACATAGTCGAGTTGCAGACGCTCCAGCGACGCGTCGATCGCGTTCAACAGATACTTGCGGTTCAGCGTGTGATACTGGTTGGGCGCCTCCTGCAGGCCCCAGAAGAACTTGGTCGACACCACGTAGCTAATGCGCGGCCACGCCAGTTCTTTCAGCGCCTGCCCCATGATCTGTTCGGACTTGCCGCCGGCGTAGGCCTCGGCGTTGTCGAAGAAATTAACCCCGGCGTCGCGTGCGGCCGCCAGCGATTCGCGCGCCGCGTGCGTGTCCACCTGATTGCCGTAGGTCACCCAGGAACCGATGGACAGTTCACTGACCTGCAGGCCGGAGCGGCCGAGTCGTCGATAGTTCATGCACTTCTCCTTAAGGGGTGATGCAACGGGCATCCAATCCGAGCAGCGGAATCGGGCGCCGAATGGGGAGCAAACCGGGGCGCGGAATCAGGCGCAACCCGGACAGTTTAAAGAGATATGGATTTGTGCGTGATTTCCCGATGCCTTTCCCAGGGTTCATGCACAATAGCAAAGTTGGCCGCAGTGCAGCATCGTCTGAACGGCCTATGCCGTCCGGTCAGCTTCACGCCGCCTGCGTGTCGTGGTGTCATTGCTCATCAACTGTATGGAGGCTCTGGATGTCGTCACTGAACACGAATCTGAATGGCAAGGTCGCGGTCGTCACGGGCGCGGCGAGCGGGATCGGCAAGCAGATCGCGCTGACATTGTCGGCCGCGGGCGCTGCGATTGCGATCGCCGACTTGAATCAGGACGGCGCGAACGCCGTTGCTGAAGAGATCAAACAGGCCGGCGGCAAGGCCATCGGCGTCGCCATGGACGTCACCAACGAAGAAGCCGTCAACCAGGGTATCGACAAGGTGGCCGCTGAATTCGGCTCGGTCGACATCCTGATTTCGAACGCCGGCATCCAGATCGTCAATCCTATCGAGAACTACGCGTTTTCCGATTGGAAAAAAATGCAGGCGATTCACGTCGACGGTGCGTTCCTCACTACCAAGGCGGCCTTGAAGCACATGTACAAGGATGATCGCGGCGGTATTGTGATCTACATGGGTTCGGTCCACTCGCATGAAGCTTCACCGCTGAAGTCGGCGTATGTCGCGGCCAAGCATGCCTTGCTGGGTCTGGCGCGCGTGCTGGCCAAGGAAGGCGCGAAGCACAACGTGCGCTCGCATGTCGTCTGCCCGGGCTTCGTGCGTACGCCGCTGGTCGACAAGCAGATTCCTGAGCAGGCCAAAGAACTGGGCATCAGCGAAGAAGAAGTGATTCGCAACGTGATGCTTGGCGGTACGGTGGACGGCATCTTCACCACGGTGGAAGACGTCGCGCAAACCGTGCTGTTCCTCTCCACCTTCCCGAGCGCGGCCTTGACCGGCCAGTCCTTTATTGTGAGCCACGGCTGGTTCATGCAATAAGGAGGCGGCTATGGCGCAACGCAATGTCAAGCGGGCGCGTGCCGGCATCCTCGGCGACGGGGATGGCGAGCACGCCGGAGCAGCGGCTGGCGTTCGCGCCGGCCACCATATCCAATTGCCTCAATACGAAACCATCGCGCTGATGCTGCAAGGCGGTGGCGCGCTGGGCGCCTACCAGGCCGGCGTATACCAGGGCCTCGACGAGGCCGGCATCCAGCCGAACTGGATCGCCGGTATTTCGATCGGTGCGCTCAACACGGCGATCATTGCCGGCAATGCGCCGGAGCATCGCGTGACCCGGCTGCTCGAATTCTGGGAGACAATCTGTCAACCCGCTTTCGCGCCGCCATTGCCGCCGTTCATCGAGCAGGCGCTGTTCAACTCCAACGAGACGATCCGCAAGGCTTTCACGGCCATGCAGGCCACCGGGGCAATCGTCCAGGGGCAGAAGGGCTTCTTCGTGCCGCGCTTTCCGCCGCCCTTGCCGAGCGTTTCCGGGTCGCCGCAAAACGCCAGCTACTACGACACGTCGGCCATGAAAACGACGCTCGAAACGCTGTGCGATTTCGACCGGATCAACTCGGGTGAAACACGCGTTTCGGTGGGAGCCGTGAATGTCGGTACGGGTAACTTCGCCTATTTCGACAACACGCGGATGAAACTGCGACCAGAGCACTTCATTGCCTCGGGCTCGCTGCCGCCGGGTTTCGGTGCGACGGAAATCGATGGGGAGTACTACTGGGACGGCGGCCTGATGTCGAACACGCCGCTCTACGAAGTGATACAGACCACGCCGCGTCGTGACACGCTCGCGTTTCAGGTGGATCTGTGGAGCGCTATCGGGCCTGTGCCGGACAACCTGACGGATGTACAGGGGCGCATGAAGGACATCCAGTACTCGAGTCGCACGCGTCTCGTGACCGACATGCTGCAGCGCTCGCAACGTTTCCGGCATGTATTGCGCGAGGTGCTCGACCGTGTTGCGCCGGAACATCGCGACGATCCCTGGTGCAAACTCGCCGATGAACTGTCCTGTTCGAAGCGCTACAACGTCGTCCATCTGATCTACCGGCAGAAGGAGTACGAAGGGCATTTCAAGGACTTCCAGTTCGGCCTGTCCACCATGCAGGAACACTGGGAAAGCGGCTTGCAGGACATCCGCGCTTCTCTGGCGCAACCGGACTGGCTGGCGATGCCTGAAAACGACGCCGGTTTCGTCACGCACGACATTCACCGCGACAAGCGCTGACGCGGCGGTTCTTGCGTTGCGGTGGTTCAGCACCAGATAAAAGCGGCGCCCAGATCATCATCTGGGCGCCGTTTTTTTTTACAGCAAAGCCAAAGCGGGGAGCGCACGGCGCTAATCCGCGCCGCATTCCCTCACGGCATTACTTCAGAACGTGTGCAATCGCGCCGGCGACAACGTCGAGATTGCGCGTGTTCAGCGCAGCCACGCAGATGCGGCCCGTGCTCACGGCGTAGATGCCGAACTCTTCACGCAGACGGTCCACTTGCGCCGACGTCAGGCCCGAGTACGAGAACATGCCGCGTTGCGAGTTCACGAAGCTGAAGTCGCGGTCCACGCCGCTTGCCTTCAGGCGTTCAACCAGCCCGTTGCGCATCGCGCGGATACGGTCGCGCATTTCGCCGAGTTCCGTCTCCCACAAGGCGCGCAGGTCCGGCGAGCCGAGCACTGCGGCGACCACCGAGCCGCCGTGCGTGGGCGGGTTCGAGTAGTTCGTGCGGATCACGCGCTTGAGTTGCGACAGCACGCGGGTCGCTTCTTCCTTGCTGCTCGTGATGATCGACAGCGCGCCGATGCGCTCGCCGTACAGCGAGAACGACTTCGAGAACGACGACGAGACGAACACGTTCAGTTCAGCTTGCGCGAAGAGGCGCACCGCGGCAGCGTCCGATTCGATGTTGTCGCCGAAACCCTGATAGGCGATGTCGAGGAACGGTACCAGTTCACGCGCCTTGACCACTTCGACGACCTGCTGCCATTGGGCCGCGGTCAGGTCGACGCCGGTCGGGTTGTGGCAGCACGCGTGCAGCACGACAACCGTGCCGGCTGCATAGCCGTTCAGCGCGCTCAGCATGCCTTCGAAGTTCACGCCGTTGGTTTGCGCGTCGTAGTACGGGTACGAGACGACTTCGAAGCCCGCGCTTTCGAACAGTGCACGGTGGTTTTCCCAGCTCGGGTCGCTGATCGCCACCTTGGCGGCCGGGTTCACGCGCTTCAGGAAGTCGGCGCCGATCTTCAGCGCACCCGTGCCGCCCAGTGCCTGCGCGGTGACCACGCGGCCCGCGGCGATCAGCGGCGAGTCGTTGCCGAGAAGCAGCTTTTGCACCGCGGCATCATAGGCGGCAATGCCTTCGATCGGCAGGTAGCCGCGCGGCAGCGCCGCTTCGACACGTGCCTTTTCCGCATCGCGCACGGCGCGCAGCAGCGGAATCTTGCCTTCTTCATTGAAGTACACGCCCACGCCTAGGTTGACCTTGGTGGTGCGCGCATCTGCGTTGAAAGCTTCGTTCAGGCCCAGGATCGGGTCGCGGGGAGCAAGTTCGACGGCGGAGAACAGAGACATGATGGTTCGGCAGTAGTGAAAAGAGGGACGGCTTCAGGCGTGGCTATGCCCCGGAAGTGAATGCATGTGCGGGCTTTGCGGTGACGCAGGCAGGGCACAGGCAGACAGGACGGTTCGGACAGGCCGAAGCCGGGGCGTCAGCAGCGAGCGCAGCATGCCATTGTAGCGAATCCTGGCGGGTTTTTTGGCCCATCCTGTCCACGGAAGTGGTCTATTTGCTTGAAAAACAGCGCTTTGGCGCCAGATTTGACGCGCTTGCGGCGTCTGGCTTGCGGCGTCTGTTACCCGCCAGTCATGCGCTCAGCCCCCGCTCGCGCAAACCGCTAGAATAGTCCTTTGCCCTGGCCTTGGTGCCGCACACATGTCCGAACATCATCTGACTGAAGTCAACGACGCTCTCGACGAGTCGAAATTCGTGACGTTCGAAGGCTCGCCGTTCCAGCTCTACCAGCCGTACCCGCCCGCCGGCGACCAGCCTACTGCGATCGACACGCTCGTCGAAGGGGTCGAGGACGGTCTGTCGTACCAGACCCTGCTCGGCGTGACCGGTTCGGGCAAGACTTTCACGATGGCCAATACCATCGCGCGGCTCGGGCGGCCGGCGATTGTGTTCGCGCCGAACAAGACGCTCGCGGCCCAGCTTTACTCGGAGTTTCGCGAGTTTTTTCCGCGCAACGCGGTCGAGTACTTCGTCTCGTACTATGACTACTATCAGCCGGAAGCGTATGTGCCGCAGCGCGACCTGTTCATCGAGAAAGACTCGTCGATCAACGAGCATATCGAGCAGATGCGGCTGTCGGCCACCAAGAGCCTGATGGAGCGGCGCGATGTAGTGATCGTGGCGACGGTGTCGGCGATCTACGGTATCGGTAACCCGTCCGAATATCATCAGATGATTCTGACGCTGCGCACCGGCGACAAGATCGGTCAGCGCGACATCATCGCGCGGCTGATCGCGATGCAGTACAACCGCAATGAAACCGAGTTCCAGCGCGGCGCGTTCCGCGTGCGCGGCGACACGATCGACATCTTCCCGGCGGAGCACGCGGAAATGGCCGTGCGGGTCGAACTGTTCGACGACGAAATCGACACGCTGCAACTGTTCGACCCGCTGACGGGCCGCGTGCGTCAGAAGATTCCGCGCTTCACCGTCTACCCGTCGTCGCACTATGTCACGCCGCGCGAAACCGTCATGCGCGCCGTGGAAACGATCAAGAGCGAATTGCGCGAGCGGCTGGAGTTTTTCTACGGCGAAGGCAAGCTGGTGGAGGCGCAGCGCCTCGAGCAGCGCACCCGTTTCGATCTGGAAATGCTGCAGGAGCTGGGCTTCTGCAAGGGCATCGAAAACTATTCGCGGCACTTTTCAGGCGCGGCGCCGGGCGAGCCGCCGCCGACGCTGGTCGACTACCTGCCGGGCGACGCGCTGATGCTGCTCGACGAATCGCACGTGCTGATCGGCCAGTTGAACGGCATGTACAACGGCGACCGGGCGCGCAAGGAAAACCTCGTCAACTACGGTTTCCGGCTGCCTTCGGCGCTGGATAACCGGCCGCTCAAGTTCAACGAGTTCGAGCGCAAGATGCGCCAGGTGGTGTTCGTCTCCGCCACTCCCGCCGATTATGAGCAAAAGACGGCCGGGCAGGTGGCCGAACAACTGGTGCGGCCGACCGGCCTCGTCGACCCCGAAATCGAAGTGCGTCCGGCGCGCACCCAGGTCGACGACGTGCTCTCGGAGATCAACGAGCGCGTCAAGGCGGGCGACCGTGTTCTGGTGACGGTGCTCACCAAGCGCATGGCCGAGCAGTTGACCGAGTTTCTTGCCGATCACGGCGTCAAGGTGCGCTATCTGCACAGTGACATCGATACGGTCGAGCGGGTCGAAATCATCCGCGATCTGCGCCTCGGCACGTTCGACGTGCTGGTGGGGATCAACCTGTTGCGCGAGGGCCTCGACATTCCGGAAGTGTCGCTGGTGGCGATTCTCGATGCGGACAAGGAGGGCTTCCTGCGCGCCGAGCGCTCGCTGATCCAGACCATCGGCCGGGCCGCGCGGAACGTCAACGGCCGGGCGATCCTGTACGCGGACCGCATCACCGATTCGATGCGCCGGGCCATCGACGAAACCGAGCGGCGCCGTACCAAGCAGATCGCCTTCAACGAGAAGATGGGCATCACGCCGCGTGGCGTGGTCAAACGCATCAAGGACATTATCGACGGCGTCTACAACGTCGATGAAGCCCGTGCCGAACTGAAGGAGCAGCAACAGCGCGCCAAGTTCGAGGACATGTCCGAGAAGCAGTTGTCGAAGGAACTGAAGCGGCTCGAGAAGCAGATGATGGAGCACGCCAGGAACCTCGAATTCGAGAAGGCGGCTCAGACGCGCGACGAACTGGCGCTGTTGCGTCAACGGGTATTCGGCGCCAATGTCGGCGACCATCTGACCGGTACGAACTGATCGACGTATCGCGCTGGACCGTTTGTTCGGTCCAGCGGCTTGGCCCTGCGGCGTTTGACCCAGGTGCGCATGACACAGCAGCGCGCCTGCCTTCATCCTTCCTACCCCGTTCCGACTCCGGTCGAAGCCATTCCGTAAGGCTTCGTCTCGCGGCCTTGTCGGAGAAATTTCCCGCCCACGCTTCCTGTCAGCTCTTGTCCTGCAAGGACTTCGCGCCATCCCAGTTTGTTCTCAACCTCAAAGAATGATAAACTCCGCTCAATATTGAGAATCGTTCGCATTAACATTAGTAATTTCATGAAATGAAATTGCATGGAACGCGGTGCGCCGCTTTCAGCCCGGCTTTCGTCGTCTCAGTCTAAAAACAAGGAGTTTCAATGCGGGTTTCTTCATTCCTGTGCGGCGGCATGGCTGCCGTCGCTGCGATGGCAGCCATCTCGGCAACGGCCGCCGAATATCCGATCGGCAAGCAACAGATCCAGGGCGGCATGGAAATCGGCGCCGTCTACCTGCAGCCGATCACGATGGAACCGGAAGGCATGATGCGCAAGGCATCCGATTCGGACGTCCACCTCGAGGCCGATATCCACGCCGTCAAGAACAACCCGACCGGTTTTGCCGAAGGCGACTGGATGCCTTATCTGCAAGTGGGCTACGAGTTGTCGAAGGCTGGCTCGTCCCAGACGCAGAAGGGCGACCTGATGGCAATGGTGGCGAGCGACGGCCCGCACTACGGCGACAACGTCAAGCTGCAAGGCCCCGGCAAATACCACCTGAAGCTCTTCATCGCGCCGCCGATGCAAACCGGTCACATGGCTTTCGGCCGTCACGTCGACAAGGAAACCGGCGTGGGTCCGTGGTTCAAGCCGTTCACGCTCGAGTACGACTTCACGTACGCAGGCATCGGCAAGAAGGGTGGGTACTAAATGATTCACCGCGCGACGCACCGCGCCTTCCGGAAGGACCAATGAGAATCAATCGAAAGATCGCCATCCTCGCCATGACGGGCTTGCTGGTCGGCGCTGCGCATGCCGCCGACCTGCCGACCTTCAAGCTGGAAATGACGGACGGCAAGCTCAATCCGGCGCGTATCGAGGTGCCGGCCGGCCAGCGCATCAAGATCGAAGTGCGCAATTCGGGTAAGGGCGCTGCCGAGTTCGAAAGCGTCCAGTTGCGCAAAGAGAAGGTGCTCGCGCCGGGCGCGGAATCGTTCGTGGTGATCGCACCGTTGTCGCCTGGTGAGTACAAGTTTTTCGACGATTTCCACCAGCAGGCGCAAGGCGTGATCGTCGCGAAGTAGTCGAAGCGAGGCCCGGCGAAGCGGGGCTGAGCGAGTCAGGTGGCAATGGATCTGGGTGCGGCCGCAAGGCGTCCGCTCAAGCAGTGGGAGAAGTTCGATGGGTCAGGTGTTGTTCATCGTGTGGCGGGAGAGCGTCGAGGCGCTGCTGGTCGTCGGCATCCTGTATGCGTGGCTGAAAAACGGCGACGATGACGCGCGCCGCGGCTTGCCGTATTTGTGGGCGGGTGTCGGCGTGGGCATCCTCGCGGCGATCGCGCTCGGCGCGGCGCTGATCGGCTTTACCGAAGTGCTGTCCGGCGACGCGCAGGACTATTTCCAGACCGCGATGGTGCTGGTCGCGTGCGTGCTGATCGTCCAGATGGTGCTGTGGATGAAGCAGCACGGCCGCACGCTCAAGCGCGACATGGAGCAGTCGCTGCGACAGAGCACGCGCGATTCGAACTGGTGGGGCATTGCCGTGCTGGTCGCGCTGGCGATTGCCCGTGAAGGCAGCGAGACGGTCATCTTCCTGTATGGCCTCGGCTTCGGCCAGTCGGGCCACGTGGACGGCGGCCAGATGCTCGCCGTGCTGATCGGCCTCGGCCTCGCGTTCCTGACCTTCTACGTGCTGCAACTGGGCGGCAAGTTCTTCTCGTGGCGGGTCTTTTTCCGCGTCACCGAAATCATGCTGCTGTTCCTTGGCGCGGGCCTGTTCCAGACCGGCGTCGACAAGCTCATCGACAAGGAAATTCTGCCCACGCTGGTGGATCAACTGTGGAACACGTCGGCGCTGCTCGATGACTCGAGTACCTTCGGTTCGCTCGTCGCCACGCTGACCGGCTATCGCGCTCATCCAGCGCTGATGAATCTGATCGCCTATGCGGTGTACTGGGGCGTCGTGTACCTGCTGGTGCGCCGGGCCAGCCGGCGGCCGGCTCGGCAGGCGGCAGGGGGCGCAGCATGAGCGGAGCGCTCAAGCGCTCCAGTAACGGCTCCCGCCACCCCGGCCGGCTCACTGCTGCCGGCCAGTGGATGCAGCGCCATGGCGGGCTGATTCGCGGCATCCAGTGGGTCGTCGTAGCCGTCTATGCGTTCCTGATTCTGGTGCCGGCGTTCTCACCGCTGCCCGATGAAACGGCCCATCTGTGGGACAACCTGACGCTTGCTGCGCAGTTCGTGTTCTGGGGCATCTGGTGGCCGTTCGTGCTGCTCTCGATGGTGATGCTCGGCCGCGTGTGGTGCGGCGTGCTGTGCCCCGAGGGTACGCTCGCCGAACTCGCCAGCAAATTCGGCCGTGGCTGGGCGATTCCTCGCTGGATGCGCTGGGGCGGCTGGCCGTTCGTCGCCTTCGGTCTCACCACCATTTACGGCCAGATGGTGAGCGTCTACCAGTATCCAAAGGCCGTGCTGCTGGTGCTCGGCGGCTCGACCTTCGCCGCCATCGTGATCGGCTTGCTCTATGGGCGCGAGAAACGCGTCTGGTGCAAATACCTGTGCCCCGTCAACGGGGTCTTTTCGCTTCTGGCGCGGCTCGCGCCGTTTCACTACAAGGTCGACGAGGACGCGTGGCGCCGCTCCTACACAGAGGGCGAACACGGCCATCGCGTGATTCCTGTCAACTGCGCGCCACTGGTGCCGTTGCGCAACATGAAGGGCGCTGCGGCGTGCCATATGTGCGGCCGCTGCAGCGGTCACCGCGATGCGATTGCCTTGACGTGGCGCGCGCCGTCGTCGGAAGTGGTGGAACTCGGCGACCGGCAGGCCAGTGCATGGGATACCGCGCTGATCCTCTACGGCTTGCTCGGCATCGCGATCGGCGCGTTTCATTGGAGTGCGTCGACATGGTTTGTCGACCTGAAGATGTTCCTCGCCACCTGGCTGGTGGATCGCAATATCACCTGGCCGCTCGACACCAACGCGCCGTGGTTTCTGTTCACGCATTACCCTGAGCAGAACGACGTATTTTCGTGGCTCGACGGCACGCTGGTGATCGGCTATATCGTCGCCACGGGGCTGGTGTACGGCACGAGCCTGCTGGCGCTGATGATGGGCGCAACCCGCGCCTTGGGCCGCTTTAGCGCCGTGCGGCTGCATCATCTCGCGCAAGGGCTGATTCCGCTGGCGGGCGCCGGCGTGTTTCTCGGGCTGTCGGCGACCACGTTGTCGCTGCTGCGCGCGGAACATGTCCCGCTGTGGTGGGCCAGCGACCTGCGCCTCGCTATTCTGGCCGTGGCCAACCTGTCGAGCGCATGGCTCGCGTGGCTCGTCACACGGCGTTACAGCGCGCGCCTTTTCCAGCGCGGTCTGGCGATGGTATGGTTTATTGCCGCACTCGCGGTCGTCGATAGTGCGTGGTGGCTGATGTTCTGGGGCTGGACACGCTAGCGGCGCGTTGTGTTCCAGAGACGAAGAGGCTGCCCGTGAGAACCAAACCTGCACTGACTGACGAAGACGTCAAGAAAATGGCCGCCGCTGCCGAAGCGCACGCGCTGGCCAACCAGTGGCACGTGACTGTCGCGATCTTCGACGACGGCGGTCATCTGCTCTATCTGCACCGAATGGACGACACGGCGCCCAGCACCGTCGAAATGGCGATCGGCAAGGGCCGCACGGCCGTGCTCGGGCGGCGCGACACCAAGGTCTACGAAGACATTATCAAGAACGGCCGCACCGCCTTCCTCAGCGCGCCGCTGGTGGCGATGGTGGAGGGCGGCGTGCCGGTTGTCTTCGAGGGCGAGGTGGTGGGCTCGATTGGCGTGTCCGGCGTGAAATCGGAGCAGGATGCGGCCGTGGCACGCGCGGGCATCGCGGTGCTGGAAATCGCCTGAGCCAACCGGGCATCCAGCCAGGCGACAGGCGCTTGCGATAACCGAAGCCAGAAGCACGAAAGTCGTGGGATGTTGTCATCGCCACGGCTTCGTCGTACCACTCGTTCAAGCGTTGCTATTGTCGCGACGTGCGCTCATGCGCCTGTCCGCATTGGGTGAGAACCAAAAAAACGGCCTGGCTTGCTGCGACGGCTGGCTTGGTGTGTTGCACGAAGGGGTCTAGATCTCGCGTGCAAGCCGTCGTGGCTGGCTAATGCCCAACACCTCTCGAAGAGGTGGTCCCCACAATACCCGGTAGATGCCTCGTTACTTGGTCAGAATCAGCTTGCCGAGGCGCGTGGCCCGCAACTGGTAGGTTTCGCCGTTATGCACGATGTTGACGTGGCTGCGGCCTTGCAGCAGGGTCTCGCTGCGGACCGCCGGCGCAGCGGTTCCTGCTGCCGCCGCTGCGGAACTGCGTTCAACCGGCTGCCTCGGTGCGGCGGCGGTGGTGCTGGCTTTCGGACGGCTGGTTAGCGCAGCGGCCGCCGGGCGGCGCAGGCTAAGCGTGGAAGAGCGCGTGAGGTCGTTCATTCGTTCCGTCGGTTTGTTGATTCGATGGAGTGATTCTAAATGATAATCGTTCCTATTTACAAGATCGCCAAATTCATCGGATTAATGTTTCGATAGCCGCCGCCCCGTAGCCCGCAGCCCGCCGACGCTCAATGCAGCGCGCCGGACTCCTTGCCTTGCACGTACTGGCGAATCAGCCGCACCGTATCGATATCCGACTCGCGGTATGCCGACTTGACGATCTCCTGTGTCTGGCGGGCGTCTTCATCGTCGGAGACGGGCAGTGTGGTGCTGTACTCGAAGCGCAGGAACAGTTGCAGTTCGTCGGGTTGCTCGATCGTCATCGTGAGCGAACCGCCCACATACGTTTCGGTAGCGAGGATGTCGTAGCGCACGCTCTGGTTGGGCTGTAGCGTGACACGGTCGCGCACCGTCACCTGGCCGTAATGCAGCTCGCGCTCGAGCGTGTTCTCGGTGCGCGACAGGATCGTGCACGTGTCAAGCCCAAGCACGAAGAGTTGCGGCTGTTCGGCGCGCAGCACGAGGCCTTCCCACAACTGCTCGCGAGTCAGCTTTTCAACGAGCGGATTCAGCGGGTCGTTGATCTGGATAAGGTGTTCGAAATTCAAAACGGAGGCTTCCTCTTTTGGGGGCGCGCTTTTGGCGCAGCGCCATATGCAATGTTTCCGTATCTGTCAGGCGCGCCCTCTGGCAAATCAGGCAACCGCGAGTCCCGTGCGGATCGAGATCGGATGCGTCAGGATCTTGTGGACCGGGCACGCATTGGCGATCTGCAGCAGACGCTCGCGCTGCTCATCGGTCAGCTCGCCTTCCAGCACGATCTGCCGGTCGATCGTCGAGCCTTCTTCTCCGGTCGCCATCGAGAGCGTGACGCGTACGTCGGCGAGCGGCCAGCCTTTGCGTTGCGCATACATTTTCAGCGTAATCGAGGTGCAGGCGCCAAGACTCGACAGCAAGATCGCCACCGGGCTCGGTCCGCGGTCGCCGCCACCTTGCGACGCCGGTTCGTCGGCGAGCCACGTATGCTTGCCGTCGTCGAGAAGCACCTGAAAATTCGTCGAGCCGATGTGGGCGGTGACGGTGGACTCTGCCATGCGCGCTCCTGAACAGGGACGGGGTTCGCCGCGCGGCGCAGCGAGCTACGGCGCGCGGCACGAGCCGCTATTGTGAACGAAATCGTCCGGCTTCGCGCCGCACGCGTCATGGCGCCGCGAGGCTTGTCCAGTCAGTGCGGCGTGCGGCGAGCCTGCGCGAGGTGCAAGCCTGTTGCCGCTTGCCGCGGACAGGCATGCTTCAGTGAGTAATCTGTCCCATGCGGCCGGCCTGGTAGTCGGTCACGGCCTGGCGAATCTCGTCTTCGGTGTTCATCACGAACGGACCGTAGCGCACCACCGGTTCCTTCAGCGGCACGCCGCCCAGCAACAGTATCTCGAGCGGTTCGTCACCGGCAGCAAACGTCACGGTATCGCCGTCGTCGCCGAACACGACCATCTGCTGCGCGCCGATTTCGCGGCCTTCCTCGCCGTAGAGGCCCTTACCCGACAACCCATAAGCGAACACCCGGTAGTTGGCCGGCACGGCATGCACGATCTTCGCGCCCGGTTGCAGCGTGAAATGCTGATACAGGATCGGGGTACGGGTTTCGATGGCCGCCGCCACGCCGAACGCTTCGCCCGCGATCACCTTGACGCTGACCTTGCCGTCAGCGGAGGTCGCAACCGGAATCTGCGCCGACGGCATTTCCTGGTAGCGCGGCGCGATCATCTTGTCGCTGCGCGGCAGGTTCACCCACAATTGCAGGCCGTGGACGCGGCCACCGGTACGCACGAACTCCGGATCGGGCATTTCGCTGTGGACGACGCCGGCGCCGGCGGTCATCCATTGCACATCGCCGGCGCGCAGCGTCCCCGAGTGGCCGGCCGAGTCCTTATGGCCGAACTGGCCCTCCAGCACGTAGGTGACAGTCTCGAAGCCGCGGTGCGGATGGTCCGGTGCGCCCTTGGCTTCGCCGGGGGCGTAGTCGATCGGGCCCATTTCGTCGAGCAGCAGAAACGGGTCGAAGTCCATCAGCATGCGGGTTGGAAACGGACGGTGGACGATAAAGCCGCCGCCTTCGGTCGTGCGAACCGCCGGATACGTGCGTTCGATCGTGCGTGTCGAGCTCATCAAAAGTCACCTTGAAAAATGGGGAATAGCGTTATTTCTGAAACATAGAGCTATTATAGGGACCGTTTTTCGAGGTGCCAGCCACCGTCACGCAATGGATTGTTCTATTCATGGAACGATGAGATGAAGATCGATTCGCATAATCTGAACGACCTGATGTACTTTTCCCAGGTCGTCGAGCACGGCGGATTTTCCGCCGCGGAGCGGGTGCTGGGCATCTCGAAATCGCGCCTGTCGCGACGTTTGACCGAGCTGGAGGCGTCGTTGGGCGTGCGCCTGCTGCAGCGCTCCACGCGCAAGCTCGCGCTCACCGAGGCCGGGCAACTTTTCTACCAGCATTGCCAGGCGATGCTCTCGGAAGCGCAGGCCGCCGTCAACGTGGTGCAGCAATTGCGCTCGTCGCCGCGCGGCACGGTGCGCGTGAGCGTGCCGGTCACGATGTCGCAGACGGTGCTGTCGCAGATCCTGCCGGAATTCATGCACCGCTATCCGGAAGTGCGGGTGGTGATGCGCGTGACCAACCGCGTCGTCGATCTGTTCGAGGATTCGATCGATGTTGCATTGCGGGTGCGTTCGGAGCCGCCCGAAAACGCCAACATCGTGGTGCGGCCGTTGTGGCGCACGCAGCAGATGCTGGTGGGGGCGCCGAGCCTGCTGCAACAGAATGCCCCGCCGCTGTTGCCGGCCGACCTGGCCCGCTTCGAGACGCTCGACACGCCGACCACCGACGGCCGCCACGTGTTCCAGTTGATCGCACCGGACGGCACGCGCCACGCGCTGGAACACGAGCCGCGCCTCGTGAGCGCCGACCTGATGATGATCCGCGAGGCGGTGCTGGCGGGGGTCGGCATCGCCGCGCTGCCCGAAATGATGTACGGCGCGGCGCTGCGCGCGGGCCAACTGTCGCCGGTCATGCCGGGCTGGACGCTGCCTTCGCCGCAGCTCTACGCGGTGTTCGTGTCGCGCCAGGGCATGGTGCCCGCGGTGCGTGCGTTCGTCGACTATCTGGTCGAGATGCTGGACCCGGATACCGGCAAGCACATCATGGACGAATGCCCGACGGCTGCGGAAAAGCGTAAAACGCGGGAACGCAGCCCGGCTGCGCAGGTTACCGCGCCGGCGACTGTGTAGAAGGCCCGTTGTCCAAGCTTTTATGCAAGCGTGTGCAAGCACCGGCAAGCATGAAAGGGCACTTTGCAAAGAAGCGAGTCATCCTGCATGACCGCGTTCAATTCAAGCGGCGTCATATCGTTTTGGCATTTAAACGCGGCCAGCGATGAGTACTTTCAATGGGCCTGTGCTTGAACCTCTGCGCCGACAGGCTTATAGTGAAATCCCTTCGCTAAGGAGTCTCTTACGCGAAAACTCATGGCCGCTATCATAGCGAGCCTGATAGGGCTGATCGCGCTGTCCGTGTCGACCACGGCTGTCGCATGTGGAGTCATTCGCTACTCATCCGATAGCGGGTGATCTCGCCGCCCGAAGGCGCCGAGTGCGCACCAAAAAAGGCCTTCATCCGACGATGAGGGCCTTTTACTTTATGCCCTCAGAACAAGGGCTTTTTGCGTCCCGCGAGGTAGTGCGCGGCGTGCGCTAGCGGCTCACAGGTTGCGTCACGAAGCCGATCTTCGTGAGGCCGCCGGCCTGTGCCGCCGACATCACTTCGGCCACCTTTTCATAGGCGACCTTGCGATCGGCGTTCAGATGCAGTTCCGGTTGCGGGCTCGCCTGTGAGGCCTGGGCGATCTTCGCACGCAGCTCGTCGTCGCTGACCTTCTGTTGATCCCACAGCACGGTGCCGTCGGCTTCGACCGACACATTCACCTGTACCGGTTTGGTCTCTTCTTTCTGGCTGCTCGCGTGCGGCAGATCGATCTTGACTGCGTGACGGATCACCGGAATCGTCACCATGAAAACGATCAGGAGAACCAACATGACGTCGACGAGCGGTGTCATGTTGATTTCGTTCATCAGGCCGTCGTCATCGTCGCCGGCGAAGGGGCTCATTCCCATCGGAGTCCTCGCTGATCAGTTGGCGCGGGTGGCGAGGCGCAGGCCGTCGCCGCGCCTGGACGACGACAGGCGCGCGCCCGTCACGAAGAACGCATGCAGGCCGTGAGCAAAGCGGTTCAGCTTGGTGACGATCGCCTTGTTCGCACGGGTCAGCGCGTTGTAGCCGAGCACCGCCGGAATCGCGACGAACAGGCCAAACGCGGTCATGATCAGCGCTTCGCCAACCGGGCCGGCCACCTGGTCGATCGAGCTCTGGCCGCTCGCGCCGATTGCCAGCAGCGCGTGATAAATGCCCCACACCGTGCCGAACAGGCCGACGAACGGCGCGGTGCTGCCGATCGACGCGAGGATCGCGAGACCGCTCTGCATGCGCGCCACGCTGTCGTCCATGGTGTCTTTGAGGCAGCGCGTGATCCAGTCCGACACGTCCATGCGGTCGTGCAGATGCGGTTGCGTCTGATGGTGGTGATCCGCGGCTTCCTGGCCCGATAGCGCGAGCG
The DNA here is from genome assembly GCF_056619545.1 of Paraburkholderia sp. SSBN10T. NCBI lineage: Bacteria > Pseudomonadati > Pseudomonadota > Betaproteobacteria > Burkholderiales > Burkholderiaceae > Paraburkholderia > Paraburkholderia sp. SSBN10T. The sequence goes on from NZ_JBWQQI010000039.1 coordinate 26,055, forward strand.
CGAGAAACGGGTTGCCCTGTGGGGCCGAGGTGCCGGCGCCGAGTTTCTTCACGCCATCGGAGAGGTCGTCCGAATGCCAGAACGACTGCTCGGCGTTTTTCGTCAGGCGCTTGAGACGCATCACGTTCCACGCCTTGATGACGATCACGCTCCATGAGAGCACCGACATGATCAGTAGCGCGAGCGCGATGCCGCGCGTCACGAAATCCCCTTGTGCCCAGACGTGGGCCAAACCGTAGTTCTGCATTGCTATTCCTTTTTTAAAATCCGTTTGAGCCGCTCAAGCGTTCGCTGATCCGCGCGCTCAGTCGTCCAGGCCGAACTGGTATGGCTGGGTGTAGGCGGCCCGGACCGGCGCGCCGTTTTCCACATAAGGCTTGCAGGTGCTCGCGCGGACGGCGGCGAGCGCCGCGTCGTCGAGACGGTCGAAGCCGCTGCTCTTTTTCAGCTCGATATTCTCGAGATTGCCGGTGAGGCCCACGACGAACCTGACGTAGGCGGTACCGGTTTCACCGCGGCGTCGCGACAGGGCCGGGTAGTCGGGCTTCGCGATATTGCAGTCGAGATGCGCGACGTTCTTCGGCGCGCTGATCTCCAGCGTCGGTCGGCCGATGGCGGGCGCCGCGGCGGTAGCCGGCGCCGCAGGGGCAGCGGGCGCAGGCGGTGCGGCCTGGGCGGCGGCGGGTGCGGCAGGCGAGGGCGCGGCGGCTTGCGGCAACGGCGTGGGCTGCGGCGCCGGGGTGCGGCGCGCCTGCACCTTCGGCTTCGCGTGCGGGACGGGCGGGGTCGGCTTGGGCGGCGGCGGGGCGATCGATTGCAGCGCCGCCGGCGCCGCTACGGGCGCGGGGCTCAACAGTTCGGCGGTCATCGTGCGCGATTCGAGCGGGCGAACCGGCTCATCGTTGCGCACGCTGAGCACGACCGCAAGCAGCGCGACGTGGATGGCGGCAACCGCAGCGGTCGCCGTTACGGCGCGGGAATTCATACGGCTGGCAGGCGCCGGCGCGAGGCCGGCCGGGACGGTATGCGAGGCGCGCATGTTAGCGCAACCGCGCGCCGTCGATACCGGGACGAAGCAACGTCATTTTCGGAATATCAGCAGCGAAATGCACAGTGTGGTCACGAAACCAATCAGCAATTCCATCTCGAACTCCTGTTACGGGGTGAGCGGTAGCTGGCTGGTACGTGTACTGGCTTGCTGACGGCAGTGGACTAAAGCGTGAAGCGCTTGGCGCCAGGGGCGCTGGAGGCACGGCGGAGCGCCGTGCCGGCAGGATCAGGCGGCTTTGCGTTCGTAGAACGTAACCGGCACCGGATGCGTATGATGCTCGACGCCGCAGCGGCTCGCGCACACGCCGCTTTGCGCCATCACGTCGCGCACGGACTCTTCGCACTTGCCGCAGCACATGGCGACGCCCAGTTCGAACTGGAGTTCTTCGAACGAGTCGACGCCTTCCGCGATCGAGGCACGGATCTTCCGGTCGGATACAGACTTGCAGACACAGACAATCATAGTGGTGCGCAATAGCTAACGTTAATGCGAATTATTATCATTTTGTTTGATGCGTTTGGCAAGCGCCCCGTGGGAATTTTTGTAACAAAACCAGACTGTTAGCAGGGATACTGCAATTTGGAGTGGGGTCGGATGAGGGGCGAGGCTGGCGCGGCCGCCAGGCGAGCGCGCCGCAGCAGCGAAATGAGCGCCCGCTAAGTGAGCGCCTTAAGCAACCGCCCTAAGCGGCCTGGGAGTCAGCCGCGAGGGTGCGCCGCGACGGGATGACCACTTGCTCCACCGGCGCCTCGATCTGGAGGAGGGTGGCGGCAAGCTGCTGCAGATGCGCGCCATCGCTGGTCGAGCAAAATCGGGGCAGACCGACGGCGCTACCGGTCGCAGCGCGCAGGCCGTGCTGGTCGAGCACGCGCTCCAGTTGCCGGGCAATCGCCACGCTCGTGTCGATCAGCGTCATGCGCTCGCCGACGATATCGCGGATCGCCGCATCGAGAAACGGGTAGTGCGTGCAGCCGAGCACCAACGTGTCGGCGCCGGCATCGAGCATCGGTTGCAGATAGCTGTTGAGCAGCGCGCGCAATTCGGCCGAGCCGACGTCGCAGCGTTCGATGGCCTGCACCAGTCCGTGGCCGGGCTGGCAGAGAAAGCGGCAGTCGGCGGCGTAGCGTTCCAGCAAGGTCTGGAAACGGGCGCTACGCAGCGTCACCTGGGTGGCGAGCACGCCGGCCACACGCGTTTTCGATTGCTGGGCAGCCGGTTTGATACCCGGCTCCACGCCGATCAGCGGAATCGGCAAGCGCTCACGCACCAGCGCGATGGACTGAGCTGTCGCCGTGTTGCAGGCCACCACCAGCACCTTGGCGCCCTGCCTGACGAGCCATTGGCCGATCGCGAGCGTGCGGTCGGCGATAAAGTCGTCGTCGCGTTCGCCATAGGGCGCGTACAACGAGTCGGCCACATAGATGATCGCCTCGTCCGGCACCTGCGCGCGCACCGCTCGCAGCACAGACAGGCCACCCAGGCCCGAGTCGAACACGCCCACTGGAGCATGAGCCGCCGGAGCCGCGGACCGCGGCTCGCCGGCGGCGTAAGACGCGGGTGCGCTAAGGGGCGAGCTAAAACCTGCGTCTGACGAGGCAGTATGCATGGGAGCAGTCACGGGAGCGGGCAAGGGGACGAGCAGGAGCAAACAATCGAGCCCGTGCAATATATCTCAGGTTGCACAGGCTATGCCGCTTAGGACTCGACCGAACCCATGCCGGATTGCTGGTAGTTCTGGATGCCGACCTTGTCGATCAGGTCCAGTTGCGTTTCCAGCCAGTCGATATGTTCTTCTGTATCGTCGAGGATTTTCACGAAGATCTCGCGCGAGATGAAATCGCGGACTGATTCGCAATACACGATTGCTTCCTTGCAGGTGCTCTGCGAAATCTGCTCGAGCTTCAGGTCGCATTCGAGAATCTCTTTGGTTTCCTCGCCGATCAGCAGCTTGTGCAGGTCTTGCAGGTTGGGCAGCCCGTCCAGCATGAAAATGCGTTCGATGAGCCAGTCGGCATGCTTCATTTCGCCGATCGATTCGTCGTACTCATGCTTGCCGAGTTTCTCGAGTCCCCAATGCTTGTACATCCGCGCATGCAGGAAGTACTGGTTGATCGCAGTCAGTTCGTTCTTCAACTGAGCGTTCAGATATTCGATAACCTTCTTGTCGCCTTGCATGAGTTTTTCCTTGTGGGACTCTGAATTTCGATTTTCAACAACAATAAACGCCTGACCCGAAAAAGCCAAGGATCGAAGCATTTTTTGACACACGCCCCGTGGCGAGTCACGGGTTGCCCCTACAGATTCTTACGAGCCGCCGCCCGGTCAAATGCAAAAGCCGGGACCGTAGGCCCCGGCTTTCGTCAGCAGACGCTGGGCGTTGAAACGGGGTTTAAGCCGTTGCGACCGGAATCTTGCCGATCTTCGCTTGCCATTCCTTCGGGCCGGTCTGGTGGACCGAGGTGCCGTTCGAATCGACGGCAACCGTGACCGGCATGTCCTGCACGTCGAACTCGTAGATGGCTTCCATGCCGAGGTCTTCGAACGCCAGCACCTTGGCGCTGCGGATCGCCTTCGAGACGAGGTAGGCCGCGCCGCCCACGGCCATCAGATAAGCGGCCTGGTGCTTCTTGATGGCCTCGATGGCGACCGGGCCGCGCTCGGCCTTGCCGATCATCGAAATAAGACCTGTTTGCGACAACATCGTCTCGGTGAACTTGTCCATTCGCGTGGCGGTGGTCGGGCCAGCCGGGCCGACGGCTTCGTCGCGCACCGGATCGACCGGGCCGACGTAGTAGATCACGCGGTTGGTGAAGTCGACCGGCAGCTTTTCGCCCTTGGCGAGCATGTCGGCGATGCGCTTGTGTGCAGCATCGCGGCCAGTCAGCATCTTGCCCGACAGCAGCAGCGTCTGGCCCGGGGTCCACGAGGCGACTTCTGCCGGCGTCAGCGTGTTCAGATCGACGCGCTTGCTCTTTTCCGTGTCCGGCTCCCACTGCACCTTCGGCCATGCGTCGAGCGACGGCGCTTCGAGCCTGGCGACCCCCGAGCCGTCCAGCGTGAAGTGCGCGTGACGGGTCGCCGCGCAGTTCGGGATGATGGCGATCGGCTTGCTCGCGGCGTGCGTCGGCGCGGCCATGATCTTGACGTCGAGCACGGTGGCGAGGCCGCCGAGACCTTGCGCGCCGATGCCCAGTGCGTTGACCTTCTCGTGCAGTTCGATGCGCAGTTCTTCGATCCAGTCCTTCGGACCGCGGGCGATGATGTCCTGAATGTCGATCGGATCCATCAGCGATTCCTTCGCCATCACCATCGCCTTTTCAGCGGTGCCGCCGATGCCGATGCCGAGCATGCCCGGCGGGCACCAGCCGGCGCCCATGGTCGGCACGGTCTTCAGGATCCAGTCGACGATCGAGTCCGACGGGTTGAGCATGGCGAACTTCGACTTGTTCTCCGAGCCGCCGCCCTTGGCTGCGACCTGCACGTCGACCTTGTCGCCCGGTACGATCTCGTAGTGGATCACAGCCGGAGTATTGTCTTTGGTGTTCTTGCGAGCGCCTTCCGGCGGGCTCACGATCGAGGCACGCAGCACGTTGTCCGGGTTCAGGTAACCGCGGCGCACGCCTTCGTTGATCATGTCGGTGACGCCCATCGTCGCTCCGTCCCAACGTACGTCCATGCCCACCTTCACGAACACCGTGACAATGCCGGTGTCCTGGCAGATCGGGCGCTTGCCTTCGGCGCACATGCGGCTGTTGGTCAGGATCTGCGCGATGGCATCTTTCGCCGCCGGGCTCTGTTCGAGCTCGTAGGCGCGGCCAAGGGCCTGGATGTAGTCGAGCGGGTGGTAATAGCTGATGTACTGAAGCGAATCAGCGATGCTCTGGATCAGATCTTCCTGTTTGATGACGGTCATGGCTAGCTCAGTGGGGACAATGGCGTTTGTTGTACTGATCGCATGGGCTGCGCGCTCAGTCTTGCGCCTTCAGGGGAGTGGAAACGGATTGCGCTACAGCCGGCTCATGGAAATGCGCCGGGTGGGTATGCGTGGTCAGCCGGTCGACCACGGCCATCACGACCGCGGACAGCAGGAACGCCAGGTGGATGAGCACCTGCCACATGATGGTGTGGGTCGAATTCTGGTCGGGGCTGATGAAGGTCTTCAGCAAGTGGATCGACGAGATGCTGATCAGCGCCATCGACAGCTTCACCTTCAGCACGCCGGCGTTCACGTGATCGAGCCATTCGGGCTCGTCCGGGTGGCCTTCGACGCCGAGACGCGAGACAAAAGTTTCATACCCGCCGATGATCACCATGATCAGCAGGTTCGAGATCATCACCACGTCGATCAGGCCGAGCACGACCAGCATGATGTTGGTTTCGTCGAGCGTCATCGAGGCCGTGACGAGGTGCCAGACTTCCTTGAGGAACAGGACGACGTAGACGCCTTGCGCGACGATCAGGCCGAGGTAAAGCGGCACCTGCAGCCAGCGGCTCATGAAGACGACGGCGGGCAGGGGGCGCATCGGGCGGCGCGTTTTACCGGCGGAATCGGGGCGCGGAGCGGACATAGGCAAGAATCAGGGCGATGAAATCGGGTGGTGCGCGATTTGCCTGGAAACCAGGCAATGGCGCAAGCAAGCGCGCGGCAGGCGCGCTATTGTACAGCGACACTCGGGTTTACCTCGTGGAGACAGGCGATCGTGCCGGCCATGCTGGAATCGGGCCGGCCAGTTCAGTTAGCATTGTAAAAGGGCGCGTACGAGACCGTCTGCGCCCAGCGGCGAGCCCGCGAGCCCGCCGCGGCGGCACGCTCACGGCCAGGCGGGTAGCATCCCGCTCTGTGAGGCCAGCGTAAGTGGCCGGTAAGTTGCAACGTTTATCGTGGTAGATGAACGGGTTGATCGTTGGACCACGGGCATGCTGCAATGCGACATGCGGGTTCGGCGGTTGACTGCGCAGGGAGTGAAGGCCCTGCGCGAGGGTTGGAGACAGGCGCTGCGCGTAATGGCGAGGCAGCGTCACCATGACATGGCGTGCCATCGGCACGTCAGCACAGGATTTACGTTTCATCTTCACCAAGGGGTAGTCGATGTCTGCGATTGAATCGGTTCTTCAGGAACGCCGCGTTTTCCCACCTTCCGCTGAGGCAATGGCGGGTGCGACGATCTCCGGCATGGACGCGTACCGGGCGCTCGCCGCCGAAGCGGAACGCGATTACGAAGGCTTCTGGGGGCGTCTTGCCAAAGAGACGCTGAGCTGGCACAAGCCCTTCAGCAAGGTGCTCGACGAGTCGAAGGCACCGTTCTATACGTGGTTCGAGGACGGTGAACTGAACGCCTCGTATAACAGCCTCGACCGCCATGTCGAAGCCGGCCACGGCCAGCGCACCGCGATCGTCTTCGAAGCCGACGACGGCACCGTTACCAACGTCACTTATCAGGATCTGCTGCAGCGGGTGAGCCGCTTTGCCAACGCGCTGAAGAAGCGCGGCGTGAAGAAGGGCGACCGCGTGGTGATCTATATGCCGATGTCGGTCGAAGGCGTCGTCGCCATGCAGGCTTGCGCGCGGATCGGCGCCACGCACTCGGTCGTGTTCGGCGGTTTCTCGTCGAAGTCGCTGAACGAGCGCCTCGTCGACGTGGGCGCGGTGGCGCTCGTCACGTCAGACGAACAGATGCGCGGCGGCAAGGCGTTGCCGCTGAAGAACATCGCCGATGAAGCGCTGGCGATGGGCGGCTGCGAAGCCGTCAAGAGCGTGATCGTCTACAGGCGGACCGGCGGCAAGATCGCATGGCACGAAGGCCGCGATCTCTGGATGCATGAGATTACCCAGGGCGAGTCGGAGCAGTGCGCGCCCGAGTGGGTGGGCGCGGAGCATCCGCTGTTCATCCTCTATACCTCGGGTTCGACCGGCAAGCCGAAGGGCGTGCAGCACAGCACCGGCGGCTATCTGCTGTGGGCCGCGCAGACGCTGAAGTGGACCTTCGACTGGAAACCCACCGACGTGTTCTGGTGTACCGCCGACATCGGCTGGATCACCGGTCACAGCTACATCGCGTATGGGCCGCTGACGCTCGGCGGGACCCAGGTGGTGTTCGAAGGCGTGCCGACATATCCGAACGCGGGCCGCTTCTGGGACATGATCGCGAAGCACAAGGTCTCGCTGTTCTATACGGCGCCTACCGCAATCCGCTCGCTCATCAAGGCCGCGGAAGCCGACGCGAAGATTCACCCGAAGAGTTATGACCTGTCGTCGCTGCGGGTGATCGGCACGGTCGGCGAGCCGATCAATCCGGAAGCATGGGTGTGGTACCACGAGAACGTCGGCGGCGGGCGTTGTCCGATCGTCGATACGTGGTGGCAGACCGAGACCGGCGGTCACATGATTACGCCGCTGCCCGGCGCGACGCCGCTGGTGCCGGGTTCGTGCACGCTGCCGCTGCCGGGCATCATGGCGGCCGTGGTCGACGAGACCGGTCAGGATGTGCCGAACGGGCAGGGCGGGATTCTGGTGGTCAAGCGCCCGTGGCCTTCCATGCTGCGCAACGTGTGGGGCGACCCGGGCCGCTACAAGAAGAGCTATTTTCCGGAAGAGCTCGGCGGCACGCTGTATCTCGCCGGCGACGGCGCGGTGCGCGACAAGGAAACCGGCTACTTCACGATCATGGGCCGCATCGACGACGTGCTCAACGTCTCGGGCCACCGGCTCGGCACGATGGAGATCGAGTCGGCGCTGGTGGCCAATCCGATCGTCGCGGAAGCGGCGGTGGTGGGGCGTCCCGACGACACGACCGGCGAGGCCGTGTGCGCGTTCGTGGTACTGAAGCGCTCGCGTCCGGAAGGCGAGGAAGCGGTGAAGATCGCCAACGAACTGCGCGCGTGGGTCGGCAAGGAGATCGGGCCGATCGCCAAGCCGAAGGACATCCGCTTCGGCGACAACCTGCCGAAGACGCGCTCGGGCAAGATCATGCGCCGCCTGCTGCGCTCGCTGGCCAAGGGCGAAGCGATTACGCAGGATGTGTCGACGCTGGAGAACCCGGCGATTCTCGATCAGCTTGGCGAGTCGCTTTGAGGTTTCAGGTTTGAGCCTCGGAGGCGAACCGCTGGGTTGAGTTGTCCAGTGGACCGGGAAACCGGTTGAGGCATCCGAACGACGGCGCATCATTCGATGCGCCGTTTTTGTTTGGCGAGCGTTCGCTTGCCGCTACATGGCTTGCCGCCGAGTACCGGCGGCGCTCGCCAGGATTCGCGTAAGCCAGCGCGCGGACAATCCCGATTGCCTGCCCGGTGCCTTTTTGATAAACAGGCGCATGGCCGCGCCACCTACCCCCTCGCAACCCGCGCTTCACACGCCTGTCGAACCGCCACCGGTCTCGGCGGCGATGGCGCGCGCGCATCGCCGCTACTGGCACTATAACGTCGTGTCGATCGGCGTGTTGATGACGCTCGGGTTCCTCGTCTCGTTTGTCGTGCCGCTCGCCGCGCCTACGTTGTCGAAGGTGCGCTTTGCCGGTTTCAGCCTGCCGTTCTACGTTGGCGCGCAGGGTGCGATTCTGATCTACGTGGGCTTGATCGTCGTCTATATCGTGCTGATGCAGCGGGCCGACCGCATCCTGCAACGCGCATTCGATGCGGATGCGCGTGCCGACGCTCACGCCAACGCTTACGCGAGCGCAGATGCGAGCGCGGCGAGTTCGGCCGCCGCGCGCGGAAACTGAACCGATGACGCTCACGCATCGGCTTATCCGTTCATACGCGTTCTACACGCTGGGCTTTCTGGCCTTTATCTATCTGATGTGGCGCATCGAGCAGGTGACCGGGCCGGGCGTGTGGATCGGCTACGTGTTCCTGTTTGTGCCGATTGCCGTGTATGCGGTGATCGGCCTGCTGTCGCGCACCTCCGACCTGGTGGAATACTACGTCGCGGGACGGCGCGTGCCGTCGGCCTTCAACGGCATGGCGACGGCGGCCGACTGGCTTTCCGCGGCGTCGTTCATCGGCCTCGCGGGTTCGATCTATGCAACCGGCTACGACGGTCTCGCGTATCTGATGGGCTGGACCGGCGGCTATTGCCTGACCGCCTTCCTGCTCGCGCCGTATGTGCGCAAGCTGGCGCGCTACACGATTCCTGATTTTCTCGGCACGCGCTTCTCGAGCAACGCGGTGCGCGGACTTGCCGCGCTGGCGGCGATCCTGTGCTCGTTCGTGTATCTGGTGGCGCAGATTCAGGGTGTGGGGCTGATTGCAACGCGCTTTATCGGCGTCGACTTCGCGGTGGGGATCTTCTGCGGCCTCGCGGGCATTCTCGTGTGTTCGTTTCTCGGCGGCATGCGGGCGGTAACGTGGACCCAGGTGGCGCAGTACATCATCCTGATTGCGGCGATCCTGATTCCGGTCTCGATGATTGCGCATAAAGACGGCCTTGGCTGGGTGCCGCAATTCAACTACGGGCGCCTGATGACGCGCGTCGAAACGCTGGAACGTCAGGTGCGCAACTCGCCGCAGGACCAGAGCGTGCGAGGGAACTACAGCGTGCAGGCGGCGCAACTGCAGACGCAGATCGACAAACTGCCGCAATCGTTCGTTGACGCGAAACAGCAACTGATCCAGCAGGTCGCGGATTTGCGGCGGCATAACGGCCCGCTGCGCGAAATCAACACGCGTGAGCATGAGCTCGAAGGGTTCCCGCGCGATGCGGACGCCGCGAAAATCGTCTGGACGCAGCAGCGTGAGGCGTTGCTGATGCGCGCGTCGTCGCCGGTGCCGATGGCCGAGCCGTTTCCAGCGCTCAGCGCCGAAGACCGGCAGACGCACGAGCGGAATTTTCTGTCGCTGCTGCTGTGTTTGTCGCTGGGCACGGCGAGCTTGCCGCATATTCTGACGCGCTATAACACGACGACGTCAGTGGCTTCGGCGCGGCGCTCGGTTGGCTGGACGCTGCTTTTTGTGGCGCTGTTTTATCTGACCGTGCCGGTGTTGTCGGTGCTGATCAAGTACGAGATCCTCACGAATCTCGTGGGTCATCCGTTTGCCGATCTGCCGCAGTGGCTGACACAGTGGCTCAGGATCGAGCCGAACCTGATTAGCGTGGCCGATACGAATCGCGACGGCATCGTGCAATGGAGCGAGATCCAGATGCAGCCGGATATGGTGGTGCTGGCGGCCCCGGAGATTGCAGGGCTGCCGTATGTGATGTCGGGGCTGATTGCGGCAGGGGCGCTGGCGGCGGCGCTTTCCACGGCCGACGGTCTGCTGCTTACGATCGCGAATGCGCTCTCGCACGATGTCTACTATCACATGGTCGATCCGGCGGCATCGAGCCAGCGCAGGGTGACGATCTCCAAGATTCTGCTGCTGGGGGTCGCGCTGTTTGCTTCGTATGTGGCCTCGCTGAATACAGGGAATATTCTGTTTCTGGTGGGGGCGGCGTTTTCGCTCGCGGCGTCCAGCCTGTTTCCGGTGCTGGTGCTGGGCGTGTTCTGGAAGCGCACGACCCGGCGTGGCGCGGTGGCCGGGATGGTGGCGGGGCTCGCGGTCTGCATCTACTACATCGTTTCGACGTATCCGTTTTTCACGCAGTTGACGGGCTTCGCTGGGGCGAGGTGGTTCGGGATCGAGCCGATCAGTTCGGGTGTATTTGGGGTGCCAGCGGGCTTCCTGGTGGCGATCGTGGTGAGTCTCGTGGATCGCAAGCCGGATGCTTATACGCGGGCGCTGGTGGACTATATCCGCCATCCGTGAGTTGCTCGGATGGCTGCCTGGCGGGCGTTTGCGCGATGTTTGCGGGGCGTTTTCGGGCAGGGGTGGCGCGGGGCCCAGAGTTTGCTATATAATTCGGCTCCCGCCGGAGAGATGGATGAGCGGTTTAAGTCGCACGCCTGGAAAGCGTGTATAGGTTAATAACCTATCCGGGGTTCGAATCCCCGTCTCTCCGCCAGATATGAATGATAAGCCGTTGAATCTAGAAGGATTCAACGGCTTTTTGTTCTGGCGAACCACATGCTGACTATCAAATCGATTGCGCGTGTCTGACGATCGTTAATCAAGTCAACTTGCGGTTCTCGCACTCAAAGGAAAGCCCCGGCTTGTCGGTCCTTTTTTGTCCGCTCGTTTGTCACACCGACTCGTAGGGAACATCGACCACGGTGACTTTCTTTGCACGTATCCGTTCGATCCCAGCGGGCGCACGATCAATGCCGTCAACCCGAAATCCGTTTCTTGAATCTATTCGCCCACGACTGTGTAGGTGACGCTTGCGTTGTCGCTGTTGTCGCCGCTGTAGCTGGCTTTCAGCTCGGGCGCGCTACACGTAAATGCGTACGAGTTTGGGCCCGTGAACGGGTTGTCCCAATACGCCCTTACGGTATCTAGAGTAGGATTTCCTTGCCCTATGAAAATGAATTGGTAGTTAAGGCTGCCTTCGGTGCCGCCCAGAAAGCCGTCGGAGACGGTCTCCCATGTCCCTGTGCCACCCGCTTTTATAAGTTCCGGTGGATATTTTTTCCATTCTCCGTGCAGAAGACGAATCGTGCTGGTGATAAGTCGAAAATCGAAAGGGGTATAATTGTGAAGTGTGGCGGTAACACTGCGTGCAGGCATTATTCTCTCCAATTTGAATTTCCGACTGGTGTAATATTGGATAATAAATTATGGGGAGTTGGTGTGATCCAGTCGGGCGCAACCATGTGCATGATGATAATTGAAAAATAATTGATTTTGGACTCTTATGCATGCCCGTGGATGTGTATTACGGGCATGCGCCGATCAGCTATTAATCTTATTGGCTGCTGATGGTGTAAGTGACCTGTGCGTTGTCTCCTTCACCGCCGCTATACCCGGTTTTCAGCGCAGGAACGCTACAGCTAATCGAGTACCCGTTTCCGCCGATATAAGGATTATCCCAGTAAAGCTTTACAGATTCTATCGAGGTCCCTTTGTAGATAAATTGATACCTCAGGCTACCCTCGGTTCCGGTCATGAAGCCATCGGAGTCGGACTCCCATTGCCCGGTGCCGCCGGCGAGAATAGTTGCTGGCGGATACGTTTGCCACTCTCCATGCGCCAGATTAATCGAATTTTCGTCAAGGAGTAAATCGTAACTAGTGTTGTTTTTAAAGGTGACGCTAACGCTGCGTGCAGACATGTCATACTCCAATTGGTGTTCTCGGTTGCCAGAATGCTCGATGGATAATTTGGATAAGCTGGGTATGTCTGGTTTTTCGTGATGTGATGTCTCCTGTGATTTGATGAGTTATTTTTTCCTTGCTTCGATTTTTGGTTTGCGTGTTGAGTTGAATATATGATGGAGATATTCTCGGAAGCAACCTGTCAACTTTAGCAGGCCGCTGGAATCGCCTCGCTGTGCGCAATTATTGCCGATTCTTTGAGCGAATAGCCGGACCCCGGAAATACCGGTACCCAGCTGGAAAATCGGTCGGTGAGGTAAAAAATGCGAATTTCGGGTTATTTGATTTTAATGGTTGATAGCTTGTGTGCATGGCGGCACGAGCTTTACATGCTCGAAAATTCCGGAGGCGGACAAAATATTGTCTTTATCGGACTTACTTTGGAGTGAACTGGGATAATCGCATTCTGTTATACATTTTTTGCCAGCCGACTTGGAGTTGCGATGCAAGGACAACAGGGGCAGGCACCCGTGTATCGCCCTTCAAGTTCAGAAATGGAGTCGATCCTGCTTGACCTGGTCTGGGGCGAGCGAGGTGCGATTGGGCCGGCCCTTCCTAACTTCGCCTGCCCGTCATTGCAGTTCACCAGCCTGAGGGACGCCGAGGCGTGGTCTCGACGCTATGAATATGGGAACCCTGCCGGCCCGGCGGTGACGCTAGGCCCGACGGAAACTACCGGTACGATCATTGATTTCAAAACCGAGGGGCCAATCGATCATGCCGTAGTCGCCGCGCTTGTCGGGGCACTGCGTGTTCGTATTCAGGGGCTGCTCATCACGCTTCGATTTCCATGACGAAGACTTCGGCTTTGAGCTGAACCACCAGCGAGTGGCGATCGGTCATGGGGAGACGATGCAAATGTCTACTCTCGCAAGTATCGCAATGGCTACGGCCCTTCATTCAGGAACCCCTTACAGACAGTGCAGGTAGACATCGAAACGCCGGGACCAGCCGGATCTCCCGCTAGCGGACCGTGTGGTGGCAGCCATTGCGGCGTTCATGAAAAAATCAACGACGGCTCAGTGCTAGCCTCGTTCGAAACGTTCGCCCCGGTCCACGGCATCAGCCAATACCACGCATTCGATGCTTGAACGCCGTCACAGCGAAGTGCCCGCGCTCTTCATCGGAATTCCATCCGGATGCGGATTGGCATCGCTCATATCTTCCGGCAGCAGATTGCCGTCTCCGAGACCGGCATCTGCCCGAGCGGTTTCCGGGTACCGTTCGGGATACAGATGCCGCTGCGCAACGCTGGCATCGAACGTTCGCGACCACTTGGCGATCACCACTGTAGCGAGGCTGTTGCCGATCGTATTGCAGGTTGCGATGGCCATCGACATGAACCGATAGACACCGAAAATGATCGCGAGTCCTTCTACCGGCAGAATGCCCGTCGAGGACACAGTCGCGGCAAACACCACGAACGAACCGCCCGACACCGTTGCCGCGCCTTTGGACGTCAACAGCATCAGCAGCAGCAAACCGATCTGATGCTCGAGTGTGATCGGCACGTTGTACGCGTGCGCGATGAACATCACGCCCATCGACATGAACAGCGACGTGCCATCGAGGTTGAACGCGTAGCCCGTCGGCAATACGAGCCCGACAGTCTGCTTGGCGCAGCCAAGTCTCTCGAGCTTGATCAAAAGGCGCGGCAGTGCGCTTTCCGATGACGCCGTGCCGAGCACGATGATGATTTCGTCCTTGATGTACCGCAGAAAGCGCCACAAACTGAAGCCAGCCAGCTTCGCGATGATGCCCATTACGATGACGATGAACAGCACCACCACTGCGTAAAAACTGAAGACGAGTTGCGCCAGCGCGATCAGTACAGCAGTGCCGTTACTGCCTACCGAGTAGGCGACCGCGCCGAGAGTGCCGAGCGGGGCAAGCTTCATCACGAGGTTGATAAACGAGAACAGCACCTCGGAGACGAGATCGAACCCTTCGATGATCCTCACGCGCCGGCTCTCCGGAATCGCAAGAATACCGATGCCGACCATCACCGCGAGCACCACGACCTGCAGCAGTTCACCCTTGACGAATGCGCCGATAAAGTTGTCCGGTACGAGGTGCATGACGAACTCACCGAAACCTTGCGGCGTGGCTTTGACCGCGGTTGCCGGCATCGCGCCGACGGCGACGGAGGTCATGCCTTTGCCGGTTTGCAGCAGATTGCCGGCAAGCAGACCGACCATCAGCGCGATCGTCGAGACGACCTCGAAGTAGACGATCGAACGCCAGCCGACCCGGCCCGCGCTCTTCACGTCGCCGGCCGAGGCAATGCCGTGCACGATCGTGAGAAATACCAGTGGCGCGACGCCGGCCTTGATGAGCGAAAGAAAGATGTCGCCCAGAATCTTCAGTTGGGCGCCGAACTTCGGAAACAGCAGGCCGACCGCGATACCCAGTACCAGCGCGAGCAAAACCTGCATGCCCAGTTTGCGGTACCACGGTCGTTGCTTCGGCGGGGCGATGCTCGATTCGTCGCGTGATGCGTTCGCGTGATTCATTGTGTACTCCTCCACGTCCTTTGGGCGGGCGCGTTTAGATATCGCTGGACAGTTCCACGGCGCGGTCCACCATTTGGGGCGCGAGACCCAGATAGTTGGCGGGATCGGTCATTCGCTCGATAGCCGCGCGGTCGAAATGCGCCGTTACCGCCGGCAGGGCAGCCAGGGCCTCGGCGAGCGTGCCGCCGTGCTCATTCACCTTGCGGCAGGCGTCGTAGACGATGTCGTGAGCCTGCTGGCGTCCGGTGAAAGGCGCCATGCCCATCATTACGGCCTCGGCTACGATCAGCCCCTTGCTGATGCCGAGGTTGTGCTTCATGCGTTGCGTGTCGACGATCAGGCCGCCGAGCGCGAACTTCGCCTGATGCAGCGCGCCGGCCGAGAGGATGAAGCTCTCGGGAATCGCGATCCATTCGGCGTGCCACGGGCCGGTCGCGCGCTCGAAATCCTGGATCATCGCGTCGACCATCAGGCCCGCGTGCTGGCGCACCGCTTTGGCTGCGGCCAGCATCAGTTCGCTCGAAATCGGATTGCGCTTTTGCGGCATCGTGCTGCTCGCGCCGCGGCCTTTGACGAAGGGTTCATACACCTCGGCAAATTCGGTCGAGGCCATGATCATGATGTCGAGCGCGATCTTGCCGAGCGAACCGGTGACGAGCGCCAGCAGGTTGACTGCTTCCGCAAAACCGTCACGTGCTACATGCCAGGTCGTTGCCGGCACCCCGAGTTGGAGTTCTGCGGCCAGTGCCTTTTGTACCTCGAACCCTTTCTCGCCAAGCGAGGCCAGCGTGCCCGCCGCGCCGGCAAATTCAACCACGGCCACGCGCGGGCGAAGTTGCGCGAGGCGTTCCTGATGCCTGTCGAACATCACCAGCCAGATCGCGACCTTGTAGCCGAATGTGACCGGGAGCGCCTGTTGCAAATGCGTGCGGCCGGCCATCGGCGTGTCGCGGTGTTTCTTCGCCAGCTCGACGAGGATCGCGCGCAATTCGCGTATGTCGCCATCGATCATATCGAGCGCGTCGCGCACCTGAAGGGCCACGGCGGTGTCCATGATGTCCTGCGTCGTCGCGCCCCAATGGACGTACCGGCCGGCCTCGCCGCACATTTCGACGAGCTGGTGCACGAGCGGCAGGATCGGATAGCCGACGATGTCGGTCTCCTCGCGCATATGGTCGAAATCGATCCGCTCGATGCTGGATTCACGCGCGATCACCTCAGCGGCTTCCGCCGGGATCACGCCGACGCGCGCCTCGGCTTTCGCCAATGCCACTTCGACGTCGATATAACGCTGCACCAGTGCGTAGTCGGAAAACAGCGCGCGCATCTTCGCGGTGCCGAAGGCGTCGCGAAACAGGATGGAGTCGACCACGGTGCTGGCCATTGGGAGAGTGCGGTTCGTCATTGCGACTTCCAGGAAGGGTGGAAAAGAGGGACGACGCGAGCGCCCGTTAGGATTGGCGTCGCTCAATATGTCCGGACATATGTAAACTTAATATGTTCGAACATATGGAACAAGCTATGATTTACCCTGGCGTTCCAAAAACACGATTCCCACTCGCAACACTCGCAAAAGAGATGAACAGACCGCACTTCGCCGATATCGCGCGCGACTTGACCGAAGGCATTGCATCCGGACGCTATCCGGTCGGCTCGATACTGCCGACTGAGCTGGAGCTGCGCGATCAGTACCAGACGAGCCGCCATACGGTGCGGGCGGCGTTGCACGAGTTACAGCAGTTGGGTCTGGTGTCCCGCCGCAAGAACGCGGGTACGCGTGTCGAGTCCGCGCAACCCAGAAACGACTTCAGACCGTCGCTTGCGTCGGTGGACGACATCGTGCAATTCGGCTCCGAACACTTGCGTCTGGTGCAATCGACGGAGGAGATCGTCGCGAGCGGTAAGCTCGCCAGAACACTGCAATGCGCTGACGGTGCGCGATGGCTGCGTGTGTCGAGCCTGCGCATCGATGGGGACAGGCAGAGTCCGCCGGTCGGCTGGACCGACGTGTATATCGACCCTGCCTATACGGAAGTCGCAGAGGCCGCGCGAGTTCAACCGGATACGTTGATCAGTTCTCTAATCGAAGCGCGTTACGGCCGATGCATTGCGGAGATCCAGCAGGATGTGCGTGGCACGCTGATTTCGGCGGAGATGGCGGCAAGGCTGCAGGTCGACAAGGGGACAGCAGCGCTTGAAATTGTGCGGCGATATCTCGACTCAGCAGGCGAGACGTTCGAGGTGTCGATCAGCGTTCATCCGGCGGAACGTTTCTCGGTTTCCATGCGGCTGAAGCGCTCCGATGCCTAGTGGACGGGTGAACGACAGGCCGTCTCGAAGGTCCCCTCCACCTCGATACCGTTGAAAAATTCGTGCTTTGCTTGATGGCGACAGTTCGCCCGTGAACAGCGCTTAGCCTGCTTCGCGTAGGGTGGTTTGCTGGCGCTGCGTCTCTACCCAGCGCACAAAGTCTTCCGGTGGCAGCGGCGGCGAGTACAGATATCCCTGGTACATCAGGCAGCCGTGGCGGTGTAGAAAGTCGCGCTGTGCTTGCGTTTCCACGCCTTCAGCGATGACGCTCAGCTTCAGCACGTTACCAATGTTGATTACAGTCTGTGCCAGAGATTCGGCCATTGCATCGGCCCCGATACCCCGCACAAAGCTTTTGTCGATCTTCAGTTCTTTGACCGGGAACCGGTGCAGATAGCTCAGGGACGAGTAGCCCGTACCGAAGTCGTCTATCGACAGCGCTATTCCAAGAGCATGTATCGCAGCGAGCGATGTGCGAATGTCGTCGGCCGACTCATCGAACATGACTCGCTCGGTCATTTCCAGGATCAGGTCGGCAGGCTCCAGACCATGAACCCGCAGCGTGTGTGCGATAAAGCCTGGATAATCTGGACGCTTGAAGTCAGCGGCGCAGACATTCACTGATATGTTCGGTACAGCGATGCCCTCGGCGCGCCACTTGGCGAGTTGACGGCAGGCCTCGTCCAGCACCCAGGCATCCAGTTCTGCAATCAGGCCGCTTTCTTCAGCAATGGCGATGAAGCGGTCCGGCGGAATGATCCCCAGTTTTTCGTCGTTCCATCGAACCAGGGCTTCGGCGCCATGCAGTGTTCCCGTCACATCGACCTTGGGCTGGTAGGCGACGCTCAGGGCTCGGCCTTGCAAGGCTCGTTGCAGCGCGATTTCCAGTTCGAGCTGTTCCTTGGCTTGACGCTGATACACGGGAGCATAGAAATGCACCTGATTACGTCCTGTGCTCTTGGCCTTGTACATCGCCATGTCTGCATTACGCAGCAGGGTATCGGCGTCCTGCCCGTCGTGGGGATACAGCGAGACGCCGATGCTCGCACTGAGCGTGATGCTGGTGTCGTACTTCGCGTTGACGGTGATAGCCTGGTACAGGGCCTGCAGGATGTGCGCGGCAACGTGGGCTGCCCTATGTACGTCACAGTTTTGCAGGACTGCCAGGAACTCGTCCCCACCGAGGCGACCGATCACGTCCTCGCCGCGGACGCAATTGCGCAGACGCCGCGCGATTTCGCTCAACACTTCGTCACCGGCAGCATGGCCCTGCGTGTCGTTGACGCGCTTGAAACGGTCCAGATCAATGAACAGTATCGCGAACTGTGACGAATCACGGCTGGCGTCCGTCAGGATACGCAGCGTTTGCTGGTTGAGTTGCGCCCGGTTGGGCAAGCCGGTCAAGGCATCGAACCATGCCAGCGTTTGCAACTGACGTTCCATTGCGAATCGCCTGCGCAATTGTTCGCTGAACATCAGACATAGCATGATGGTAAGCGCATCCAGTACGGCAGTAACGGTACCAATGGCAAATGCCCGCTTACGCCACCCGGCGTAGATATCCCCGGTCGCCAGACCGACGACCACGACCAGTGGATAGGCCCCGATCCGCCTGAAGCTGTACAGGCGCTCGATATGGTCGAGCACGGCAACGTCGACATAGGTTCCGTGATCCGCTTGCACGAGCGGGGGAAAGGAGTGACCGCCGGCGAGCGTGCGGCCTATATCGTTCTCGTGATACGGTTGCCGCATCAGGACAGTCCCGTCTGTGCGCAACAGGGTAAGGGTTCCGTGATCGCCGAGTATCGAGTCTTCGAATAGCTGGTGGAAATAGCTTAGCCGGAGCGTGCCTGCAACAATCCCGGCAAAGTGGCCGTTTGCATCATCGAGACGCAGGCTGAGCGCTATCGTCGGTTGCCCAGAGTTGCCCAGGCGCGGCATGAAGGGCTTGCTGAGATACAAGCCAGCCCCTTTCTGCTGTTGCTGAACCTGAAAGAAATCGCGGTCGCTCACATTGAGCTTTGGCGGCAGAAGCCAACGGGAGTCCAGGACGCTGTTGCCGGCCGCATCTGTTGCGTATATCGCACCCAGCTCCCTTACATTCTTGGCCGCGCTGAAAGCGACGAGGTGCCGGGCATCGGGAGTGAGTTGGAGAGTACTGGGGGTTTCCATACTTGTCACGACATCCCGCATCGCAAGCTGGCAGATGTCGAGATTACGCTCGGTCTCCTTTTGCAGGGAGAGCACGAGGTTATTCGCGGCGTCGCTGGCCTGCGCCATTGCGTCCAGCCTCATCTGGTACAGCGAGACTACCGTGACGCCGGTGGTGGCAAGGGTGATACCAATCCCCGCAAAAATGAACAGGGCTGGTTTTGCCAGAATGGAACGCGCGATTCGAATCATGGTCTTCCGCATTGCGTCTGCATCCGGCCCGCTTAAAGATCAGCCATCAATTGTCAGTCGTTGTTCACCGTCAACCGGACTCCGGAAGCAACGCCGGAGCATGTGACCACCTGATTTCAGTCGCGCGCCCTGGCGGAGTAGCGCACCTTGTCGGCCGCGTTTAGCAATGGTTCGATCAAACTGCTGTTTTCAGTTGAGCCGGCGAGCCCGATACTGCATCTGTAAGCCGAAAGAAAAGTGCCATAGCGGGTGAACGAGGCGCCTGCCACACGGTGGGGCAGCAGATCAGTGCAGTATATCGACAAGAACGAAGAAATCTTTACGCCTTGCTTTCTCGATAGTTGCGTGCAGGGCTGGCACAGGGTGGTGGCGTCAGTTTGCGTCCGGCAGCAGCCGATAGAAACATTCGCAACATCGGCCCGTTTGCGGCCGCCGAATCACGACCAATACGTCCTACGGCGATGCCGCTTTTGTTCTATCAGCGGATTTTGGGCTTTGATCTACTGACGACCATACATTGGTTGGCGGGGCATGCATGATGAGAGATACCAAGGCTGCTTTCGTCCTTCTTGGCTTCATCTGGGGATCAAACTTTATCTACATGAAGTGGGCCACGACTCTGATCAGCCCAATGCAGATCGCCTTTTTGCGGGTACTGTTCGGCTTCCTGCCTCTGGCGCTTGCCGCATGGCATCGGGGAGTGATCAACCGTAGCCAGGTGCGTCATCTGCCGCACTTTTTCGTCATGGCTGCTGTGGCGACAGCTTTCTACTATGTTGCCATCGTGAAAGGCACTGCGCTGCTCCCTTCGGGCACCGCGGGCGTTTTGGGTGGCTCGATCGCTATATTTACCGCTATCTTCTCGCTATTGCTCCTGCGAACAGAGAAAGTGAACGGGTTGATGGTGGTCGGCGTGGTTCTAGGGTTTGCCGGCATTGTTCTGATTGCGCGGCCTTGGGAAGGTGCAGACAACCCCGTCGATCTTGCCGGCGTTTTCTGGATGTTGGCAGGTGCGATCGTCCTCGGGCTATCGTATGTTTACGTCCGCCGTTTTCTGTCGCCATTCAACCTCCCACCCTTGGCGTTGGTCACGTGGCAGATGGGACTGGCCCTGCTTATACTTACCTTGCTCACAGACTTCACCGGGATAGGGCACATACTTCAGGATTGGCGGGCGGCCGCCGGTGTCGTGGTCGGACTTGGTATCCTGGGAACCGGAATCGCCTTTTTGATCTACTACTTCCTGCTGCAGGAGCTCGGCGCGGTTGCCGCTGCGGGCTCAACCTACATTACACCTACCGTTGCGCTTCTAATTGGTTGGGTCGCCGGGGAAAAGGTCGGCGTATTGGAAGTGACCGCCATCGCCTTGATACTTGCCAGTATCGCGATGTTGCAGATTGGACGACAACGAGCAGCCCGCGAGACAGAACACTCAGTTCGCGCTGCCACCGCTCGCCCGTAGACTCGATTCTGTTCGCGCTTCTCACAGGCATACCTCGATACCCACGGTTCAACGCTGAGGTTGCGCAGCGGCTCGAACCATCGCATCGATGCTATGTTGCACATCAGCTTCGGTGGTCGCCCAATTCGAAACACTGATACGCATGGCTGGACGACCTTGCCAGATAGTCCCGCCGCACCAGCAGACACCTTCGGCCTGAAGATGATCGATCACGGCACGTGTGGCTTCCGGTGATCCGAACGATACAAGCACCTGGTTCAACACGACATCATTGAGGATTTCAAACCCGTGGTCGTTCAGCCCCTGAGCGAAGGAGCGGGCATGGCGGCATGTCCGCTCGACAAGACCGGCGATGCCATCCCGGCCGAGATTTAGAAGTGCAGCCCATATCTCGACGCCGCGTGCACGTCTCGAGGACTCGGGCGTATA
Organism: Paraburkholderia sp. SSBN10T; assembly: GCF_056619545.1. NCBI lineage: Bacteria > Pseudomonadati > Pseudomonadota > Betaproteobacteria > Burkholderiales > Burkholderiaceae > Paraburkholderia > Paraburkholderia sp. SSBN10T. The sequence goes on from NZ_JBWQQI010000039.1 coordinate 47,409, forward strand.
GTGCGACGGTTCGCGATCGCCTGCGACACCTTCGGCCAGGTACGCGGCGCTGGCCGACATTGCCGCGCGGAGATCCGCCGGCCTGCGGACAAGAACGATGCCGCTGTCATAGGGAACGTTGAGCCATTTGTGCCCGTCCGTCGCCCAGGAATCAGCGTCGGCCAAACCCTCGGTCAAAGCGGTAAAGTCGCGATTTGCAAGTGCCCAAAGACCGAATGCACCATCGACATGTACCCATGCCTTGGCCTCGTGAGCTCGCCGGCAGACCTCGGCAGCAGGATCGAAGTCACCGGTGTTCACGTTGCCAGCCTGAATACAGACAATCGTATGGTCATCAAGCTTTGGAAGACTCTCAGGCCGCAGTCGACCTTGGCGATCGGTCGGGACCGTATAACGCGCTCGCGCCCGAGTCCAAGTAGCGAAAGTGCCTTCAATATAGTGACGTGGACCTCATCGCTGACGATCACGCGAAGTTCTGGAGCGCCATATAGTCCTTTGGCTTCCACATCCCAGCCGAGTCGGGAAAGAAGCGCGTGGCGGGCAGACGCCAATGCGGCCATATTCGCCATCGAGGCTCCGGTAACAAAGGCTCCTGCAACGCCATCCGGTAATCCAAATAGATATCTCAGCCATTGCAGGCACACGTCCTCAAGAGTCGCAGCGATCGGGGAGGTCCACCGAAAGCATGCGTTCTGGTCCCATGCTGCAGCGAGCCAGTTCGCAGCGACGGTTGCCGGCAATGCGCCGCCGATCACAAGACCAAAGTATCGCCCCCCAGTCGTGGCGATGGTCGCAGGAGATCCGATTTCGTCCAGGCGACGCAAAACTTCTCGCGCATCTACACCCTGTTGAGGAAGCGGGTGTTTCAATTCGTCGAGACGTTGCAGCGCTTGGCGGGAGGCGGTTACCGGTCGGTTGTGGACGGACTGCAAATAGGAGATGGCTCGCTGAGCGGCATCTTGAAAGAGTTCGTTTTTTGTGACTGCGTTCATTCGTGTCCCCGCGTGTTGAGCATCCGTGAAGTGTCCGTTCGACAAGACACTCCGGTTCGTTTGCTGTTCCTGCCTGGATCTGGACAGTAGTCTGGCACATCGGTGGGTTTCACGCTAAGCCAGGTGTATATGTGACACAAGCATGCAGGGTACTGGTTCTGCGCCGAAATAAACCCAGGCCGATTTCGTCTCCACGCTCTCGAGACAGAAGTACTCTCTCGGATAGAGTGCCTCGCTGGGCATTGGCAATCGGGCTTGATGATGCTGCTTACGGTACGCACACGATGCGATGTACGCTGGGAACGGACGAGTCTATGCTGCCGGGCGGAGTCTCGGCCACCAGATGTAATGTTCACAAATGCGCGGGGGACCCCGCCGTCCCTTTTGACCGGCACAGTGCACAATGAGGCATAGAGGTCCGTTGGGCCTTGAAAGCGGTCGCTCGCTTTCTGTTGGACCTAGTGGTCGATATGGGTCGAACTGAGCCGACTGCATCGGTAGGTGCGCCATCGCCTGTTAGTGGCGCTTCCACCGTGAGTCAACCTGACTCTAGGCTCGATACGTCTATCGAACCTTCTGAAGGCGAGGCCCTTCGTTTGACATGTACAGTGCCTTTGCTCTTACCGACACAGTTGCATTCACCATGTGATACAGGAGGGTCGACAAGGGAGGTTCGCGTCGAGATAGGGCAGGCGACTGACGGGCGCTGGCCGAACTTCCGGGTTCGGCCAACTTGGGACATTCAATTGAGCCGCCTGGATCGTCGACCATTATTGTCTGGTACCGCAATGAAGCACGCTTTACTTTCCAGTGTTCAATTGCGGCTCGCGATAGCAAGTTTCGCTGCCAATCCGGCGAAAACTGACGCAAGCAGATATTGAGGCGCCCGCGACTGACGGCGTCGGCTAGCCCACCGCCGGCTAAGTTGGCTGGCGGAAAGTATGACGACACCGTTCACGATCAGACCGATGAAGTTGAGCACTGTCGCGAGCGTCAAGATCTGAACGACCACTGTCCCATCTTGCGGACGTACAAATTGCGGGAACAGTGCAAGGACGAATAACGCCATCTTCGGATTGAGCAGATTGGTTAGCAGCCCCTGCCTGAAAATCGTTCCAACGGGAAAACGAGCTTCGCTTCCTGCCGGTGTAGCCGGGATCGGGGGCGCGCGAAAGGTTTTCCACGCAAGATAGAGCAGGTAGGTTGCGCCAGCGAATCGGACTAGA
>NZ_JBWQQI010000040.1:0-48302 GCF_056619545.1 Paraburkholderia sp. SSBN10T
CCCCCCCCCCCCCCCCCCCCCCCCCCCCCCCCCCCCCCCCCCCCCCCCCCCCCCCCCCCCCCCGCCAGCCAGACATTGCGAAACCCGCGCGCAACCGAAAATTCCGCGACACCGCATAACTCCCCCGGAGGAACGACGTGAGCAATCTGATCATTCGCAAGGTAGCCGTGCTCGGCGCCGGCGTGATGGGCGCGCAGATCGCCGCGCACCTGATCAACGCCAAGGTGCCTGTGCTGCTGTTCGACCTGCCCGCAAAGGAAGGCCCGAAGAACGCGATCGCGCTGAAGGCGATCGAGAACCTGAAGAAGCTGTCGCCGGCGCCGTTTGGCGTGAAGGACGACGCGCAATACATCCAGCCCGCCAACTACGACGACGACATCGAGAAGCTCACCGAGTGCGACCTCGTGATCGAAGCGATCGCCGAACGCATGGACTGGAAGCACGACCTGTACAAGAAGGTCTCGCCGCATATCGCCGCGAACGCGATCTTCGCGACCAACACCTCGGGCCTGTCGATCACCGAACTGTCGGAAGGCTTCTCGGATGAACTGAAAGCGCGTTTCTGCGGCGTGCACTTCTTCAATCCGCCGCGCTACATGCACCTCGTCGAGCTGATTCCGACCGCGACGACGCGTCCGGAAATTCTCGACCAGCTCGAATCGTTCCTGACGAGCGTGGTCGGCAAGGGCGTCGTGCGCGCCAAAGACACGCCGAACTTCATCGCCAACCGCGTCGGGATTTTCTCGATCCTCGCGGTCATCACCGAAGCGGCGAAGTTCGGTCTGCGCTTCGACGAAGTGGACGATCTGACCGGCTCGCGCCTGGGCCGCGCCAAGTCGGCCACGTTCCGCACCGCCGACGTGGTCGGTCTCGATACGATGGCGCACGTCATCAAGACCATGCAGGACAACCTGAAGGACGATCCGTTCTTCCCGGTCTACGAAACGCCGGCCGTGCTGGCCGAACTCGTGAAGAAGGGCGCGCTCGGTCAGAAGACCGGTGGCGGCTTCTACAGGAAGGAAGGCAAGGCGATCAAGGTGCTCGACCCGAAGACGGGCGAGTACGTCGACGGCGGCGCGAAGGCCGACGAACTGGTGGGCCGCATTCTCAAGCGTCCGCCGGCGGAGCGTCTGAAGCTGCTGCGCGAGTCGCAACATCCGCAAGCGCAGTTCCTGTGGTCGATCTTCCGCGACGTGTTCCATTACATCGGCGTGCATCTGGAATCGATCGCGGACAACGCGCGTGACGTCGATCTGGCCATCCGCTGGGGCTTCGGCTGGAACGAAGGTCCGTTCGAAGGCTGGCAGACGGCCGGCTGGAAGCAGATCGCCGAGTGGGTTCAGGAAGACATCGCGGCCGGCAAGGCGCTGTCGAACGCACCGCTGCCGTCGTGGGTGCTGGAAGGTCCGGTGGCCGACAAGGGCGGCGTTCACACCAACGAAGGTTCGTGGTCGCCGGCTTCGAAGTCGTTCGTGCCGCGCTCGTCGCTCTCCGTCTACGAAAAGCAGGTGTTCCGCGCGCCGCTCGTCGGCGAGACGGGCGCCGATCCGAAGACCTACGGCAAGACGCTGTTCGAAACCGACGCGGTTCGCGCATGGGTCGACGACCGTGCCGGCGAGAACGATGTACTGATCGTCTCGTTCAAGAGCAAGATGAACACGATCGGACCGGCGGTGATCGACGGCCTCACGCAAGCGATTGAGCTGGCGGAAAAGGAATACAAGGGCCTCGTGGTGTGGCAGCCCACCTCGCTGAAGCTCGGTACGCCGGGTGGTCCGTTCTCCGCCGGTGCGAACCTCGAAGAAGCCATGCCCGCCTTCATGATGGGCGGCGCGAAGGGCATCGAGCCGTTCGTGAAGAAATTCCAGCAAGGCATGTTGCGCGTGAAGTACGCGAACGTGCCGGTCGTATCGGCTATCTCGGGCATCGCGCTCGGCGGTGGTTGCGAACTGGTGCTGCATAGCGCGAAGCGCGTGGCGCACATCGAGAGCTATCTCGGTCTGGTGGAAGTCGGCGTGGGCCTCGTGCCCGCGGGCGGCGGCCTGAAGGAAGCGGCGCTGCGCGCAGCGGAAGCGGCGACGCAAGCCGGCGCGACCAACGACCTGCTGAAGTTCGTGCAGAAGTCGTTCGAAAACGCCGCGATGGCGAAGGTCTCGGCTTCCGCACTCGACGCCCGCACGATGGGCTACCTGAAGCCGTCCGACACGATCGTCTTCAACGTGTTCGAACTGCTCGACGTGGCGAAGAAAGAAGCGCGTGCGCTGGCCGCCGCGGGCTACCGTCCGCCGCTGCGCGTGACGCAGGTACCGGTGGCGGGCCGTTCGGCGATTGCGACCATCAAGGCGTCGCTCGTCAACATGCGCGATGGCCGTTTCATCAGCGAGCACGACTATCTGATCGCCGGCCGTATCGCCGAGGCGGTGTGCGGTGGCGACGTCGAAGCGGGCAGCCTCGTGGACGAAGAATGGCTGCTGCAACTCGAACGCCGTGCGTTCGTCGACCTGCTCGGGACGCAAAAGACGCAGGAACGGATCATGGGCATGCTGCAAACCGGCAAGCCGGTGCGTAACTAAAGCGCGACGAGCGACGGACCGCAACAAGACTGCATGGGACGGGAGTAGGCGCTAAAGCGCCAACTCCCGTCGACAAAGGAGCTTTAAATGACAAAGCAATTGCAAGACGCATACATCGTCGCCGCGAGCCGTACGCCGATCGGCAAGGCGCCGCGCGGGATGTTCAGGAACACCCGCCCCGACGAACTGCTGGTGCACGCGATCAGGTCGGCCGTGGCGCAAGTGCCCGGTCTCGATACGAAGGTGATCGAAGACGCCATCATCGGCTGCGCGATTCCGGAAGCGGAACAAGGCCTGAACGTGGCGCGCATGGGCGCGCTGCTGGCGGGTCTGCCGAACACGGTGGGCGGCGTCACGGTGAACCGCTTCTGCGCCTCGGGTCTGACGGCGCTGGCGATGGCGGCCGACCGCATTCGCGTCGGCGAATCCGACGCGATGATCGCAGGCGGCTGCGAATCGATGAGCATGGTGCCGATGATGGGCAACAAGCCGTCGATGTCGCCGCACATCTTCGATCGCAGCGAAGACTTCGGCATCGCGTACGGCATGGGCCTGACGGCCGAGAAGGTCGCCGAGCGCTGGAAGATCAGCCGCGAAGCGCAAGACCAGTTCTCGGTCGAGTCGCACCGCCGCGCGATCGCCGCACAGCAAGCCGGTGAGTTCAACGACGAAATCGCTGCCTACACGATTACCGAGCGTTTCCCCGATCTCGCCAGCGGCGAAGTGAAGGTGAAGACGCGCGAAGTGGCGCTCGATGAAGGTCCGCGTGCGGATACGTCGCTGGAAGGTCTGGCCAGGCTGCGTACCGTGTTTGCCAACAAGGGTTCGGTGACGGCCGGCAACAGCTCGCAGACATCGGACGGCGCGGGCGCGCTGATCGTGGTCTCGGAAAAGATGTTGAAGGAATTCAACCTCACGCCGCTCGCGCGTTTCGTCAGCTTTGCGGTGCGTGGCGTGCCGCCGGAAATCATGGGCATCGGTCCGAAGGAAGCGATCCCGGCCGCGCTGAAAGCCGCCGGCCTGAAGATCGACGACCTCGACTGGATCGAGCTGAACGAAGCGTTTGCTGCGCAGTCGCTGGCGGTGATCCAGGACCTGGGTCTGGACCCGTCGAAGATCAACCCGCTCGGCGGCGCGATCGCCCTGGGACACCCGCTCGGCGCAACCGGCGCGATCCGTGCGTCGACCGTGGTGCACGGCCTGCGCCGTCGCAACTACAAGTACGGCATGGTGACCATGTGCGTCGGCACGGGCATGGGCGCCGCGGGTATTATCGAGCGCCTGTAAGCGTGTACGCACGGGCCACTTGAAACCCCGGAACGGTTCGCAGGCTGAACGGCTTGCGAACCGTTTTTCCATTCAGCCGCAACCGGCATCGAGCGGCACCGAGCGGGACTATAAGGAGATGACGATGGACATTCTGGTCGAGCGCGCCAACGGCGTACTGACGATTGCCTTTAACCGGCCGGACAAGAAGAACGCAATTACGGCCGCCATGTATCAGACGATGGCCGATGCGCTGGTTCAGGCACAGGGCGATGCGTCGGTGCGCGCCATCCTGTTTCGCGGCAGCGTGGGCATTTTCAGTGCCGGCAACGATCTGGAGGACTTCATGAAGGCGCCGCCGGTGGGCGAAAACGCCCCGGTGTTCCAGTTCCTGCGCGCGATCAGCTCGGCGGAGAAGCCGGTGGCGGCGTCGGTGGCGGGCGCGGCGGTGGGGATCGGCACGACCCTGTTGCTGCATTGCGACCTGGTCTATGCCGCCGAAACGGCGACTTTCTCGTTGCCGTTCACGCAGCTCGGACTGTGCCCGGAAGCGGCTTCGAGCCTGCTGTTGCAGCGCGTGGCCGGCTATCAGGGCGCGGCGGAAAAGCTGTTGCTGGGTGAAGCGTTCGACGCGCGTGAAGCGCATCGTATGGGCTTCGTGAACCGCCTGCTGCCGGCTGCTGAAGTCGACGCATTCGCGCTCGGGCAAGCAGCGAAGCTGGCGGCGCTGCCGGCTTCATCGCTGCGCGTCACCAAGTCGCTGATGAAGCGCGCGAGCCACCACGAACTGCAAACGCAGATGACCGACGAAGCGCTGCACTTCAGCAAGATGCTGCTTGCGCCGGAAGCACGCGAAGCATTCAAGGCGTTCTTCGAGAAGCGCAAGCCGGATTTCCGGCAGTTCGACTGAGCCTGCTGGCGCGGTACGTGCGGTCAGCGGTGAGCGGTTACGTCGGCGCCAACGTGTCGTAGTCGACGTAACCCGCCTCGCGGCAGAAGCTCACCAGCCGCACACCGGCTTGGCGCGCAATCGCAATCGCCAGCGAGGACGGCGCCGAAATGGTCGCCACCATCGGCACGTCGACGCGCGCCGCCTTGCGCACCAGTTCGTAGCTCGCGCGGCTCGACAGGAACACGAAGCCGTCCTTCGTATCGGCGCGGTCGAGCACCAGTTGGCCGATCAGTTTGTCCAGCGCGTTATGGCGGCCCACGTCCTCGAAGGCGAGCCGGATCGCCCCTGACGCATCGCACCATGCCGCCGCGTGCAGGCCGCCCGTCAGCCGGGTCAGCGCTTGGTGCCCGGGTAGTTCGCGCGCCGCGCGGGCAATCGCGTCCGGTGCGAGCCGTTGCAGGAAACCGGTATCGGGCACGCGCTCCGGCTTCAGATCCAGCAAATCGATGCTTTCGATGCCGCACACGCCGCAACCGGTCCGGCCGGCGAGCGCGCGGCGCTTTTCCTTCAGCGCGACAAACGCCTGTTGCACCACTTGCAATTGCACTTCGGCATGCGGCAATTCGCCGTCATGCAGTTCGACCTCGATGTCCTGAATATCGCTGCCGCGCGCCACGATCCCTTCCGAAATCGCAAAACCGACCGCGAATGCTTCAAGGTCGCGCGGCGTGCACATCATCACGGCGTGCGAAATGCCGTTGAAGACGAGCGCCACCGGCCACTCCTGACCGACGTGGTCAGTGACCGTCTCCACCTGGCCACCGCGATGCCGCCGCACCTGGCGCTCCACGGCGCCCGGCTGGCCGGCTGTTTCCAGTTCGTTCAAAACCCTGACTCCTTGACCGATAAGGCTCGACCGGCAGCGCTTCCGGGGCCCGAGCCCGTCCAGGCCCGGCCGCCGCTGCCCGAATAAGGTTCTAAAATACCCCAAGCGGGCGTTGCGTGTTGCCCGTCACCAACGAGGACACTGTCATGGGACTCAACGAAGCGCCGCTCCTGTTCAAATTCGAAGTCGAGTCTTCGGAGGATCTGACCTACATTCCGATGTCGGTACGCTTCAATCTCGACCGCTTCGGACTGCGCATTTCGCTCGCGCAATGGCAGATCCTGCCGCACGAGGATCGCAAGCTGCTGGCGCGTTTTCCGGTCGAGGAGGACGCCAGCATCGAACCGAACTTCGATCACGCGCTGTTCGAAATGCTGCGCACGCACGCCAATGTCGAGCCGGAATGGTTCACCCCGGAAGAAGTCCCGCCGTGGCGCCGCACCGATGCGATACCGGACGGCGTCCTGCACCAGGCGGAGCTCGCGAGTCTGCGCGCCCCGAGCACCGACGAGTGGGCCACGCTCGAGCCGTTCAAGCGCTACGTGCTTGCCAAGCTGTCGCGCAAGCTGGAAGGCAACCACGACTTCGTGCCCGCCATGAAGGAATTCGGGCTCGCCGGGTAAGGGTGGCCGGGCAGGTCCTCGCAGGTACGTGGCGCAGCCTCGGCCGCGTGAGAATATTTTCACATTCAACCCTTAATCTATTCCGACCGTTGCCGTTATCCATGGGTTGGCGCGTAAAAGCCCCCGCAGATGCAAGAAGATGCCGAAGTTGCACGGCGCATCCAAAGCGGACGACACCCGGCGCACTCCCGCCTGCAGAACGACTGACGTTCGGAACCCATGACTCCTTTCCTATCGAGGCGGCTGCTGATCAATCTGGCAGTGGTCGCCGCGGCGGTTGGCGCGAACGCGTTCGTCGCCTATACGCAGATCTGCGTTCAGCGCGACGCGGACGTGCGCACCCTGCGTTCGACCGATGTCCGGCAGAATCTCGACGCCTACCGGACGACGCTCGACGACGGCCTCGCCGCGCTGGGGCGCTTCGAGGCGACTGGGCGGCCGGAGGCGGCTGACGCTGCGCCGGCGATGGCGGCGTCCCTCGCCGGCCTGGAGCTGACGCTGGCCGCCGAGCTTGCCGACGAGCCGGCCATGGCGGCCGCACTGGCCAAGCTGAGCAGCGCCGGCCAGGCGCTGCAACACGACATCGCGGTGGCGCTGGCGCGGGCTCAGGCGAGCAGCCCGGACGAATCGCGCGCCTGGGCGGCCTCGGCCTATACGCGGCTCGGCACGCAACTGGACCAGGTGGAGACGGCGCTGGCGGGGCTGCGGCAGCAGGAGGACCGCGCGCTGCAGGCATCGCTCGCGGAGTCGGCCCGGCAGACCCAGCACGCGATGCTGCTGCTGATCGTCACGATGCTGGCGGGCAGCTCGCTCCTGATCTACACCTTCGGCGCCCGCGAGAGCGCCGCGCGCGAACGGCTGCGCGTCGCCAAGGCCTTGCGCCGCAACGACGAGCGCTTTCGCGGCCTGTTCGACACCCATCCGGTGCCGATGTACATCTTCGATCGCGAGACGCTGCGTTTCCTCGCGGTCAATGCCGCGGCCATGCAGCAATACGGCTATACGGAGAGCGAGTTCCTCGCCATGACGATTCGTGCGATCCGGCCCACCGGCGAGGTCGGCCGCCTCGAATCGCATCTGCTGCGCAGCGAAGGCGGTTCGCAGCAGGGCCGCACCATGGCGGGCGTGTGGCATCACCGGCGCAAGGACGGCTCGACCATCAGCGCGGATATTTCGTATCACTCGCTGACCTACATGGGCCGCCCCGCGATCTTCGTGCTGGCCGACGACGTGACCGAGCAGATCAACGCGGAGGCCGAAGCCCAGCGCTCGAACCAGATGCTCGAGACGGTGATCGACAATATCCCGCAGCGGATTTTCTGGAAGGATCAGGAGTCGCGCTACCTCGGCTGCAATATGGCGTTTGCGCGGGACGCCGGGCTCGCGTATCCGGAACAGGTGGTGGGCAAGACCGACTACGATCTGCCGTGGCGCGCGCTTGCCGAGCAGGTCCGCGCGCACGATGCCGAGGTGGTGAAAACAGGTGTGCCGAAGATGAGTTTCGAAGTCGATCTCCTGATCGACGGCGTGCACCGCACCACCGTGACGAGCAAGCTGCCGTTCACCGATAGCGACGGGCGGGTGATCGGCGTGCTCGGCTCGTACACCGACATCACCGAGCGCAAGCGCGCCGACCTCGCGTTGCGCCTGCAAAGCCGCGCGCTCGATGCGAGTGTCAACGCGATCCTGATCACCGGGCCGACCAGTGCCGGCAATCTGATCGAGTATGTGAACCCGGCCTTCAAGCGCATCACCGGCTACGATCCGGCGGAAGTGATCGGCCTGGACTGCCGCCTGCTGCAACGCGACGACCGCGACCAGGAAGGGATCGCCTCGATCCGCCAGGCGCTCGCCGCCAATCGCGAAGTCAGTGCGGTGCTGCGCAACTACCGCAAGGACGGCGCGCTGTTCTGGAACCAGCTCTTTATCGCGCCGGTGCCGAATCCGGACGGCGAGACGACCCACCATATCGGCGTCATCAACGACGTCACCGACCTGATCCGCTATCAGGAGCAGCTCGAGTATCAGGCCAACTACGACAGCCTGACCCGGCTACCGAATCGCAACCTGCTGCGCGACCGGCTGCAGCATGCCTTGATCGTGGCGCAGCGCCACCACAAAGGCGTGGCGGTGGTGTTCATCGATCTGGACGGCTTCAAGAACGTCAACGACAGCCTCGGCCATAGCGTCGGCGACCGCCTGCTGAGCGTGGTCGCCGAGCGGCTCGCGCGCTGCGCGCGGGCAAGCGACACGGTGGCGCGTCACGGCGGCGACGAGTTCGTGATCGTGATGACCGATACGGTCGACGAGCAGTCGCTGATTGCGTGGATGGAACGGGTGCGCGCTTCGATCTCCGAGCCGGTATGGCTCGACGGCACCGAACTGTACGTGGGCTGCAGCATGGGGGCGAGCCTGTTCCCGCAGGACGGCGACGATACCGAAACGCTAATGAAAAAGGCCGACCTCGCCATGTATCGCGCGAAGGACATGGGCCGCAACACCTTCCAGTTCTACCAGCCCGAGATGAACGCGAGCGCCGGTGCGCGGCTGAGTCTCGAACGCCGTCTGCGGCGCGCCCTGCGCGACAACGAGTTCCTGCTGCATTACCAGCCGCAGGTGGATATCGTGAGCGGGCAGGTCGTCGGCATGGAGGCGCTGGTACGCTGGCAGGATCCGGAAGTGGGCCTGATTCCGCCGTCGTCGTTTATTCCGGTGGCGGAGGAGTGCGGCTTGATCGGGCCGCTGTCGGAATGGGTGCTGCGCGAGGCGTGCCGGCAAAACAAGGCCTGGCAAGACGAGGGCTTGCCGCCGGCGCGCGTCTCGGTGAACCTCTCGGCGCGGCAGTTCCAGCAGCACGATATTGCCAGGGTCGTCACCGAGGTGCTGGAGGAGACCGGGCTCGAGCCACGCTACCTCGAACTCGAACTGACCGAAAGCACCATCATGCGCAATGCCGAAGAGGCGGTGACGATGCTCAATGCGCTGCACGCGCTCGGCATCGGGCTTGCCATCGACGACTTCGGCACCGGGTATTCGAGCCTGAGCTATCTGAAGCGCTTCCCGGTCGACCGTTTGAAGATCGACCGCTCGTTTGTCTCGGACATCGGCACCTCGGGCGACGACGAAACGATCACCTCGGCCATCATCGCGCTCGCGCATTCGCTGAACCTGCAGGTGATCGCCGAAGGCGTCGAGACCTCGGAACAGCTCGATTTTCTCAAAGAGCGCTCCTGCGACGAGATGCAAGGCTTCTTCTTCTCCAGGCCGATGCCGCGCGACGCGATTCCCGGCTTGCTGCAGGGCGGCGCGGCGGTTTTGGCGTAGGCGTAAGCGGCCGCCGCGCGTCCGGGAGGAGTTCATGACGCTCAGCGGCGGCTTCCGCTGTCGCCAGAAAAATCTAGTTTGCTAGAATTATTTTCTATTAAACTAGATGATATGGACATCAACAATCGAATTGCCAGCCGCGTGCGCGAGCTGCGCGACGCCCAGGGTTTTTCGCTCGATGCGCTCGCCGAACGCAGCGGCGTGAGCCGCTCCACGATTTCGCTGATCGAGCGCGGCCAGAGCAGCCCGACGGCCACCGTGCTCGACAAGCTCGCCACGGCGCTCTCCGTCACGCTCGCCTCGCTGTTCGAAGACAGCGCCGGTTCGGCCGCCGAGCCTTCGCCGCTGGCGCGCGCCGCCGACCAGCCGGTATGGACCGATCCGACTTCGGGCTACATCCGCCGCAACCTGTCGCCTGCCGCACGCTCGCCGATCCAGTTGGTGGAGGTTCATTTTCCGGCCGGCCAGCGGGTCGCTTACGACACCAGTGCACGCGACGTTGAGGTTCATCAGCAGGTCTGGGTGATCGAAGGCGTGATGGAGCTGACGGTCGGCGACGTGCAGTGGCGTCTGGAAACCGGCGACTGTCTCTCGATGCGTCTCGATTGTCCGATGGTGTTTCGTAACCCCACGCGCGAGCCGGCCCGCTATCTGGTGGCGCTAACCAGCATGAGCTTCATGCCGGCAAGGAGAAATGGATGAACCAGGAGGCGAACGTAAGACGGATCGGCGCGAACGAGGCGGCGGTCTGCGTGGACGCGTTGGCTGATGTGCTGATCGATTGCGTCGAAGGCGGCGCGTCGGTGAGCTTCATGCTGCCGCTTGGGCGCGAGAAGGCGCTGGCGTTCTGGCGCGGCGTCGCCGAAGGCGTGGCGCGCAACGAGCGGGCGCTGCTGATCGCGGAGAACCGTGACGGCGAGATACTCGGTACCGTGCAGTTGGTGCTGGCGCAGCCCGACAATCAGCCGCATCGTGCCGACGTCGCCAAGATGCTGGTGTGCCGCAAGGCACGGCGCCAGGGTATCGCGCAGCGGCTGATGGCGGCGGTCGAAGTGGCGGCGCGTGAGGAAGGCAAGAGCGTGCTGGTGCTCGATACTGTCACCGGCGGCGCCGCCGAGCGTTTGTACGAGCGGGCCGGCTGGCAGCGCGTGGGCTCAGTGCCGAAGTACGCGTTGATGCCGGATGGCGAATTTTGCGCGACGACGTTTTATTATCGGCACTTGTGAACAATTGCAAGCGGGCGCGTTGCCAGTGACGGCGCGGCCTGCAGGAGCCTGATCGATGAAACATGCTGGAGCGGTGGCCCTCGACACGCTCGCCGTTCTGATCGGCGCGATCCGCGCGCGCGGGGAACTCAAGGAGCCGCGCCCCGGCGTGTTCTATCGCAAAGGGAAAGCGTTTCTGCATTTTCATGAGGATCCGGCAGGCCTCTTCGCCGACCTGCGGGTGAGTACGGAATGGGAGCGCTTTCGCGTCTCCGAACCCGCCGAACGCGCAACGTTTCTCGCATTTCTCGATCGCAGCCTGAGCGGAGAAACCACCAATTGAACCCACCCGAGTTTCCCGCCGATGGCCTCATGACCGAGCGTGTGCGGCTGTGCACCGTCGCCCGTACGGATGCCGAAGCATTGCTCGCGTTCCAGATCGAAAATCGCGCCCACCTGCAACCATGGGAACCGCTGCGCGTGCCCGAGTTCTTCACCTTGCCGGCAGTCGAGCAACGCGTTGCGCTGATGGAGCAGCAGATGGCCGACGGCGTCGCGCTGCACCTGCTGCTGCGTGGCCGGATCACCGGCGCGGTGTTGGGTGAGTGCAACTTCACAAACATTGTCCGTGGTCCCTTTCAGGCCTGCTTTCTGGGGTTTTCCATCGGCAGCCGCTACGAAGGGCGCGGCCTGATGAGCGAAGCGCTCAGCGCCGCCATCGAGCATGTGTTCAACCAGTACCGGCTGCACCGGATCATGGCCAATCATCGTCCGGAGAACCTGCGCAGCGGCAAGCTGCTGGCGAAGCTCGGTTTCGAACGCGAGGGTCTCGCCCGCGCCTACCTGAAGATCAACGGGGAGTGGGCCGATCACGTGCTGACTTCACGCATCAACCCACGCGTTTGAGTCTGACGCCGCGTGCCGGCGCGGCAGATGCATGAGTTTCAGGCATCAGGCAGGAGCATCGGGCAGCATGAGTCGGACGCGTTTCAGGTCGGCCCGGTCGTGTCCACGTTATCCCAGTACTCCATGCGCGCGGACTTCCGGTAACTCTCGCCGGTCAGCTTGACGCTTACGCGGCCCGAATCGGGAAATACCGCGACATCGTGCGCCTGCGGATTGCCGAACACCAGATACCGGCACGGCTGCGCGGTGTGATTGAAGAGCGCATGGCCGACTGCCTGGGCGGCCGGAAAGCAGACGTATTGCCCTGCGGACATGACGTGTGCCTGCGCACCCAGGCGCAGCGTCAGACTGCCTTCGAGGATCATCACGTGCTCCTCTTCGAGCAGGTGATAGTGGAACTGGTTGGCCTGCTTGCCCGGCGGCAGCGTCTCCATCGAGACGCTCAATTGCGAGCCGCCGCCGAACGAGCTGAGGTGCTGGAAGCTCATGCCGAAGCGCTCGCCGTGCTCGAACACTTCGAGCGGCACGTCGCTGATGTCGAACGGCTCGAACACACCGTCCGCGTTCGCGGAAGAAGATTTCTGATTCAACGCCACACTCCCATTCTGGATGCACAGGTCGAGCGCGCACGATGGGGGCGTGCGTGGCCGCCCGGCGCGATGGCGTCGATTTTCGCGCATTCTGGAGATTCGCGTTGGCGCGGCGCGGGCGCGGCGTTCCGGCTTGCCGTTGCGGAATCGCCGCGCCACCGGCGATGAAAAATCGCCGCCCGCCTAGGTTAATCGAGTGCGGGCAGGGCGCGCGGACGGCGGTCGCTGTCGGTGGCGACATAGGTCAGCGTCGCTTCGGTCACCTTGACGACGTCTTCGTTGAGACTCATCCGCTGTGCGTAGACGGTCACTTCGACGGTGACCGAGGTATTGCCGGTCTTGACGATATCCGCGTAAAAGCTCAGCAGATCGCCGACGAACACCGGCTGCTTGAACACGAACGAGTTGACCGCGATGGTCGCGACCCGGCCGTTGGCGCGGCGGCTCGCGGGAATCGAGCCGGCAATATCGACCTGCGCCATGATCCAGCCGCCGAAGACGTCGCCGTGGACGTTGGCATCCGACGGTTGCGGCACGACGCGCAGCGCACACGATTTTTGCGGGAGTTGAAGTTGCTCGGTCATCGGGGCACCCATGAGAACGGATTGGCTCGGCTGGCAGGCGGGTTCTTCACGACAACATTACGACCGGCAAGCGGCCAGCCCATGAAAAGCGGCGCCAGCCGGCTTCTGCGACAATAGAAAGATCAGGAATTGTACGGGAAAGCGCCCAGCCGGGTCGCGCGCCAAAAAGTCTGCTGTAAGCGGCGCGCGCGGCTGTTGCCTCTGTCTGTTCCAGCCCACCTCCAGCCGATCCCCATGCGCCGCTATTCCGCCCCCTCCGAACCCTCGCCGATCTCGACCCAGCCGCGCAACGACTGGCAGACGATCGTTTCGTTGCTGCCGTACCTGGCGACCTATAAGGGCCGGGTCCTGCTGGCGCTGGCCTGTCTGATCGGCGCGAAGGTCGCCAATCTGGGCGTGCCGATCGTCATGAAACGGATCGTCGACAGTCTCGCTTCGGTACGGCATCTGACGGCGCTCGGCCGCGCCGATCACGCGCCGGCTATCGTGCTGCTCGGCGGTGTCGGCCTGCTGGTGGTCGCCTATGCGGTGGTGCGGCTGTCCACTTCGCTGTTCACCGAGCTGCGCGAAATTCTCTTTTCGAAAGTCACGCAAAGCGCAGTGCGTCAGCTTGCGCTCAAGGTGTTCCGCCATCTGCACGGGCTGTCGCTGCGCTTTCACCTCGAACGACAAACGGGCGGCATGTCGCGCGACATCGAACGCGGCACACGCGGCATTACGCAGCTCATTTCATATTCGCTCTACAGCATCCTGCCCACGCTGGTCGAAGTGGGCCTCGTGCTTGGCTTCTTCGTCGTCAAATACGAGGCGTATTACGCGGTCGTCACCTTCGTGGCGCTGGCGGTCTACATCACCTTCACGGTGAAGATGACCGAGTGGCGCACGCATTTTCGCCGCACCATGAACGATCTCGATTCGCGCGCCAACTCGCGGGCGATCGATTCGCTGCTCAACTATGAGACGGTCAAGTATTTCGGCAACGAGGAATGGGAAGCGCAGCGCTATGACGAGAACCTGCAGCGCTACCGCGCGGCGGCGATCAAGTCGCAGAACTCGTTGTCGGTGCTGAACTTCGGCCAGCAGGCGATTATCGGCACGGGGCTGGTCTTCATCCTGTGGCGCGCGACCGAGGGCGTGATGGCGGGCAAGCTCACGCTCGGCGATCTGGTGCTGATCAACACCTTTATGTTGCAGCTCTACATTCCGCTGAACTTCCTCGGCGTGGTGTACCGTGAACTGAAGCAGAGTCTCACCGACATGGACCGCATGTTCACGCTGCTCGGTGCGCCGCAGGAAGTGCCCGATGTACCCGGCGCGCAGGAACTCGCGGTGCGCGGCGCGCAAGTGCGCTTCGAGCATGTCAACTTTGCCTATGAGCCCGCGCGGCAGATCCTGCAGGACGTGAGCTTCACGATCCCGGCCGGCACGACCACGGCGGTGGTCGGTCACAGCGGCTCCGGCAAGTCGACACTCGCGCGCCTGATGTTTCGCTTCTACGACCTGGACCGGGCGACAGGCGGCGCGATCACGATCGACGGCCAGGATATCCGCGACGTGACGCAGGACTCATTGCGGGCCTCGATCGGCATCGTGCCGCAGGATACGGTGCTGTTCAACGACTCGATCTATTACAACATCGCCTATGGCCGGCCGAGCGCGACGCGCGACGAGGTGATCGCGGCGGCGCGGGCCGCGCATATCCACGATTTCATCGAAGGCCTGCCGAACGGTTACGAGACGGCGGTGGGCGAGCGTGGGCTGAAACTGTCGGGCGGCGAGAAGCAACGCGTGGCGATTGCCCGCACGATCCTGAAGAATCCGCCGATCCTGCTGTTCGACGAAGCGACCTCCGCCCTCGATTCGCGTTCCGAGCGCGCGATCCAGCACGAACTCGATCAGATCGCCCGTGAGCGGACCACGCTGATCATCGCGCACCGGCTGTCGACGGTGGTGCACGCGCAGCAGATCATCGTGATGGACAAGGGGCGCATCGTCGAGCGCGGCACATATGCGGAGTTGCTGGAGGCCGGCGGCCTGTTTGCGCAGATGTGGGCGCTGCAGCAGCGCGCGGCGGCGCAGGCCGAGGCCGCGCCGGACGTGGTGGCGGCGGGCGAGGCGGGGCGCTAGGGTCAGCGCAAGCCCGTTGTTAGCGTCAACAGACCCTGGGCTCTTACTGTTTCTGCTGCGCAGTGGTGGCCGCGCGCCGTACCCGCTCGTCCAGCTCCTGCAACTGTTCAGGCGTGCCGACGTTGTCCCAGGCGCCTTCATACAACTCGCCGGTGGCGAGGCCGCGTGCGATGGTCTCCCGATAGTACGGTGTCAGCGCGCGCCGCGTGCCGCGAGGCAAAGTGCGGAACATGCGCGTGTCGTACAACGCAATGCTGCCGAAGGTGAGCCGCGGCTGCGCATCGCTCGACACGATCCCGTCGACGAGGCCGAAATCGCCGGCCGGATGAAACGGCGGATTCGGCACCATCACCAGATGCATGCCCGGATCGGCCTGCGCGGCGAGCCGCCCGGCGTGCGCATGCAAGCGCGAGTAATCGAAATCGGAGTAGACGTCTCCGGCCACGCCAACAAAGATCTCGCTTGCCGCGCCGTCTTCCAGCAGCGGCAGCGCCTGCGCGATACCGCCGGCTGTCTCGAGCGCTTCCTGCTCGGGCGAATAGCGCAATTGCACGCCCCAGCGCGAACCGTCGCCCAGCGCCGCTTCGATGCGCTCGCCGAGCCACGCATGGTTGATCACGATGGTCCGCAAACCGGCGTGCGCGAGCCGCTCGATCTGCCGGACAATCAGCGGCTTGCCGCCCGCTTCGAGCAGCGGCTTCGGAGTATGGTCCGTCAACGGACGCATCCGTTCGCCGCGCCCGGCGGCAAAAATCATTGCTTTGGTCAGCATTGTCATGGTGCGTGCGCCGGGCTCAGAAGGTGTAGCCGACTTCGGCGGCACGGCCTTCCAGCTCGTCGAGCAGCTTCGCGAACGGCGCCAGCGGCCGGTAACGCTCGGCCACCTTGCGCGCATAGCCGATAAAGCGCGGCAGGTCCTTCATGTAATGCGGCTTGTGGTCCCGGTAGTTGATCCGGCAGAAGAGGCCCAGCACCTTGATATGCCGCTGCAGGCCCATCCATTCGAGTTGCCGGTAGAACTCGCCGAAATCGGCATCGACCGGCAGGCCGGCCTTTTTCGCCCGCTCCCAGTAGTACACGAAGCAGTCGAGCTCGAACTCCTCGTCCCAGCTCAGGAACGCGTCGCGCAACAGCGAGGCGACGTCATAGGTGATCGGCCCGTAGACCGCGTCCTGGAAGTCGAGCACGCCCGGGTTGGCCGGATTGGGCGCGGGCATCACCATCAGGTTGCGCGGCATGAAATCGCGCAGCATGAACACTTGTGGCTGCGCCTGGGCGCTGGCGATCAGCAACGCAAAAGTGCGATCGAGCAGCCCGCGGGTCTTCTCGTCGACTTCGCGGCCCAGATGCCGGCCGATGAACCACTCCGGCATCAGCTCCATTTCGCGGCGCAGGAAGGCTTCGTCGAACGGCGGCAGTACGCCGGGCTGCGAGGCAAGCTGCCAGCGGATCAGCGCGTCGAGCGCGTCGCGCATCAACGGGCGGGCGTTGTCCGGGCTCAGCGCGCCGAGGTAGACGTTGGTGCCCAGATCGGTGACGAGCATGAAGCCGGCTTCGAAATCGACCTCCAGCACCCGCGGGACGTTCACGCCGGCCGCGCTCAGCAACTGGGCCACCTGCACAAATTCGCGGCACTTTTCCGGCGGCGGGGCATCGACGGCGATCAGTGTCGTGCCGGTAGCGTCTTCCGTTTCCTTACCCGTGAGGCGGAAATAGCGGCGGAAACTGGCGTCGCTGGAGGCGGGCACCAGCGTTGTCAGGTCGAGCGCGTAACGGTTCGCGTGGCTTTGCAGCCAGGCGGTGAGCAGTGGCAGGCGGGTGTCGGGGGAGTGGGAGGCAGGGGGCAGCGTCATGAAAACCGGAAGGCAAATTCAGGGGGGCAACGTCTTGCCATATAATACCCCACGACTTTTTTGACGCGGCTCACGCTGGCTTTCGCTCATTCCGCCTTACCGCCTGCCTCATCGTTCGACCGGTTGTAATTTGACTGATGGGTAGCCGACCATCACGGCCGGGCTGCTCAGGCGGAGGATTGTGATTGCAGAAGCCGGCGGCCGGGCCGATTCGCCAAACGATACATGCCGCCTAGACAGCTTTCCCAAACGACCCCCTCTCGTGGCGGCGTGCCCCGCCGAAGGCGGCTCGTCGCGGCGTTGCTTGCCGTGCCGGGCCTGATGCCCGCGCTTTCGCACGCCCAGTTGTCGGGCGACGCTGCGCAGCCGCAGCCAATCGATGCGCCGTGGGGCATGCGGCTTGCCCCGCAGCTCGAAGAGCACCCGCTGAGCCCGGACCAGCGGCCGGCGACCTTCGTGCTCGGCGACTACACGAGCGGCACCTCGGACCAGGATCTGGCCGCCAAGGGTTCCGCCGAAGTGCGCCGTCCGACCTTCACGCTCAAGGCCGATGCGCTGCACTACGATCAAGACACCGACATGGCCGACGCGTACGGCAAGGTGCACGTGATCAACAGCGGCGCGACCTTCGTGGGGCCGGAAGCGCACATGCAGGTCGATTCGAGCGAGGGCTACATGACCTCGCCGAAGTATCACTTCAACGTCACGGGCGGCTCGGGCAGCGCGGAGCGTGTCGACATGCTCGACAACGAGCGCTCGGTCTTCTCGCAAGGCACCTACACGGCGTGCCAGTGCGAGAGCCATCCGGCGTGGTACATCCGCGGCAGCGAATTCGATTTCGATACCGGCGCCGACGAAGGCGTGGCGCACAACGCCGTGCTGTTTTTCCAGGGCTTACCGATCTTCGGTTCGCCGTGGCTGTCGTTCCCGTTGTCCGGCGACCGGCGCAGCGGCTTCCTGCCGCCCACCTTCTCGCTCGGCTCGACCAACGGGTTCGAAATCAACCTGCCGTATTACTTCAACATCGCGCCGAACCGCGACCTGTTGCTGACGCCGAACCTGATCTCGAAGCGTGGTCTCGAGCTGAACGAGTCGTTCCGCTATCTGTCGGCGAACTACTCCGGCACGATCAGCGGCACGTTCCTGCCGGACGACGCGATTACGAAGACCAACCGTTACGCGCTGTTCATCCAGCACAACCAGAACTTCGGTAACGGTTTCGGCGGCTACATCTACTACAACAAGGTCTCGGACAACACGTTCCCGGAAGATCTCGGCTCGGTGTCCAGCCAGATCCTCAACGGTACGCAGTTGCTGTACCAGCAGGAAGCCGGGCTGACGTACAACAACGGTCCGTGGTCGGTGCTCGCGCGCGAGCAGAACTGGCAGACGCTCTACCCGTCGGTGGCGCCTTATGGGCGTGAACCCGAACTGAACGTCAAGTACACCCAGTACAACGTCGGCGGCTTCGATTACGGCGCGACCGGGGACTTCTCGCGCTTCCGCATCACGACCGCGGATTCGACCGAAGGCGACCGGATCACCTTCGACCCGTACGTGTCGTATTCGGTGGTCGGTCCGGGGTACTTCGTGACGCCGAAGGTGCAGTGGCACTTCGCGTCGTACGACCTGAGCAATATCGGCAGCGGCGCGCCGGCTGGCCAGCCGAAGAACTTCACCGAGCAGGTTCCGACCTTCTCGTTCGATACCGGCCTGATTTTCGAGCGCTCGGTACGGCTCTTCGGTCAGGACTACATTCAGACCCTCGAACCGCGGCTCTACTACGTCTATACGCCGTACCACAACCAGACCTTCGCGCCGCTGTTCGACACGGCTGACGCGGACTTCGGGCTGGCGGAAATCTTTACGCCGAATACGTTCGTCGGCGACGACCGGATCGCCGATGCGAACCGTCTGACGGCTGCCGTCACCACGCGCTTCATCAATCCGGCAACGGGGGATGAGCGCGCGCGCTTCGTGCTGGCGCAGCAGTACTACTTCCAGGATCAGCGCGTCACGCTGCTGCCGACGCAGACGCCCGCGCAGGCCACTCATTCGGACCTGATTGCCGGCGCGTCGTTGAAGCTCGGGGCGGGTTTCGCGTCGGAAACCGCGGTCCAATATAATGCGGATAACAACCGGCTTACCCAGAGCAGCATCGGCTTCGGTTTCAGCCCGGAATCGGGCAAGGTGATCAACCTCGCCTATCGGTACACGCGTGCCGATACGACGCTGGACAATACGCCGGTCAACCAGATCACCATTTCGGCACAGTGGCCGCTGACGCACCACGTGTATAGTGTGGCGCGCCTGAACTACGATCTGCAGGGGCACGCGCTTGTCGATAGCCTGATCGGCCTGCAGTACGATGCGGATTGCTGGGTGCTGGGCGTCGGCGTGCAGCGCTATGCGGACGGCGTCAACAGCCAGAGTAAGCCGACTCAGGGCACGCGGTTGCTGGCGCAAATCACGTTCAAGGGCTTGTCGAGCGTCGACAATGGCTTGATCGCCGCATTCCGCTCGGGCGTGCCGGGCTATACGCCGCTGCCGCCGTCTCCGGCGCCGGAGGCGCGTTTTACCAATTACGACTGACGTGTGAGAGCGTCTATAAAATGCGCAAAGACGGGCGGGGCGTGCCCGACATCATTGGAGTATCTGTGGGAATCATGAAAAAGCTTCGCTTGGTATCGCTTGCGGCCGGTCTGGCCGCCGCGGCCTCTTTCCTGTCGGTCGCGCCGGCACAGGCGCAGGATCTGCCCAATGCGGGCGCGCGGCAGGCACAGGCCGCCGCCAACAACGGCCAGACGGTCGACACGATCGCCGCCGTGGTCAACGACGGCGTGATCACGCAGCGCGAGCTCGACGAGCGCGTCGGCCTGATCGCGCATCGTCTGCAGCAGCAAAACGCGCCGCTTCCGCCGACCGACCAGTTGCGTCAGCAGGTGCTGAACCAGATGGTGCTGGAGCGCATCCAGTTGCAGCGCGCCAAGGAAGACGGTATTACCGTCGACGACGCCGCCGTGCAAAAGACCCTCGAACGGCTCGCCGCGGCCAACAATCTGACGCTCGACGTGTACCGTTCGAAGATCGAGGCACAGGGCGTGCCCTGGTCCACCTTCACGCGCGACGCCCGCACGGAGCTGACCCTGTCGCGTCTGCGCGAAAAGGAAGTGGATAGCAAGGTGACGGTAACGGACGCCGAAGTGGCGAACTACATCGCCAGCCAGCGTGGACCGAACGTCGGCCTGACGAGCGATCTGCACCTCGAGCATATTCTCGTCAAGGTGCCGGCCAACGCGGCGCAGAACGACATCGTGGCGGCCGAGCAGAAGGCCCAGGCCATCCTGCAGCAGGCCACCTCCGGCGACACGAAGTTCGAGAAGCTCGCCAAGGCCGATTCGCAAGCGGCGGATGCTTCGAAGGGCGGCGACATGGGCTTTCAGGCCATGTCGCAACTGCCGCCCGAGTTCGTGAAAGCGGCTTCGACGCTGCGTCCGGGCGCGGTGAATCCGGATCTGATCCGCACCGCGGACGGCTTCGAGATCATGCGTCTGGTTGAGCGCCGCGCCGCTCAGGGCGCCGCGAGCTCCGATTCGACCCACCTGACGCAAACTCACGTGCGCCACATCCTGCTGCGCGTCGGCGAGGGCATGTCGGAGCCGGCGGCGCGTCAGAAGCTGCTCGAAATCAAACGTGAAATCTCTGAAGGCGGCGACTTCGCCAAGTTCGCTCACACCTACTCGCAGGACGGTTCGGCATCGCAAGGTGGCGACCTCGGCTGGATCAGCCCGGGCGAGACCGTGCCGGAATTCGAGCGCGCCATGAACAGCCTGCAGGATGGTCAGATCAGCGAACCGGTGCGCAGCGAATACGGCTACCACCTGATCCAG
Source organism: Paraburkholderia sp. SSBN10T (assembly GCF_056619545.1). NCBI lineage: Bacteria > Pseudomonadati > Pseudomonadota > Betaproteobacteria > Burkholderiales > Burkholderiaceae > Paraburkholderia > Paraburkholderia sp. SSBN10T. Next base: position 20,720 of record NZ_JBWQQI010000040.1, read on the forward strand.
GTGCTGGGCCGCCGCGAGGCGGAAGGGTCAGTGGCGCAGCAGATGGATCTGGCGCGTCAGGCGATCGGCCAGCGCAAGGCGGAGCAGGCCTACGCAGACTGGCTGCGCGAATTGCGCGACACGGCCTATGTCGATGTGAAGATCGGCAAGCCGAACCTGCAATAAACCTCATGACCACCGCTGCCCAACCGTCCCGCGCCCCGCTGCAGATCGCGATCACGACCGGCGAGCCTGCCGGCGTCGGTCCCGAACTGACCGTGCAGGCGCTGGCGGCAGCGGCCGCACACTGGCCCGACGCGCATTTCACCGTGCTGGGCGATGCGGGACTGCTCGCCGAGCGGGCCCGCGCAGTGGGCGTGGATTGGGCGACGCTGTCCGGCCCAGGCCAGGCGCGCATCCGCGTGCAACATCAGCCGCTTGGTGTGCCGTCGCAAGCAGGCAAGCTCGACGCGGCCAACGGGCGCTATGTGCTGAATCTGCTCGATAGCGCCATCGACGGCGCGGTGGCCGGCGAGTTCGACGCGATCGTCACCGCGCCGCTGCAAAAGAGCACCATCAACGATGCCGGTGTGCCGTTCACCGGCCACACCGAATATCTGGCCGAGCGCACCCACACACCGCACGTGGTGATGATGCTGGCCGGCACCGGCCAGCGGCCGCTGCGGGTGGCGCTCGCCACCACGCACCTGCCGCTCAAGGACGTCTCGGCCGCGTTGACGGTGGAGAGCATCGCCGGCACGCTGCGCATCATCGACCACGACCTGCGCCACCATTTCGGCTTGCCGGCGCCGCGTATTCTCGTGACCGGCCTGAACCCGCACGCGGGCGAAAACGGTTACCTGGGTCACGAGGAAATCGATGTCATCGCGCCGGCGCTGAAGCTGGCGAACGGCGAGGGCATCGACGCCCGCGGCCCGTATCCGGCCGACACGCTGTTCCAGCCGCGTTACCTGAACGAAGCCGACTGCGTGCTGGCGATGTTCCACGATCAGGGCTTGCCGGTTCTGAAATACGCGACGTTCGGCGAAGGCATCAATATCACGCTCGGGTTGCCGATCATCCGCACCTCGGTCGATCACGGCACGGCGCTCGACCTCGCAGGCACCGGCCGCGCGGACTCGGGCAGCCTGATTGCCGCCATCGACACCGCCGTTTCGATGGCGCGCCACCGTCGCGCCGCCTGAGTTTTTCCGTTCCTTTTTTGTAGCGTCATTCGATGTCCACCAGCAGACAGCACCAGGGCCATTTCGCGCGCAAGCGTTTCGGACAGAATTTTCTGGTCGATACCGGCGTGATCGATTCGATTGTCGACGTGATTCGTCCGCAGCGCGGCGAACGCATGGTCGAAATCGGACCGGGGCTCGGCGCCCTCACCGAGCCGCTGATCGAGCGCCTCGCCACGCCCGACGCGCCGCTGCATGCGGTCGAACTCGATCGCGATCTGATCGTGCGGCTCAAGAAGAAGTTCGGCGATCTGCTCGAACTGCATTCAGGCGATGCGCTCGACTTCGACTTCGGCTCGCTGGCTGCCTCCGATGCGCCCGACTGCAAGCCATCGTTGCGCATTGTCGGGAACCTGCCGTACAACATCTCGAGCCCGCTGCTGTTCCATCTGACTTCGTTCGCGCATTGCGTGATCGATCAGCACTTCATGCTGCAGAACGAAGTGGTCGAGCGAATGGTGGCGGAGCCGGGCAGCAAGGCGTTTAGCCGGTTGTCGGTGATGCTGCAATACCGCTACGTGATCGACAAACAGCTCGACGTGCCGCCCGAGTCTTTCCAGCCGCCGCCCAAGGTCGATTCGGCGATCGTGCGGATGATTCCGTACGAGCGGCATGAACTGCCTGAGGTCAATGAGCGAGTGCTTGGCGAGGTCGTGACAGCGGCGTTTTCGCAACGCCGCAAGATGCTGCGCAATACGCTCGCCGCGTTGCGCGACGTGGTGGATTTCGAGGCGATCGGTTTCGATCTGCAGCGCCGCGCCGAGGACGTGCCGGTTGCCGAATATGTGCAGGTGGCGCAACTGGTGGCCGCGTCGCCGAAGCGTGGCGGTGCAGCGGAGCCGCAGACCAAAGCCGATGATTGAGGCCGGCTAAAAGCGCCTGGATCCGGCTGGGCACCAGGTCCCGCACTGTCGCACCGGGGCGTTGACGAGCGCATTGTCTGCCGGCACCAGCAGCATGACGAGCCGGCCCGGTTCCCGGCAACGTTGCACGATTCCGGGTACATTTACGTCCTCGACATCAAGCAACAGGGAGTACACGATGCGCCTTCTTCACACCATGCTCCGGGTCGGCAACCTCGACCGTTCGATCAAGTTCTACACCGAATTGCTCGGCATGAAACTGCTGCGCCGCGACGACTATCCGGACGGCAAGTTCACGCTGGCTTTCGTCGGCTATACCGATGAGCGCGACGGCACCGTCCTCGAACTGACCCACAACTGGGACACCGAATCCTATGACCTCGGCAGCGGTTTCGGCCACCTCGCGGTCGAAGTCGAAGACGCGTATGCGGCCTGCGAGAAGATCAAGGCACAAGGCGGCACCGTTGTGCGTGAAGCCGGCCCGATGAAGCACGGCACCACCGTGATCGCGTTCGTGACCGATCCGGACGGCTACAAGATCGAATTCATTCAGAAGAAGAAATAAGCCTGGCGTGAACGGCGTCTCACGGCCTGCACAGGCCTGCGCCAACCGCGGACCGCAACGATGAGCGAGACGAATCCCTACTTCGACGAGATCCAGGCCGTCAACGCCGAGGTGACGGCGTGGTACGCCGGAGCGCCGCAAGCGGGCGCGCTGGACCGGCTGATGGCGCATTTCTCCCCGCGTTTCTCGATGGTCCTGCCGAACGGCGCGACGCTGGACTGGCCGGCGCTGCGCGAGATTTTCGCGCAGCATGGCGGCCAGCGGCCGGAGTTCGAAATCCAGATTACGGACAGTACGATCATCGCCCAGTATCCGGGCGGGGCTGTGGTGAGCTACAACGAAAGGCAGTCCAACGGCGAGCGCAATCGCAACCTGCGACGCTCGACGGCCGTGCTGGAAATCGACGCGCACGGCACGGTGCGGTTGCTGCATCTGCAGGAAACGTTCTGCGCGGAGTGAACGCTTCGCTGCAGCACGGCAGCTTCACAGCGTAGGTAGCAACTCGGGCGGATGGTGCTTGAGCGTTTGCCGCGCCTCGCGGAATTCCGGAAAAATCGATTCGACCGTCTGCCAGAAACGCGGGCTGTGATTCATCTCACGCAGATGAGCGAGCTCGTGTGCGACGACGTAATCGATGATCGAAAGCGGGAAATGAATCAGCCGCCAGTTGAGGCGGATCTTGCCGTCGCTCGAACAACTGCCCCAACGCGTCGCCGCTGAAGAGAGCGCATAGGCGCGATAACTCACCCCCAACTTCTCGGCGTAGATCGCAAGCCGTTCGCCGAACAGGCGCTTCGCTTCGCCTTGCAGCCAGCCTTGCACGCGATCCTTGATCTGCTGCGGGTCGGCTTGCAACGGCAACGGCAGAGCGAGCGCGGCCTGCTCGGCATCGAAGGCGAGGGTGCCCTGCGGCGCGCCGAGCATCACACGCACCGGCTGGCCCAGGTACGGCACCTGAGCACCGTCCTTCCAGTCGACCTGCGGCAGCGCGCGCTGCTCGACACGGGTTTGCCATTCGATCAGCTTGGTGAAAATCCAGCGCTGTTTTTCGCTGATCGCCGTTTCGATATCGGCTAGCGTGACCCACCGTGGTGCAGTGATCATCAGCCCGCTGCTGTCGATCGCAAACCCGATCGAACGGCGCGACGAGCGCTTGAGCTGATAGTGGAGTGTCTGCGCGCCGAGCGTCAGGCTGCGCAGTTTCGAGCCGTCGGGCGCGCGAGGCGCGTCCGGCTTCTGCGATGAAGGCGGCGTGGACGGCGGGAGGGCCGGCTCTGCGAAGAGCGGCAGATCGAGTTGCCGGCTATCGAGCGCCGCAGCGGGCTGCGGCGTGGGAGACTTCTGCATCGGTTTCGGCTTCGGGCAATACGCCCCGGCGCTAATACGCCGTCGAGGGCGTGGGCGCGTCAGATTCGGGCGGCGGCGGACGTGCCGGCTTCAGCACGGTACGCAGCAGGATCGATGCGGCGCATCTCTGCCTCGATCCACGTTTCGACGCGCGTGTTCACTTCATCGGGCGTGAGCCCCTTCGTCTCGATCGGCTTGCCGATCGACACTGTGACTATACCCGCATATTTGAGAAACGAGTTGCGTGGCCATACGCGGCCCGCGTTGTGCGCGATCGGCACGACCGGTGCACCGGTCGCCACCGCGAAGCGCGCGCCGCCGGTCTTGTACTTGCCTTGCGTGCCGGTCCTGGTGCGCGTGCCTTCCGGAAACATGATGATCCATGAGCCTTCTTCCATGCGCGCCTTGCCTTGGGTGGTGACCGATTCGAACGCGTACTTGCCTTCCTTGCGGTTGATATGCACCATCCTCAACAGGCCGAGCGCCCAGCCGAAGAACGGCACGTACAGCAGTTCGCGCTTGAACACGTAGCACAGCGGCCGCGGCATCAGCGCCGGGAACGCCACCGTCTCCCAGGCTGACTGGTGCTTCGACAGCAGCACGGCAGGGCCGTCAGGCAGATTCTCGAGGCCCTCGATGCGGTAGTCGATACCGTTCAGGCGGCGCGCCACGGCAAGCGTCGAGGTGCACCAGCCGGCTGCCATCCAGTAGCGGCGCTCGGCGCGCATGAACGGGAACGCAATGAAGCAGGCGATCGCATAGGGGATCGTGTAGACCACGAGGTAGATCAGCAGCAGCAGCGAACGGAGGAAGCGCATCGGCGGGACAGTCAGTGTTTAAGGACGCGCTCGGGTCGCGTCAGGCTTGTTCTGTGGCGAGAAAGTCGAGCGCGAAGGCGCGCAGGTCGTCGTGGACTTTGGTGCCTTCGGGCAGGCCGCCGGCTTCGAGTGTTTTGCGGCCCTTGCCGGTCAGCACCAGATGCGGCGCGAAGCCGAGCACCGCGCCCGCTTGCAGATCGCGCAGCGAATCGCCGACGGTCGGCGTGCCCTTCGGATCCACTTCGAAACGCTCGGCAATCATCTTCAGCATGCCGGGTTTCGGCTTGCGGCACTCGCAGTGATCCTCGGCCGTGTGCGGGCAGAAGAACACCGCGTCGATGCGTCCGCCTACCGCAGCAGCCATGCGATGCATCTTCAGATGCATCGCATTGAGCGCGTTCATGTCGAACAGGCCGCGGCCGATGCCCGACTGGTTCGTCGCAATCGCGATGCGATAGCCGGCCTGATTGAGCCGGGCAATCGCTTCGAGGCTGCCGGGTAGCGCGACCCACTCGTCCGGCGACTTGATAAAGGCGTCCGAATCGACGTTGATCACGCCGTCGCGGTCGAGGACGACGACTTTTTTAGGGTTGCTCGGCATAGCGCGGGTGCCCGGTTGCGTCGGTTAGGCTACGAGTCGGGAGATGTCGGCGACGCAGTTCATCTGCTGATGCAGTGCGCCGAGCAAGGCCAGACGGTTAGCGCGCAACGCCGGATCTTCGGCGTTGACCATGACGTCGTTGAAGAACGTGTCGACCGGTTCGCGCAGGGCCGCGAGAGCCGTGAGCGCACCCGTGTAGTCATGCGCGGCCAGTTGCGACTGGACGCGCGGGGCGACCTGTTCGAGCTGCGCGTGCAAGGCTTTTTCCGCGGCTTCGCTCAGCAGATTGACCTGCACGCCGTTCACCGGCGCGCCGTCCGACTTCTTCAGGATGTTCGAAATGCGCTTGTTCGCAGCGGCGAGCGAAGCGGCTTCGCTCAGTGCCGAGAACTCGCGCACCGCGTCGAGACGCGCGACGATGTCGTTCAGGCGCGTCGGGTTCAGCGCCAGCACCGCGTCGATTTCGCCGGCCGAATAGCCGCGCTCGCGCAACAGGCCGCGCAAGCGGTCCATGCAGAAATCGTAGATGGCTTGTGTTGAATCAGCGACGTTCGGCACGGCGGCGAACTGCGCGTAAGCGGTGCGCAGCAGTTCGACGAGATCGACCGGCAACTGCTTCTCGACGAGAATGCGCAGCACGCCCAGCGCGTGACGGCGCAACGCGAACGGGTCTTTCTCGCCGGTCGGCTGCAGACCGATGCCCCAGATGCCGACCAGCGTTTCGAGCTTGTCGGCCAGTGCGACGGCCGTGCCGGTTGCCGTGGCCGGCAATGCATCACCGGAGAAGCGCGGTTGATAGTGCTCGGTACAGGCCAGCGCGACTTCTTCCGGCTCGCCGTCGTGGCGCGCGTAGTACGTGCCCATCGTGCCTTGCAGCTCGGGGAATTCACCGACCATGTCGGTGATCAGATCGGCCTTGGCGAGCAGGGCGGCGCGCTTCGCGAGCGCGACATCTGCGCCCATCAGCGCGGCAATCGCACCCGCGAGCGCTTCGAGGCGCTCGACGCGTTGCAGTGCGGAGCCGAGCTTGTTGTGATACACGACGTTGGCGAGCAGCGGCACACGGTCTGCGAGCGGCTTCTTCTTGTCCTGCTCGAAGAAGAACTTCGCATCGGCCAGACGCGGGCGCACCACGCGCTCGTTGCCTTCGATGATGTCGCCCGGCGTCGCCGTCTCGATGTTCGAGACGATCAGGAAGCGCGAGCGCAGCTTGCCGCCGGCGTCGGTCAGCGCGAAGTACTTCTGGTTCGTCTGCATGGTCAGGATCAGGCATTCCTGCGGCACTTGCAGGAATTCGTCCTCGAAGCGGCAGGCGTAGACCACCGGCCATTCGACCAGCGAGGTCACTTCGTCGAGCAGCGCTTCAGGCATCACCACCTGGTCGCCCTCGGCCTGCGCGAGCAGGTGGGCGCGGATGGCTTCCTTGCGGCCGGTGAAACTGGCGACCACGCGGCCCTTGTGATGCAGCGTTTCAGCGTAGGCGTCCGCATGCTGGATCGCCACCAGACCGTTGGAGAGGAAGCGATGGCCGAGCGTGGTTTCGCCGGAGTCGATGCCGAGCGCCGTGACCGGCACGACCTGTTCGCCGTGCAGCACCGTCAGGCGTTGCGCCGGGCGCACGAACTGGATATTGGTGCCGTCCGGACGCTGATACGTCATGACCTTCGGAATCGGCAGCTTCGAGACGTTCAGCGTCTCGTCGAGCGCAGCCTGCAGGCCTTCGGCGAGCGTTGCGCCGGGTGCGGCATAGCGCAGGAAGAAGGCGTCGGCCTTGCCGTCGGAGGCGCGCTCGAGGTCGCTCACCGAAAAATCGGGGAAGCCGAGCGCGGCGAGTTTCTTGGCGAGCGGCGCGGTGGGCTGGCCGTCCTTATCGAGCGCGACCGATACCGGCAGCACTTTCTCGCGCACGTGCTTCTCCGGTGCGACGCTGCGCACGTTCCTGATCGTGACCGCGAGACGGCGCGGCGTGGCGTAACGTTCGAACGACAGCTCGCCTTCGATCAGGTCGCGCGCGGCGAGGCGCTGGGCGATCCCTTCGGCAAAGGCGTCGCCGAGACGCGCGAGCGCCTTGGGCGGCAATTCCTCGGTCAGCAGTTCGACGAGGAGGGTGGCGTGTTGGGGATGAGTCATGTGTTCGTGTTCTCGTCAGTCCGCGTCGATCTTGCGTTCGACTTTGAGCGGCGGCGCCCAGGCGGGCATCGCGGCGTCCTGTTCGTCGGTCGTGAGGCCGGGCACACCGTGCACCGGATTGCCGAGCATCGGGAAGCCGAGCTTCTCGCGCGATTCGTAGTAAGCCTGCGCCACCTGGCGCGACAGGTTACGAATGCGGCCGATATACGCGGCCCGTTCGGTCACCGAGATCGCGCCGCGCGCGTCGAGCAGGTTGAACGTGTGGCCGGCTTTCAGCACCAGTTCGTAGGCCGGCAGCGCGAGCGGCACTTCCATCATGCGCTTCGCTTCCGCTTCGTAGCTGTTGAAGAACGTGAACAGCAGATCGGTGTTCGCGTGCTCGAAGTTGTAGGTGGACTGTTCGACTTCGTTCTGGTGGTACACGTCGCCGTAGGACAGGCGCCGCAGTTCTGGGCCGTTCGGGCCTTGCTCTTCCCACTCGGTCCACACCAGGTCGTAGACGTTCTCGACCTTCTGCAGGTACATCGCGAGACGCTCGAGCCCGTAGGTGATTTCGCCGAGCACCGGCTTGCAGTCCAGACCGCCTACCTGCTGGAAGTAGGTGAACTGGGTGACTTCCATGCCGTTCAGCCACACTTCCCAGCCGAGGCCCCACGCGCCGAGCGTCGGGTTTTCCCAGTCGTCTTCCACGAAGCGCACGTCGTTCTGTTTGAGGTCGAAGCCGAGCGCTTCGAGCGAGCCGAGGTACAGGTCGAGGATGTTTTCCGGCGCCGGCTTCAACACCACCTGGTACTGGTAGTAGTGCTGCAGGCGGTTCGGGTTCTCGCCGTAACGGCCGTCCTTGGGACGGCGCGACGGCTGCACATAGGCCGCGCGCCACGGCTCCGGGCCGACCGCGCGCAGGAACGTGTGGACGTGGGAGGTGCCCGCGCCGACTTCCATATCGATCGGCTGGAGCAGCGCGCAACCCTGCTTGTCCCAATAGGATTGCAGCGTCAGGATGATTTGCTGAAACGTGAGCATGAAGTGCCTTTCGGGCATGGAGGCCGCGCCGCGGGCGCCGGGGCGCGCGAGGCGGCCGTGGAGCAAAGTGCTAAACGCTAGATTTTAACGGAAAGGGCGGGGGGTGAGGGTTTTTGGGGGCGGGGTGGGGTTGGCCGCGCTCCCTGGATATCAACCGAAAATCTCAAGCCCGTTCTTTTGCACAAGCTGAAGCAGACGCGCTGCGATTCCGCTTGGTTTCTTATCGCCCTGCTCCCATTGCCGCACAGTGGACACGGTTGTGTTGAGATAAAGCGCGAACACGCTCTGACTGACATTCACACCCTTGCGGATACGTGCAATATCCTTCGGATTGAACTCCGGTGCTTCTTCGATGCACAGGTCGTCGTACTCACGCATCGTTTTCTTGTCAATGACCTTCGCGCGATACAGACCGGAAGCTGCGCTGTGAATCGCCTCCGAGGCATCACTTCTGAATCGGGTTTTAGCCATTGCAGATCTCCACTAATTCCTTCGAACTCAACATTTCATCAATATCCGCACCCTTCGCCTTGCCATAGTCCCGAGCAAGCTTCTTGAAATCGCGCAATTCCCGGTCGTCAATGTTTTCCCGATCACTCTTTGCGAACAGGTAGACGAATACCCAGAAATCACCGATCTTATTGACGACAATGCCACGCTTCGTGTTTTTATCAAGGCGCTTCTTCCAGACATTCCCCCCGAGGTCATCGCCCTGACCGGCGTTTAGCTCCTTCGCCGCCTTACACAGGTCGGCATCGGAAATGCCTGCAGCACGAACCATTTTTGGAGAACCATGCCGTCTTGAACACTCTCGGTGTCGTTTTTTTCATTTAAGGTCGCTCCCAAACTATATCACTTAGTGGTAGTCACGGAAAGGCCGCGATGCGCATCGGGGACGGATCAGGTCGTTCTGCGAGTGTGAAATTTGCGATGCAGCGGCGCCGGGATCATAGGCGTGAGATGTTCTGACGCCGCTTGGCAGAGCGGTTCCGGCCGGCCCATCCGTGCCTACCAGATGTCCGGAATAATCGTGAGACGCTGGTAGTTGTAGTCGACCGAAATGCAAACCCGTTGACCGGGTTCAAAACCAGCGGCCTGCAGCCACAGGTCCGCTATCTCCATCCATGGAATAAACGGTTGATCCTTGTGATGCGCTACCGCCTTGTTCCAGTCGGGCGTATCTCGCAAGGTCGTCTGAATGGCTATAGGGCGTTCCTTGCGACATGGTCGTGCTTTATCATTGGCATTAGCCATGATCAACTCCTGTGTTGAGTTGGTGGTGGTTAGCGGGGCTTGAGTGTTGGTAGCACTCCTGTCCCGCGCTTTCTTTACCGCTCCTGCCCCCTGTTCTCTGCGTGTATGTTGCCTGTGATCCTGCTTGCCTGTGGCCGGGAAGCGAATCGATCACTCTCGTCACATCAATCCCTCAGTCAACACACCAATGATGTGCGGCGAGGCAGTCGTTAATATAGCATTGCTAATCAATAATGTGATTTTTGGGATCGTGCGAATTCATGCTAAGCGCGTGGCCAGAATCTCTGCCGCATCCGGGCAAAAAAATGGCGCTCTTTCCACTAGAGCGCCATCCTGATTAACCTCCGCCGTTTCGTCGCCGTATCCCCGGCCCAAACGCAAACCCGAACGCGAGCAACAGCAACGAAACCGCAAGCACGGTGTTATTCCCGCTCGTCACATACGGCGTATTCCCCGATGTTCCTTGCACCGTGACATCGATCGAACCAACCGTATACGGCGCGAGCCGCGCGATCACATTCCCATGCGCATCGATCGCAGCGGTCGTGCCGGTATTGGTCGCCCGCAACATCGGCCGTCCCGTCTCCAGCGAACGCATCCGCGCAATCTGCAGATGCTGATCCAGCGCGATCGTGTCGCCGAACCAGGCGAGGTTGGTGGAATTGATCAGCACTCCTGCGGGCGTAGCGCTCTCGCGAATCGACCGCGCGATCTCCTCGCCGAAAATATCCTCATAACAGATATCCACCGCAACCGGCTGGTTATGCACGAGAAACGGCTTCTGCACCGGCGCCCCGCGTGCAAAGTCGCCGAGCGGAATATTCATCAGGTTCACGAACCAGCGGAAGCCCCACGGCACGAACTCGCCAAACGGCACCAGATGGTGCTTGTCGTAGCGGTACAGCTCATGCGAGCCCGGGGTGATGCCGAACAGGCTATTCGTATAGTCGACCAGCCGGCCTTCCGGTGTGATGGTTCCGCCAATCGCACCGAAAATAACCGACGTGCCGGTCGAATCGACAAACTTGCGAACCGCCAAGGCAAACGGCTCCGGCAGTTCCTGGATGATGACCGGAATCGCGGTCTCCGGCGTCACCACCAGATCCGCGGGCTTCGCGGTAATCATCTGCTGATATTCGTTGATCGCGGCGATCATGCCGGACTGTTCGAATTTCATTTCCTGCTTCACGTTGCCTTGCAGCAGGCGCACGTTCAGCGGCGCGTTGGCCGGCACGGTCCACGCGACGAGCGGCAGCAGCATGCCGGCTGCGATCAGCGCCACCGCGACCACGGCCGCCGGCAGCACGCGGCCGGCGCGCGTCGCACCCTTGGCCGCGGTGACCGGCTCACGTACACGCATCAGCGCCTGCACGACCAGCGCCGCGACCAGCGCCAACATCCAGCCCACGCCATACACGCCCGCAACCGGCGCAAATCCGGCGAGCGGTCCATCGACCTGCGCGTAGCCGCTCGAGAGCCACGGAAATCCCGTGAACACGTAGCCGCGCAGCCATTCGCCGAGCGCCCAGGCGCTGGCGAACGCAAACGCGCCGTGCCACGTGGGTGAAAACGGCTTGTCGTCGCGCGCGCCGTTTTGCGCGTGCCCGGCACAGAACGACCAGATTCCTGCCGCCAGCGCCGGATAGAGCGCGAGGTACAGCGAGAACAACACCAGCGCCGCGGCCGCCAGCGGCGCGGGCATGCCGCCGTAGTGGTGCATGCTGACGTATAGCCACCACACTCCGGTGACGTAATTGCCGAAGCCGAACGCGCCGCCTGTCAGTGCCGCGCTTTTCCACCCGGTGGTGCGGGTGAGCCACGCGAAGAAAAACGCGAACACCACCAGTTCGAGCCAGCCGCCATGCGGCGTCGGGGCGAACGACAGCGTGTTCGCCGCACCGGCGAGGAGGGCGACGAGGTAGTGCCAGCGCGGCATGGTTCGGCCCGGCGCTTGCGCGACGGTGGACGCCACGCCACGGCGCAGACGGGAGGTGATCGGGTCGGCCATTATTGCGTGGTCGTTTTAGGGAAAAGAAAAGAGATCAGGTCTGTACGTGCTGCGCGTCGCGCTCGCGCTGGCCCGCGAGCGGATCGCGGCGTACCAGCAGCATGTGAATTTGCCGCGCGTCGCCGCGCAGGATCTCGAAGATCAGGTCGTCGATGCGCACCTTCTCGCCGCGATGTGGCACGCGCCCGAAATGATGCGTGACGAGGCCGCCGATCGTGTCGACTTCTTCGTCGGAGTAATGCGTGCCGAACGCTTCGTTGAATTGCTCGATCTCGGTCAGCGCCCGCACGCGGTAGCGGCCGTCCGGCGAGGCGATGATGTTGCCGCTTTCCTCGTCGAAGTCGTATTCGTCCTCGATGTCGCCGACAATCTGCTCCAGCACGTCTTCGATCGTGATGAGGCCTGCGACGCCGCCGTATTCGTCGACGACGATCGCAATGTGATTGTGGTTGACGCGGAAGTCGTGCAGCAGCACGTTCAGGCGTTTGGACTCCGGAATGAACACGGCGGGGCGCAGCATGCCGCGCACGTCGAATTCCTCTTCGGCGTAGTAACGCAGCAGGTCTTTGGCGAGCAGCACGCCGATGATGTTGTCGCGGTTGCCTTCGTAGACCGGATAGCGCGAGTGCGCTTTCTCCAGCACGAACGGAATGAACTCCGCCGGCGTGTCCGCGATGTTGATCGCATCCATCTGGGCGCGCGGGACCATGATGTCGCGTGCGCAGAGTTCGGAGACCTGGAAAACGCCTTCGATCATCGACAGCGAATCCGCGTCGATCAGGTTGCGCTCATGCGCGTCCTGGAGGATTTCCAGAAGTTCGCCGCGAGATTCGGGCTCGGGCGAGATGAAGTCGGTCAGACGCTCAAGCAGGGAGCGTTTTTCCTGAGGTTTGTCGCTGGTTCGGTGTCGACTGGGATACGTGTCGTTCATGGTGGTGCGCCCGGCAAGACTGGGCGCGCTGTTGCAGAAAGTTAAGGATACACCACGCACATGGCAGGACCGTGTCCCGGCGCACTGGCCGGCGAGACAAACGGTGGCGCCGCATGCGCAGGGCCTGGTTCAATGCTAACGGATAAAGACGCCCGAGGGGCGGCGGAGCAAAAATACGTGGGGCAAGCCCGGTGTAAGGCGGGGCGGTTGTTTCGGGTGGCCACGGGCGGCTGAGCAGCCGCGGCCTCGCCGCCCGCGCGGGCGCTCAGCCGCCGTCGCTCTCCGCTTCGCGGCAGCGCGCCAGCAGCGCTTCGAGCGCGCGGTCCGGCATGCCGCTCTCGCGCAGCGCGGCGACGGTGCGGCTCACGTAGTCGAGCGTCGTGCCGTAGCGGCCGCAGGCGCAGCCGAACACCGTCTGCACCACCTCATCGGCCAGTTTGCCGGTGTAGGTCGGCACGTCGCGGCGCATCACGAAGGCGAGCGCGTCGACCCGGCGGCCGTCGGCGAGGTTGCACGGCAGCCAGGCGGGGCGGTACGAGCCCATTGCCATTTCCCTGCGCCAGAGGGTTTCCAGATGCGGCATCGCGCCCTCGGCGGCGAGCCGGAACGCGATGCCGGTGCACGAACCGCCGCGGTCGAGCGCCAGCACGAGGCCGGGCTGCTCGGGCGTGCCACGGTTCACGCGCGACCACAGATACAGGCCGCGGTGATATCCGTGCACCTTGGAGCGGGTCGCCTCGACGGTCGGCATGCCGGGATTCCAGATCAGCGAGCCATAGCCGAACAGCCAGAGATCGCTTGTGCGGTCCCAGTCGCGCAGCGTGCATTCCAGTGAGGCGCGCAATTCCTCGTCCGTCAGCAGCCGCGACTCGCCGAGCGACGGCGGATAGCCGGGGCAGGGTGGGCGGTCGTCGGGTACGGGGAACGGGGCGTTCACGGTGTGCGGTTAAAGAGGCGGTAAACGGGAGTTAAAGGGGAGGGTTATTGGTAAGGATCGCGGAAACCGAGCGTGGCCAGAATCTCGGTCTCGATGGCTTCCATTTCCTGCGCTTCTTCCTCGACCTCGTGATCGTAGCCTTGCGCGTGCAGGGTGCCGTGCACCAGCAGATGCGCATAGTGCTCGGCGAGCGTCTTGCCCTGCTCGGCGGCTTCTTTCTCGACCACCGGGCAGCACAGGATCAGATCGCCCGTCACCGGATCGTCTTCCGATTCGGCGTAGGCGAAGGTCAGCACGTTGGTCGAGTAGTCCTTGCCGCGATAGGTGCGGTTCAGCGTGCGGCCCTCTTCGGCGTCGACGAAGCGCACGGTCAGTTCCGCATCGGCGAACAGGGCCGCCTTGACCCAGCCGGCGACGGTGGCGCGCGGCAGAATCGCCTTGTGCTCCGGCCAGGCCTTGGCGGCGGGGAATTGCAGGTTCAACGTCAGTTTCGGGGCGCGGCTCATGCGTCTTGGTTGTGTAGCGTGCTTAACGGTCGAATGCGTGGTTCGAGACGATGCGGCATGGCTGATTCAACGCGCATCGGCGGGACTCACGTTCTTCTGCGAATGCGCATCGTAAGCCTCGACGATACGCGCCACCAGCGGATGCCGCACTACGTCGACGCTGGTAAAGCGCGTGAGCGCAATGCCGCGCACATCCGAGAGCACCTGCTGCGCTTCGATCAGCCCGCTCTTGTGGCCGCGCGGCAAGTCGACCTGGGTGGTGTCGCCGGTGACCACGGCCTTCGAGCCGAAGCCGATCCGCGTCAGGAACATTTTCATCTGTTCGGGCGTGGTGTTCTGCGCCTCGTCGAGAATGATAAACGCGTGATTCAACGTGCGGCCGCGCATATAGGCGAGCGGCGCGATTTCGATCATCTGCCGCTCGAACATCTTGGCGGTCTTGTCGAAACCGAGCAGGTCGTAAAGCGCGTCGTAGAGCGGGCGCAGATACGGATCCACCTTCTGCGCCAGATCGCCCGGCAGGAAGCCCAGCCGCTCGCCGGCTTCCACCGCCGGGCGCGTCAGCACGATGCGCTTGACCTGATCGCGCTCCAGCGCGTCCACCGCGCAGGCCACCGCCAGGTACGTTTTGCCCGTGCCCGCCGGGCCGACGCCGAAAGTCACGTCGTGCGAGACGATCTGCTTCAGATATTCACGCTGAGCCGGGGTGCGGCCGCGCAGGTCGGCGCGCCGCGTGTACAGCTTCGGGCCGAGTTCTTCGAGGTCTTCGTCGCCGGTGTCGGCCGGTTCGTCGAACGGATGGTCCGGGTCGTGGCGAAACCGTGCATCCGGGTTATCCGCGCCGTTCGCACGGCCGCGCGCCGGATGACGCGCCTCGACCAGCGCAAGCTGGATATCGTCGACCGAGAGCGGATCGCGCGCGCTGTTGTAGAAATTTTCGAGGGCCGTGAGCGCCACCTTGGCGCCCCGGCCGCGGATCGAAATCCGGTGACCGCGGCGTTGCAGCGTGACGTCGAGCGCCTGCTCGATCTGCCGCAGGTTTTCGTCGAGCGGGCCGCAGAGGTTGGCGAGCCGCGCGTTGTCTTCGCGCGGTGCGGTGAATTCCAGATGCTGCTGAGTGGTCTTCAAGGCGGTGGATCGATCCTGTCGGTTTCAGTGCGCTTAATGGGTGGTTGCCGGCGAGCCGTCGTGCATCTCGTCGTGCACCATGACGAGTTCGCCGCGTAGCGAATGTGGGTACGCCTGGACGATTTTCACGTCGACCATCTGGCCGATCAGCCGCGCGTGCGCTGCCGGCGGCACCGGGAAATTCACCACGCGGTTGTTTTCGGTGCGCCCGGCGAGTTCGTTCGGGTCCTTGCGCGCCGGACGTTCAACCAGAATACGCTCGACCTTGCCGACCATCGACTCGCTGATGCGGGCGACGTTTTCTTCAATCGTGGCCTGCAGATGTTGCAGCCGTTTGAGCTTCACTTCACGCGGCGTGTCGTCGTGCAGGTTCGCTGCCGGCGTGCCGGGGCGCGGGCTGTAGATGAACGAGAAGCTGGTGTCGTACTTCATCTCGTGAACCAGCGCCATCATCTTGTCGAAGTCTTCCTCGGTCTCGCCGGGGAAGCCGACGATCATGTCGGTGGACAGCGACAGGTCCGGGCGAATCGCGCGCAGCTTGCGGATCACCGACTTGTATTCGAGCACCGTGTAGCCGCGCTTCATGGCCATCAGGATGCGGTCGGAGCCGTGCTGCACCGGCAGATGCAGATGGCTCACGAGCTTCGGCACCTTCGCGTACGTATCGATCAGGCGCTGCGTGAATTCCTTCGGATGCGAGGTCGTGTAGCGGATGCGTTCGATGCCGGGGATATCCGCCACGTATTCGATCAGCGTCGCGAAGTCGGCGATCTCGGAGGAGCCGAGCGTGAGGCCGCCGCGGTATGCATTGACGTTCTGGCCGAGCAGCGTCACTTCGCGCACGCCCTGGTCGGCGAGGCCGGCGATTTCGGTGAGCACGTCGTCGAGCGGGCGCGACACTTCTTCGCCGCGCGTGTACGGCACGACGCAGTAGCTGCAGTACTTGCTGCAGCCTTCCATGATCGAGACGAACGCGCTCGGACCGTCGACGCGCGCCGGCGGCAGATGATCGAACTTTTCGATTTCCGGGAACGAGATGTCGACCTGGGCGCGACCGCTCTCGCGGCGCTTGTCGATCATCTGCGGCAGGCGATGCAGCGTTTGCGGGCCGAACACCACGTCCACGTATGGGGCCCGCGCGACGATCGACGCGCCTTCCTGGCTCGCCACGCAGCCGCCCACGCCGATAATCAGGTTCGGATTCGCTTCTTTCAGCTCGCGCGCGCGGCCGAGTTCGGAGAAGACTTTTTCCTGCGCCTTTTCGCGCACCGAGCAGGTATTGAAGAGAATGACGTCCGCGTCTTCCGGGGTGTCGGTCTTGACGAGGCCTTCGGCCGCACCGAGTACGTCGACCATTTTGTCGGAATCGTACTCGTTCATCTGGCAGCCGTAGGTCTTTACATAAACTTTCTTGATCATCGAATTTCGCCGGTCGCAGTGATTAATCTGGGGGCGTCGTTAAGGGTGAAGAGAGGCGAAAACGCGTGCGGGCCGGGCGCGGCGCGGGGCCGGACGAAGCCTTGGGGGCGCCTCGCAGCATGTTCTCAGCGTAGTCAAACATTATAGCCCTTCACCGGATACGGATTTTTTATGCGGACGCAGTTGCGGCAGGCCGAGCAGGCCTTCCAGCTCGTCCGACACCTGGGCGAAACGCTCGCTCAGAAAGTCCAGCAGCACCCTCACGCGCGGGGCCATGAAGCGGTTGCGGTGGTACAGCGCGTGCAGCGGCGCGTCCGGATAGCGCCAGTCGGGCAGCAGGACCTTCAGGCCGTCCGAGCGCAGGTCCGCTTCCACGTCCCACATCGACTTCACCACGATCCCGTAGCCGCGCAGCGCCCATTCGCGGGCGACCGCGCCGTCGTTGGTCTCGCGGGCGGTATCGAGCGGCACCGTGTAGTGCTGGATCTCGTCGCCGCGCGTGAAGCGCCATTCGTTGACCGGGCCGGATGCCGTGCCGAGCACGATGCAGTCAAATCGCGCCAGATCGAGCGGGTCCCTGGGCTCGCCGTGCTTCGCGAGGTACTCCGGCGCGGCGCACAGCACGCGCCGGTTCGGCGCCAGCGGCCGGGCGATCAGCGAGCTGTCCTGCGGCACGCCGAAGCGGATCGCGAGATCGATGTCTTCCTGCACCAGGTTCGACAGCGAATCCGACAAGGTCAGCGCGAAGGTCACCTCGGGATACTGCTCGTTGAACTCGTCGAGCCAGTGCATCAGCAGGTTGCGCCCGAAATCCGAGGTCGCGGAAATCCGCACCTTGCCGCGCACCACGTTCTGCCCCGCCTGCAGCAGAGCCTCGGCGTCGTCGAGCGCTTTCAGCGCCTGGCGGCAGCAGTTGAGGTAGAGACGCCCTTCGTCGGTGAGCCGCAACTGGCGGGTGGTGCGCTCGAACAGACGCGCCTTCAGGCCGGTTTCGAGTTTCGTCAGACGGGCGCTGGCCGCGGCCGGCGTCAGGCCGAGCTTGCGGCCCGCCGCCGAGAGGCTGCCCAATTGCGCCGCTTCGACGAACAGGCGGATGTCGCCGAGGTTATCCATCGCCATCGATTATTCGAAACAATTTGAAAATGATTCAAATGCTACGCCAATTCTCAAATTGACGGGCGCCACGGACAATCCGCTTACCGAAATTCCCCGGCCGGCATGAAATCCGGAGTCCTGCGATGCCTATTCCCCTTCTTGCGCTGGCGATCAGCGCGTTTGCCATCGGCACGACCGAGTTCGTGATCATGGGTTTGCTGCCCGAGGTGGCGCGTGATCTGGCGGTCTCGATTCCGTCTGCCGGCTTGCTCGTGAGCGGTTATGCGCTCGGCGTCGCGGTTGGCGCGCCGCTGCTCGCCGTGGTGACCAGCAAGATGCCGCGCAAGCTCGCGCTGCAGTTGCTGATGGGCGTGTTTATCGTCGGCAACGTGTTGTGCGCGGTGGCCTCGGACTACTCGGTGCTGATGATTGCGCGTGTCGTGACGTCGTTCGCGCACGGCTCGTTCTTCGGCATCGGCGCGGTGGTGGCGGCTTCGCTCGTGCCGCAGGAAAAGCGCGCCAGTGCGATTGCGCTGATGTTCACCGGCCTCACGCTCGCCAATGTGCTGGGCGTGCCGTTCGGCACCTTCATCGGTCAGCAGTTCGGTTGGCGCATGGCGTTCTGGGTCGTCGCCGCACTCGGCGTGATATCGCTAGCGGGCGTTGCGGCGCTGGTGCCGAACCGGCACGACACGGGACCGGCGGGTCTGATGCACGAGGTGCGCGTCCTGAAGGACCCGCAGGTGTGGATGGCGCTGGCGATGACGATTGTCGGCTTCGGCGGCGTGTTCGTCGTGTTCACCTACATTGCGCCGATTCTCGAGCAGGTGAGCGGCTTCTCGCCGCGCGGCGTCACGCTGGTTCTGGTGCTGTTCGGCGTGGGGCTGACGGTCGGCAACACGATCGGCGGCAAGCTTGCGGACCGCGCGCTGATGCCGTCGCTGATGGGGATTCTGCTGGCGCTCGCCGTGGTGATGGCGATTTTCACCCGCACCAGTCATTCGCAGGTGGCCGCGGCAGTGACGATTTTCGTGTGGGGAATCGCTGCGTTCGCGACCGTGCCGCCGCTGCAGATGCGCGTGGTCGAAAAGGCGACCGCGGCGCCGAATCTGGCCTCGACGTTGAACATCGGCGCGTTCAACCTGGGTAACGCGGGTGGCGCGTGGCTCGGCGGTCTGGCCATCGGCCACGGTTTGGGGCTCGACGCACTGCCGTGGGTCGCCGCGGCGGTTTCCATCGCGGCGCTGCTGTTGACGTGGCTGGCGGCGCGCATGGATGCGCCGGCCGGCAACCGTGCGATCAGCGGCGAAGCCATATGAAAATTCGGCACAAGCTTTGCCGAAATCGTCCTCCGCAATGCTGATAACAGTGTGGTATCAGCATTGCGGAGGCAGAAGGCCCATAGATAAAGGGTTTCCGGCTTTTTGTGGGTGCGTGAAGTGTCGATTTGCCAACAGTTTGCCAACACCCAGCATCAGCCTGGCTGTTCGCCGGAAACTGACATCTAGTTGCCAGGCTACTGGCGAGCAAAGGTACTCAAGTCCCACTGTTTCGGCCTGTCGGGGTGTTGCTCTATGTGGCTTATGTATCGGGACGAGTCAGGCTCCCAATCAAAGTACAAACCCGCACCGTGTTCGCGCATTTCCCGTGCAAGCTCCTCGGTTACTTCCAGCGCTTCGGAAAACAGCAGTTTCTGTTGGTTGTCGCCAAGCACGCGCGCAAACACGTCGAGCTTGTACCGGCCCGCAGCAAACTCAAACAGGCTAGCGTTAGGTGGTAGCAAGAAATGATGATTGGCCTCAACGCCGGTTTCACCCACGAATAGACCGCTGCCTCTCACCAGCTTTTCCTGTTGTCCATACACCCAGATATTGAACGCCTGCTGAGTGTCGCTGCGAGAAACGGCAATGTGCATGTTTTCCACCACCCGGCCCCGCTTCGACGTGGCGAACAGTAATGCCCGCAGATACACCTTGGGCGATATGTGAAGGTCTCCCCAGCGAGAACTGTCAGCGCCAAAGAAAATCTGGGTAGGGCGTGTCATCTCCACCGTACCCTGGCGAATAAGAGTCATCCAAGCCGTTCCCGTCGAGACGGCAAGTGCAAGGACTGAAATCGTTACTGCGATTGGATCGGTCATGTGCGACACCCTTTGATTTTTGCAGCGGACCAATGCAGCACTGCCATAGCTGCGTCACCTTCTCACGCATACGACTGCGGGACCTATAGGCCTTTCAGGATTTCGGCGCGCTTGGCATCGTACTCGTCTTTGGTGATCAGACCGCGCTTATACAGGTCGTCCAGATTCGCCAGCCGCTGCGATGCATCCGGTGTGGGAGACGTGGCGGCGGTTCCTCTGGCCGGGCAAGCCTGAACGCAGAGTTTCATGGCATCCGTGCACTGGTGCTGCGCTTCAATCGGAAAGAACGTGAACTTGCCCAGGCACTCGGAGTAGTTCGCGCTGCATGAGTGGGCGCAGTCCGGCTCGGCCTTGCTGGTATCGATGTCGGCGGTGCTGGCGCACCCAGCCAGAAGCACCGTCAGCAGAAGTAGCGGCTTGTTCATCGTGGCCCCGGATGTTTTTTGTCGGTTCAGACGATCATAGTAGTCTATGAGAGCAGAACAGATTTCAGTGTGAAGATAACTTCGTTGGGCGCAGCGAATCGCGATGCTATCTTGCCTCCACTAACCCTTTGCCCGCCATCCGGCGGTGCTTCTGGAGGTTCTCATGAATTCACCGCTTGCGCTGGTTCGCGATGATGCGCTCGATGCTCACGACGGGCCGCGGGCCGCGGAACCGTTCGATGCGCTGGAACATCTGGTCGGTGTCAATCTCGCCCGTTTGCGGGCCGAACGGCAGCTTTCGCTCGATGCGCTGGCCCGCGCTTCGGGCGTCTCGCGCGCCATGCTGGCGCAGATCGAGTCGGCCCGCAGCGTGCCGTCGATCAAGGTGCTGTGTAAGGTCGCGGCGGCCCTGAAGGTCTCGGTCGCCGCGTTCTTGCGCCGCCATGCCAACAACGGCTTCGAGCATCTGCCCGCCGACCGGGCGACGCGTCTCGTCAGTTCGAACGGCCGTTATTCCGCGCGGCCGCTGTATCCCGATGCGGAACCAGTGAGCGCTGAATTCCATGAATTGCGCATCGCGCCGCTCCATACCGAGCCGGGTGTGCGGCGCGCGCCGGGCACGACGGTCAATCTGGTGGTGAGCGAGGGTACGCTCGAAGTCAGCGTGCACGAGCAGCGCCAGTTGCTTGCCACCGGCGACGCAATCGTGTTCGACGCCGATCAGCCGCATAGCCTGCGCAATCCCGGCGACACCGAGGCGCGCGCGTTTCGCGTCACGCTGAATGCTGAAACGCCGCCGCGCTGGGACGTGCCGCACCACGATGCGGCGCGGTAGCCTGAGCGCCTGCTAGCGAGACGTCGTTCTAATCGATGGCTGCTGCGCTGCAGAGCGGGCGCGGCTGTTGTATGCTTCCCCTGCCGGAAATCCCGGCAATCAGTGCGTCTTCAGGGCGGGGTGAAATTCCCCACCGGCGGTATGCCGGCAGCGCAATCGCGCTTGCCGGCGAGCCCGCGAGCGCCCGTGTCGTCGATGTCTCCAACGACGTGGGGTCAGCAGATCTGGTGCGATGCCAGAGCCGACGGTCATAGTCCGGATGGAAGAAGATGTGCAGATAGTCATGTCGGTCCCCGTTGCGCTGCTCGATGACATGAGCGGAGCGTGGGCGTTCCATTGGAACGTCCGGCGGGGCGAGTGCTGCCTGTTTGCAATGCCCTGAAACGTTTTTCGCCCAACTTTTGCGAGAGCGTTTCAAATGTCCTTTGCTACTTTTCCTGCTCCTTCGACGATTGCCGAAAACGTCTTCGCCGATCTTCCCCTGCTTGCCACCGAACCGGTCCCGCCGCGCATCGCCGCTGCCTTGCAGGCTATGCGCGATGGCCGCGCCGTCGTCCTGCAGGACGACCACGACCGCGAGAACGAAGCCGACCTGATCGTCTCTGCCGAGCGCCTCACCAACGAGACGATGGCGCTGCTGATCCGCGAATGCAGCGGCATCGTCTGCCTGTGTTTGCCCGACGAGAAGATTCGTGCGCTCGAACTGCCGCCGATGGCCGTCAACAACGAGAGCCGCCATGGCACGGCGTTCACGGTGTCGATCGAAGCGCGTGAAGGCGTGAGCACCGGCGTCTCCGCGGCCGACCGCGTGACCACGATTCGCGCTGCGATCGCCGATACGGCGAAGCCGGCCGATATCGTCAGTCCTGGCCACGTGTTCCCGCTGCGCGCGATGCCTGGCGGCGTGCTGGCGCGGCGCGGTCACACGGAAGGCACGGTGGATCTGGCAATCCTCGCCGGCCTGAAGCCTGCTGGCGTGCTATGCGAATTGATGAATCCGGACGGCACGATGACGCGCGGCGCGGACGTGGAGCGCTTCGCGGCGCAACACAATCTGCCGATGCTGACGATTGCCGAACTGGTGGAGTTCCGTGAAGCGCTGGCTGCGGCGCGCGAGTGCTGCGCAGACGAGGTCTGATCGGCGGCACAATCCGCCGCACACACAAAAAACCCGCGCCTGGTCAGCGCGGGTTTTTTTACTTTACGCAGAGGGACGTACCGCGGGACGCGACATCGCCTCGCACCATCCCGCTGTCTCCTACGACTGCACGTCCGCGAACTCGCCGCGCACGCCTGCTTCGACCAGCGCCGGCAGTTCATCCATATGCTGCATGATTCGTGTCATGCCCATCTTGCGCAGCGCATCTGCATATCCATCCGGAATATGACTCGCGCCGACGAAAGCGATGGTCTTCATGCCGGCGGCCCGCGCCGCGCTCAGCCCGGCAACGCTGTCTTCGACCACCAGGCACCTGGCCGGCTCCACGCCCAGTTGCTGTGCGGCGAACAGATACACGTCGGGGTAAGGCTTGGGCCGGGACACCTGCTCGGCGCTGAAAACGCGTTCGCCGAACACCTGCTGCAACCCCGCCCGCCGCACTGAAGCCTGCACGCGCTGCATGCGGCTATTCGATACGACTGCCGCCGGCAGCGACACGCGTTGCAGCGCGTCGCGCACGCCGCCTACGGCACTGAGCTTTGAGCCCAGCGCCAGTTCGACGTTGTGCTCGACGGTTTCCAGAAAATTCTCCGGCAGGGTAATGCCGAACGACGCCTCGATACCTTCGAGAAAGCGTGAGGTCTGCTGGCCGAACGCCGTTTTCACGACGCTGGTGAAGTCGAGGCCGGGGAAGCTGGCCGACAGGGTTTCAAGGAGTACGTGGTCAGCGATAACTTCGCTGTCGACGAGAACGCCGTCGCAGTCACAGATAAGATGATCGAGCATGCCGGAACAGGGAGCGAGAGGAGCGCGGACCTTTCGGTCCGTGCGCAAACTGAAAGCATCATGATACGTGCTTTGTTGCCGTCTGCGCGAGCCGTTCGCCCCCGTCCGGCTTACTTAATCTCAATGCATATGCAGGTACAGCCACGCAGCCGCCGCACCGCCGGCGAGCGGGCCCAGCACCGGCACCCATGCATAGCGCCAGTCGCTGTCGCGCTTGCCGGGGATCGGCAGCAGCGCGTGCATCAGACGCGGCGACAAATCGCGCGCCGGGCTCATCGCGTAGCCTGTCGGACCGCCGAGCGAAATGCCGATACCGAGTACCAGCAGGCCGACCGGCAGGGCATCCAGCGCGCCCAGGCCGACTTGCGGCGAAGCCAGATACAGCACGCCGAGAATCAGTACGAACGTACAGATCATTTCGGTCAGGAAGTTATGCGGGGCGCTGCGAATCGCCGGCGCTGTGCAGAACGTGGCCAGCTTGATGTCGGCATCCGTTTCCTTCTCGAAGTGCTGGCGGTATGCCATCCACACGAGGCCCGCGCCTGCCATGCCGCCCAGCATCTGCGCCGCGATATAGCCGGCCACCTTGCTCCAGGCGAACTTGCCGGCCAGCGCGAGGCTGATCGTCACCACCGGGTTCAGGTGCGCGCCGCTGAACGACGCCGTGATGAAGACTGCAACGAAGACCGCCATCGCCCAGCCCATCACGATGACGATCAGGTCGGCGCCCTTGCCTTTGGTGCGGGCGAGCAGCACGTTAGCGACGGCCCCGTTGCCGAGCAGGACGAGCACCGCTGTGCCGATGAATTCTGCTATGTAGGGTGACATGATTGGTTCTCCAAAATATATTTTTTAGGGAGGCCGCCTCGGAAGCGGCCTCTTGGCGTCAATGAATAATCAATGGCGCGGCAAAATAGCGGGTTTATGGGGTTCTGTCGAGGTGCACAGGCTCTACTAACCAGCGCCTATACACACCGGCCACACCGGCGCGGACCGCTCAAGGCGTGTCGGCCCATGCTTTGGCAGCACGGATCGCGCGTTGCCAGCCGGCCAGATTCTCCGTGACCTCGCGCGGCTCCATATCCGGCGTGAAGCGGCGATCGAGTGCCCACTGGCTCTGCACTTCGTTGACGTCCTTCCAGTAGCCGACCGCCAGACCCGCCAGATACGCGGCGCCGAGCGCCGTGGTTTCGCTGATCTTCGGACGCACCGTGTCCACGCCGAGGATGTCGGCCTGGAACTGCATCAGCAGATTGTTCGCGCAGGCGCCGCCGTCGACGCGCAATTCGCCGATGCGGATGCCCGAGTCGGCTTCCATTGCCTTCAGCACGTCGAGCGACTGGTAGGCGATCGAATCGAGCGCGGCGCGCGCGATATGCGCCGAGGTCGTGCCGCGCGTGACGCCAAACAGCGTGCCGCGTGCGCGAGCGTTCCAGTGCGGTGCGCCGAGGCCGGCGAAGGCCGGCACGAGGTACACGCCGTCGCCGTGCGGCACCGTGCGGGCGAGCGATTCGATTTCCGCCGCGCTCTTGATGATGCCGAGACCATCACGCAGCCACTGCACCACTGCGCCCGCGATAAAGATGCTGCCTTCGAGCGCGTAGTTGATCTGATCGCCGATCTGCCAGGCAATCGTCGTCACGAGGTTGTTCTTCGATTCGATCGGCTTTTCGCCGGTGTTCATCATGAGAAAGCAGCCCGTGCCGTAGGTGTTCTTCACCATGCCCGAGCGCGTGCACATCTGGCCGAACAGGGCGGCGTGCTGGTCGCCTGCAATGCCGGCGAGCGGGATCTTCGAGGCGAACACGGTGGTTTTGGAGTGGCCGTAGATCTCCGACGAGGCGCGCACTTCCGGCAGCATGCTGCGCGGAATGTCGAGCGCCTGCAGCAGTTCGTCGTCCCATTGCAGCGTGTGAATGTTGAACAGCATGGTGCGCGACGCGTTGGTCACGTCGGTGACGTGCAGTTCGTGCTTGGTGAAGTTCCACACCAGCCAGCTATCGACGGTGCCGAAGGCGAGGCGGCCCTGGTTGGCCTTTTCGCGTGCGCCTTCGACGTTGTCGAGAATCCAGCGGATCTTCGTCGCGGAGAAATACGCGTCGATCGGCAGGCCGGTCTTCGCGCGCACTTTCTCTTCGAGGCCCTTTGCTTTCAGCTCGTCGCAGAAATCGGCGGTGCGGCGGTCTTGCCAGACGATCGCGTTATAGATGGGATGGCCGGTTTCGCGGTCCCAGACAATCGTCGTTTCGCGCTGGTTGGTAATGCCGATGGCGGCGATCGACGTGCCGTTCAACCCCGTGCGGGTGACGGCCTCGGCTGCGACACCTGCCTGGGTCGACCAGATTTCCTGCGGGTCGTGTTCGACCCAGCCCGGACGCGGATAGATTTGCTGGAATTCCTTCTGGGCCGTCGAAACGATGTTGCCTTGACGGTCGAAAAGCATTGCGCGCGAGCTGGTCGTGCCTTGGTCGAGCGCGAGGATGTACTGATCCTGCATTGTCTCTTCTCCATGTTATGAGTCGCCGGATCGAATATCCCGCGACGGGAACGGCTTGTTGTTTTTGGTTGCTGCAACTGCCGTGGCTTCGTGCATTCCAGTGACTGATCAACGTGCCGGAATACGGTGTTTTCGCTGCCTTGCGCGGAGCACGCCTGCGGTGGGCGTGCCGTGCTTATGCGTTTGGTTCTGCGTTCTTAAGCGTATTCATTCATGCCCGCGCGTATTCACGCGTGCTGACTCGCGACGGCTCGCTTGAGCGGCTCGGGCGAGCGTGCGAACCAGTCGTCGATCTCCCGAGTGATGCTTTCCAGGGTGCCCGGCTCGACGTGCAAACCAAGCTTCGAGCGGCGCCACAACACGTCCTGCGCGCTACGGGCCCATTCGACGTCGCGCAGGTAGCGCAGTTCGGCTTCGTACAGACCCGGCGCAAAAGCGTGGCCCAGTTCGTCGAGCGAGCGTGCTGCACCGATCACGTGCTTTGCACGCGTGCCATAAGCACGGCCGTAGCGGTGCGCGAGATCGGCGGGCAGCCAGGCATATTGCTGCTTGAGCTGCGCGAGGAAGCGTTCGAAATTGGCCTGCGCAATATCGCCGCCGGGCAGCGGTGCGCCCGCGGTCCACGCCGGCGCCGGGTTCTGCAGCGCGCGGCCGAGTTCGTCGACGGCTTCTTCGGCGAGCTTGCGGAAGGTGGTGATCTTGCCGCCGAACACCGACAACAGCGGCGCTTCACCGGCGGGCGCATCGAGTTCCAGACGGTAGTCGCGCGTGACGGCCGAAGGGTTGTCCGCACCTTCCTCCTCGAGCAGCGGACGCACGCCCGAGTAAGTCCAGCGCACGTCGCGCGGCGAGATCTGCTGCTTGAAGTAACGATTGATCGAGTCGCACAGGTATTGCGTCTCGTCGGCGTTGATCGCGACCTTGGCGGGGTCGTCGCGGTATTCGATATCCGTAGTGCCGATCAGCGTGTAGTCGTGCTCGTACGGGATCGCAAAGATGATCCGCTTGTCCGGATTCTGGAAGATGTATGCGTGATCGTGTTCGAACAGGCGCGGCACGACGATGTGGCTGCCCTTGACGAGGCGCACGCTGTGGTTCGCGTCGCGGCCGAGCGCGCCGTGCAGCAGTTCACCCACCCACGGGCCCGCTGCGTTCGCGATCGAAGCGGCGCGCACGTCGAGCTGCGTGCCGTCGGCGCGGCGCAGTTGCGCGTGCCATTCGCCGCCGGCGCGCACGGCGCTGACGAGCTTGGTGCGAGTGAGAATGGTGGCGCCGTGCTCCTGCGCGTCGAGCGCATTCAGCACGACGAGGCGGGCGTCGTTGACCCAGCCGTCGGAATACACGAAGCCGCGCTTGATCGATTCGATCAGCGGTGCGCCTGCCGGATGACGGCGCATGTCGATGCCGCGCGAGGCCGGCAGCAGCTCGCGACGGGCGAGGTGATCGTAAAGGAACAGGCCCGCGCGGATCATCCAGGCCGGTCGCAGGTTCGGCATGTGCGGCATCACGAAGCGCAGCGGCCACATGATGTGCGGCGCTGCGCGCAGCAGCGTTTCGCGTTCCTGCAGTGCCTTGCGGACCAGGCCGAATTCGCGGTACTCGAGGTAGCGCAAGCCGCCGTGAATGAGTTTCGTGCTGGCCGACGACGTATGCGCGGCCAGATCGTCCTGTTCGCAGAGCAACACGGACAGGCCACGCCCAGCGGCGTCGCGTGCGATGCCGGCGCCGTTGATCCCGCCGCCCACGACGAGCAAATCGTATCTAGAGCCTTGCGTCACCTGCTGTGTCCCCTACGTCATGGAAAGAAAGCTATCGAACCGATAGTGTTCGTTTTCGAACTTTAATGAACATAATCGAAAAAGTAAAGTTCGACTTGACTGATCGCTTGTCCTG
>NZ_JBWQQI010000041.1:0-32387 GCF_056619545.1 Paraburkholderia sp. SSBN10T
CCCCCCCCCCCCCCCCCCCCCCCCCCCCCCCCCCCCCCCCCCGCTACACGTTGAACGTGCGGCCACTCTTATCGGGCCGCGACTACCATGCGCTGCACCATGAAAATGCGGCGTTCAACTTCAATGCGGATGTGGATGATACTTGTGGCCGTGTGAGCTGGCAGCCATACGGCGATCTGCCGGTCATCCACGCATCGTCCAACGGCACATATGTCCATGCGCCCGACTGGTATCGAAACTTCTGCTACGTGCGCGAGCGCGAACGTGGCCTCGATTTCAGCGAAGATCTGGCGACGCCCGGCGTGTTCAGCTTCTCGCTCGGCAACGAAGAAGCGTTGCTGATCCTGCAGGCCGGCCCGCGGCCGCAAGCCACGCCTGCGGTCGAACGCTTCAAGGCGCTGGCCGACGCCGAATATGCGCGGCGCAGCGGGTTCCCCTCGCGCCTGCACCGCTCGGCCGATGCCTATCTGGTGGCACGGGACGGCGGCCGCACCGTGGTCGCCGGATTTCCCTGGTTCACCGATTGGGGGCGCGATACCTTCATCGCGATGCGTGGTCTGTTGCTGGCTTCCGGCCGTCACGAAGCCGCGGAGTCGATCCTGCTCGAATGGGCCAATACGCTTTCCGAAGGGATGCTGCCGAACCGCTTTCCCGACTATGGCGGCACGCCGGAATACAACGCCGTCGATGCGTCGCTGTGGTTCGTTGTTGCGGTGCACGACTATCTCGCCGCAGAGCAGGCATGCGACGCCACGCGCAAGCGCTTGCAGCAGGCGGTCGAAGCGATTCTCACGGGGTATAGCCGCGGCACCCGCTTCGGCATCCGCGCCGCTGACGATGGTTTGCTAAGCGCCGGCGTACCGGGCGTGCAACTGACATGGATGGATGCGAAGATCGGCAACTGGGTCGTGACACCACGCATCGGCAAGCCTGTGGAAGTGCAGGCGTTGTGGATCAACGCGCTGCGCATTGCGTCGGCGTGGAATCCGCAGTGGCAGGCGCCGGCGGCGCGCGCCGCGCAGGCGTTCGCACAGCGCTTCACGGATCCGGCAAGCGGCGCACTGTTCGACAACGTCGATGTCGACCACGTGCCGGGTGCGCTCGACCGCTCGATCCGGCCCAACCAGATTTTCGCGGTGGGCGGCTTGCCGTTTCCGCTGCTCGAAGGTGCTGCTGCGCGAGCGGTGGTCGAACAGGTAGAAACGCATCTCTTGACGCCGCTCGGTTTGCGCACGCTGTCTCCGTCCGATCCTGCGTATCGTGGGCGTTACGCGGGCAGTCCAGCAGAGCGGGACGGTGCTTATCATCAAGGCACGGTGTGGCCGTGGCTGATGGGCCCGTTCGTCGAAGCATGGTTGCGCGTGCATCAGCCGGATGAAGGGGCGCGAGCCCAGGCGCGCACACGCTTTCTGGCACCGCTGATCGAGCATCTGGATCACGATGGCCTCGATCACGTTTGTGAAGTGGCTGACGGCGATGCACCGCATCAACCGGGTGGCACGCCGTTTCAGGCGTGGTCGCTGGGGGAATTGCTGCGGGTGAAGCGGATGCTGGCGAACGGGTAGGCCCGCGCGGACGCACCACCCATTCAAAAAGCGCTACGATGTGAGTCCCACCGCCAAGCTCGAAAAGCAAGGGACTGCCCCATGCCGCCGCTGCGTGCCGCCAATCTGCTCGCCACCGTCGAAGGCGCCCGCCTGCACTCCAGGGAATGCGCTCACTGGCAGCGCTGGGGCCCTTATCTGAGCGAGCGTCAGTGGGGCACGGTGCGCGAGGACTACAGCCCGGATGGCACTGCCTGGGACTACTTTCCGCACGACCATGCTCGTAGCCGCGCCTATCGCTGGGGCGAGGACGGCATTGCCGGTTTCGGTGACGACAAACTCAACTGGTGCGTCTGCCTTGCGCTCTGGAATCACCATGACGCGATCCTCAAGGAGCGTCTGTTCGGTCTCACCAATGCGCAGGGCAACCACGGCGAGGACGTCAAGGAACTGTATTTCTATCTTGACGGCACGCCCACCCATTCTTATATGCGGATGCTGTACAAGTACCCGCATGCCGCGTTTCCGTACAGCGATCTGGTGCAGGAAAACGCCCGGCGCGGCGCCGACATGCCCGAATACGAGGTGCTCGATACCGGCGTGTTCGACGATGGGCGCTATTTCGACGTCCAGATCGAATACGCCAAGCACACGCCCGACGACATCGTGATGCGCGTCACGGTGGAGAACCGGGCGGACCAGCCCGCTTCGCTCGACGTGCTGCCGCAGATCTGGGCGCGCAATACGTGGTCATGGAAGGGTACGGCAGACCGCGCGTCGCTTTCCAGGCAGACGGTGCGCGGCGAAACGCATCTGATCGGGCGTCAGCATGGGCATGACCCGATCGTGGTCACCGCGTGGTCGAAAGACTCGCCCTCGCTGAGCTGGCTTTTCTGCGAGAACGACACCAACGTCGAACGCCTCTTCGGCATGGATGGCGCGGGGCCGTTCAAGGACGGCATCAACGATTACCTCGTCAACGGCAGCGCGCAGGCGGTCCGAACCGACGCGGGCAGCAAGGCCGCCGCGCATGTGCCGCTCGAACTGGCGCCGCATGGCCGCGCCGTGGTCTATCTGCGCTGGCGCCCGGAATCCGCGCCTGACGACGTGCCGCTCGACGCCGACGCCCTGTTTGCCCGGCGCCTCGCCGAAGCCGATGCGTTCTATGCGGCGTTGCAGCACGACATGCACGACCCGGATGCGCGGCTCGTCCAACGTCAGGCGCTCGCCGGCATGCTGTGGTCGAAGCAGTACTACCAGTTCGACGTGCAGCGCTGGCTCGACGGCGATCCGGCGCAGCCCACGCCGCCCGCGAGCCGCAAGCGCGGCCGCAATGCCGACTGGCGTCATCTGTGCAACGCGGACATTGTCTCGATGCCCGACAAGTGGGAGTACCCGTGGTACGCGTCGTGGGACCTCGCGTTTCATGCGGCGGCATTCGCGCTGATCGATCCGGAGTTCGCCAAGCGCCAGTTGCTGTTGCTGGTCAAAGATCGCTATCAGCATCCCAACGGTCAGATACCGGCCTACGAGTGGGCGCTCGGCGACGCCAATCCGCCGGTGCATGCATGGGCCGCGTGGCGCGTCTATGAAATCGACCGGGCGCTCACCGGCAAAGGCGACCGCGATTTCCTCGAACTGGTGTTTCACAAGCTGCTGCTGAATTTTTCGTGGTGGGTGAACCGCAAGGACGCCGACGGCCACAACATATTCCAGGGCGGCTTTCTCGGGCTCGACAACGTCGGCATCTTCGACCGCTCGTCGCCGCTGCCGACCGGCGGCCACATCGACCAGGCCGACGGCACCGCATGGATGGCGGCCTACGCGCTCGATCTGATGCGCATCGCACTGGAGCTGGCGTTTGCCAATCACGTGTTCGTCGATATCGGC
This sequence comes from Paraburkholderia sp. SSBN10T, assembly GCF_056619545.1. Lineage (NCBI taxonomy): Bacteria > Pseudomonadati > Pseudomonadota > Betaproteobacteria > Burkholderiales > Burkholderiaceae > Paraburkholderia > Paraburkholderia sp. SSBN10T. The sequence goes on from NZ_JBWQQI010000041.1 coordinate 3,435, forward strand.
GTGAAATTCTTCGAGCACTTCCTGTACATCGCCGAGGCCGTCAGTTGCGACGATGGTTGCGATACCGGTCTGTGGGACAGCACGGACGAATTCTTCTATGACAAGCTGCGGTTGCCCGATGGCTCCAGCGAGCCGATGCGGTTGCGCTCGATCGTCGGCCTGATTCCGCTCTTTGCCGTGCATGTACTCGAAGAGCGGTTGCATGGCAGCTTGCCGTGCCTGCGCGAACGGCTGGTGTGGTTTCTCGAGCACCGCCCGGATCTTGCCAAGCTGGTCTCGCGCTGGAACGAACCGGGCAAGGGCAACAACCTGCTGCTTTCGCTGCTGCGCGGACACCGCATGAAGGCGCTGTTGCGTCGTGCCCTCGACGAGTCCGAATTTCTTTCCGATCACGGCATACGGGCGCTCTCGCGAGTGCACCGCGACGAGCCGTTCGTATTCAGGCACAACGGCGACAACTTTTGCGTCAAGTATTTGCCGGCCGAATCGGATTCGCGCGTGTTCGGCGGCAATTCGAACTGGCGCGGGCCGGTGTGGATGCCGGTCAACTATTTGCTGATCGAGTCGCTATACGAGTTTCACCGCTATTACGGCGACGATTTCCGCGTCGAGTTTCCGACCGGTTCCGGCCAGAAGTTCTCGCTGAGCGAAATTGCCGACCAGCTCGCGCGGCGTGCCACCACGCTGTTTCTCAAGGACAGCAACGGTGAGCGCCCGGTGATGGGCGCGTATCCGCTGCTGCAAGCCGACCCGCGTTCGCGCGATCTCGTGCTGTTCCACGAATACTTTCACGGTGACAACGGGCGTGGCGTTGGCGCTTCGCATCAGACCGGCTGGAGCGGACTCGTTGCGCTGTTGCTGCAGCCGCGTGTGACGGGCGAAGCGGGCAACGTCCCGGCGCCGCGCGAGGTTGAACCGGCGCTCGCGACCAAGTAGGCAGGCGTTACAGTCCGTTTCATTGGCTTCCTTCGATCAAGTGAATCCTATGTCGACTCCTTCCGCACCTGATTCAAGCACCACTTCCGCCGCTGTCGCCAGGCCGGCCGATGGCGCGCGAGCCGCCGCTCCAATTGTCCCGGCAGGCAAACACCCGGCGCCGCCGTGCACGCTGGTGATCTTCGGCGCCGGTGGCGATCTCACCAAACGCCTGCTGATGCCCGCGCTGTACAACCTGACGGTTGACGGCCTGCTCGACGAGAAGATGAAGATCATCGGCGTGAATCACGGTCAGGTCGAGACAAGCGCATGGCGCGACGACCTGTTTAAGGCTTTGCAGCAGTTTGCCGCCGACAAGGCCAGCACCTTCCATACCTCGAAGCTCGATGACAAGGCTTGGGACTCGCTTGCTCAGCGCCTCGAATATATGGCCGGCGAATTCGAAGGCGATGACACCTTTAGCAGCCTGAAGCAGAAGCTCGAAAACACCCCCGGCGGCAACGTGGTGTTTTATCTCGCGGTCAGTGCGCGGTTCTTCAGGCCGATCGTGGAGCGCCTCGGCAAAGCAGGCTTGCTCAAGGAGGGCGACGGCGACACGGGCTTTCGCCGCATTGTGATCGAGAAGCCGTTCGGTACCGACCTGGCGTCCGCACGCGATCTCAATGAACATATCCTCAGTTATGCGAAAGAAGAGCAGGTCTACCGGATCGACCACTTTCTCGGCAAGGAGACGGTACAAAGCATTCTCGCCGTGCGCTTTGCCAACGCATTGTTCGAACCGGTTTGGCGGCGCGAGTATATCGACTGCGTGCAGATCACCGCGGCGGAAACGATCGGCGTGGAGGGGCGCGGCAAGTTTTACGAGCAGACCGGCGCGTTTCGCGACATGGTGCCGAACCACCTGTTCCAGTTGCTCGGCATGGTGGCCATGGAACCGCCCAATTCCTTCGATGCCGAAGCAGTGCGCGACAAGAAGGCCGATATCTTCGACGCGATCCAGCCGTTGAAAGCGGACGACGTCGTATTCGGACAGTACGAAAAGGGACCGGCGGGGCAGGGTTATCGCGAGGAACCGGACGTGGCAACCGACAGCCAGACCGAAACCTATGCAGCCGCGCGGGTGTTCATCGAAAACTGGCGTTGGGCCGGCGTGCCGTTCTATCTGCGCACCGGCAAGCGGCTCGCGGCGCGCCGCACGGAGATCTCCGTACAACTGAAGACGGTGCCGTTCCGGCTGTTTCGCGATACGCCCGTGGATGCGCTGACGCCCAACGTGCTGACCTTGCGCATCGATCCGACGCACGGCACCAGTTTCGATTTCAACGTGAAGGCGCCGGGGCCTGTGATGCAGATGGGCGCCGTGCAGTCGTCCTTCAACTATGGCGATTTTTTCGAGGAGCAGCCGAACGTCGGCTATGAAACGCTGTTGTACGACTGCATGCTAGGCGACGAGACGCTGTTTCAGCGCGCCGACAGCATTGAGACGAGCTGGGCCGCGGCAGACAAGGTGCTGCATCCGGAGGGCGGTCCGCTGCCCGTGCACGGTTACCCGGCAGGCAGCGCGGGTCCAGCCGAGGCCGATGCATTGCTGGCGCGCAGCGGCCATACATGGCGTCCTTTGAGCAAGGACGCGGCCGCAAAGAAGTAACGCCCGACAACACACCACCAGGGGACCACCGTGGCGACACGTAAGACCAAAGTCAACGCTAGTATCAAGAATAGTGCGGCCGGTATTGCCAAAAGTCCGGCCAAAAGTCCGGCGAAGCGTGCCGTTAAACCGGCCACTAGCAGTGCGGCGAAGAGCGGCGCTGGAAGTGGCGCCAAGGGCAGTACTAAACGCGCCGCGAAACGTGGCGCCGGGCCCGCTGCGAAGCACGGTGTGGAGCACATTCTCGCTATCGATGTCGGCGGCACAGGCCTGAAGGCCGCCATCATCGACGCGCACGGCAAGATGCTCACCGATCGCCTGCGCGTGGCCACGCCGCATCCTTGCACGCCCGAACAACTGGTCGACACGCTCGTGCAACTGGTTCAGCCGCTCGTTGCAGAGTATCCACCGACGCGCATCTCGATCGGCTTTCCGGGCGTGGTGCGTAACAACCGTGTGCTGACCGCGCCGCACTTCGGCGACGAGGGCTGGCACGATATCCCGCTCGCCGAGTCGCTGGCGAACCGTTTGGGCGGTTTGCCGGTACGCATGATCAACGACGCCGAGGTGCAGGGCTTCGCCGTGATCGAAGGGCGCGGCATCGAGTTTGTGCTGACGCTCGGCACGGGCGCAGGCACGGCGCTGTTTCGCGACGGCGAGTTGATGCCGCATCTGGAGCTGGCCCATCATCCGGTCAGCAAGAACCGCGCTTACGACGAATACATCGGCGACGCGGCGCGCATGCAGGCAGGCAACAAGCGCTGGAATCGCCGCGTCGAGAAAGTGATCGGCATTCTCGCTTCGCTGGTGAACTACGACAAGCTGTGGATCGGCGGTGGCAACGCCGCGCGCCTGACCTTCAAGTTGCCGGAGAACGTGGCCGTTGTATCGAACGATGCGGGGATTGAAGGCGGCGCGAAACTCTGGCATCCGCGGTCGTTGCGCGAGACCCGGCAACTGCCGGAAGCGACCCAGCGCACCGGCGTGTTCGAATGAGGCAGGCGTGTGCGCAACACTCGTTGCGTACACGCCGCTTATAAGTCACACACGAGTTTTAACGCGCTGCGTCGCCCCAACGATACTCGTGCGTCGTATCGTCGAGTTGCGCCTTCAGTTCGGCGTCGAGCGTCAGGTCGATAGCGCTGAGCGTGTCCGTCAGTTGATCGGGGTTGCTTGCACCGAGGATCGCCGAGGTGATGAGCGGATTCGCCAGCACCCACGCGACCGAGGTTTTCGTCAGCGAGGCACCGGCCTGTTCGGCAATCCCGCGCAGTTTCTCGATGGTTTCGAATTCGCGCTGATGCCAGTAACGCTGCTGATATATTTCGCCGGCCTTGCCGACCGTTGCCGTGAAGCGGCCGGCCGCGGGCGGCGCGTCGTGCCGATGCTTGCCGGTCAGCAGGCCGCCGGCCAGCGGGTTGTACGGCATCACCGCGAGCTGTTCCTCGCCCGCCAGCGGCAGCAGCTCGCGCTCGATTTGCCGGAACAACAGGTTATAGCGCGGTTGCACGGAAACGAAACGGGCGACGCGGAGCACGTCCGCGCGTCCCAGGGCGCGGGCCAGCCGGTACGCCAGAAAATTCGAAACGCCCACATAGCGGGCCTTGCCCGAGCGTACGATCACGTCGAGCGCTTCGAGGGTTTCGTCGAGCGGCGTCTCCTGGTCGTCGGAATGCAACTGGTACAGATCGACGTAGTCGGTGCCGAGACGGCGCAATGAGGCGTCGATTGCATCGAGCAGATGCTTGCGCGAGGCGCCCTGGTCCCACGACGACGGTCCGACCTTGCCCACTGCCTTGGTCGCGACGATAAAGCGCTCGCGTTTGCCCTTCAGCCAGCGCCCGACGATTTCTTCGGTGCGTCCCGCGAGCTCTTCGCCGCCGCCTAGCGGATAGACGTCCGCCGTGTCGATGAAGTTGACGCCGGCTTCCGCCGCTTTGTCGAGGATGCGGTGTGAAACCGACTCTTCGGTTTGCAAGCCGAAAGTCATGGTGCCGAGACACAGACGTGAAACGCTCAGGCCAGTACGGCCGAATTTACGGTATTGCATGGTGGGCTCCGCGAGAGGGACAAGACTGCCAGGTGCGTGAAGCGAAAAGCATAGCGCTTCTTGCCGATTGGCGTCGGCGGGATGGCAAGCAGTGTGTCGCGGGCCGTGCGGAGGGCAGCGTGATGGGCGCGGCAGATTATTAAAGAGGAATGCGTAAAATACGCACCAGACAGCGCGAACCCTGAATCGCTCAAGGGTTCGATATGGTTTTCCAACGGGTGCTACGGGAACGCGGACCTTGCCGCTTATCGATGAGCCGGAGTCTAGAACAACGCCGGTTGTTGGGCGGACACCATTGGCACGACGTTGAGTTCGTCGAGCCGCAGGCGCGCCTTGGCGAGATCGTGAAGCACTTGCCTTTGCAACCAGGTCTCGGCGCCGCCGCCGAACGCCTTGTCGAGCCGCAGCGCCATCTCCGGGGAGATGCCTGCCTTGCCGCTCAACAGATTGGTTAAAGCCTGGCGACTGACGCCCAGAACCTGCGCCCCCTCGGTGACGGTCAGGTTGAACCGTTCGAGGCAGTTCTGGCGGACGGTAATGCCCGGGTGAATGAATTCTGAATCGACCATGCACAGGACAATATCGACGAATACAGCGCTCGTCAACTGACAAGCGCTGCTTGTCATAATGCGTGCTTGTCCCGCCACACCTTCCCGAAATGCACCGCCGACAGTAATCCGATCGCCAGCGCTCCGGCGAACGGCGCAATCAGTTCGGGCGTGAATTCGAGTGCAAACGGATGGCGCGCAAACAGGTAAAGCGCAACCAGCAGATTGAAGAATCCCCACAGAAAATTCACCAGCGCCGAGGAGTCGCCCACGCCACGCGGTTTGGCGAACGGGCTTGGAAACGGCATGCCCAGCAGGCCTGCGACGAGGTGGGGAATGCAGTTGAAGAGAAAAGCTCCGGCAAAGAAAGTGGCGACGTATTGCATGAAAGGACCTGGAGAAAGGGTGAAATTCCGCCTGACGCCGCGAGACATGCTTTCATGCCGCTGACAAAAACGGCAAGGCAAACAGTAGAAGGCGGCCGGCGCGTGCAGATATGAGAGGATATCCTCGCATAAGATACTAGAGAGCATCCTCGCATAAGTCAAACCTTGCGAACGTGGCGGATCGATCGGATCGGTGTGTCCGCTCGCGTGTGCCGTTGCAAAGCTTGGGTGTTCCTGACTTGCGGCGCTAACATGCGAGGCGATTCTCACGAAACACCCGTAGATGGAACGAACTGACATGTCAACGACACCCGCCACAGGCGCACACGAACCGAAGCGGCAGCGCGGGCACTTGCGCGTCGCCGCGATCATGGAAGCCAGCGTCGCTGTGTTCATCGAAAAGGGCTACGACGCGGCTACGATGACCGAGATTGCAGCTCGCTCCGGCACGGCCATCGGTTCGCTGTACCGGTTTTTCCCGTCCAAGGAAGTGCTTGCCGATGCGTTGCTCGTCAACTATGCGCAGCACGTGACAGACCGCTTCGCGGCGCTCGCGGCGCGGGCGCCGGCAATGACGCCCGACGTGCTGGCCGATGCGTTGGTGGATTTCATGGTGTCGCTGCAATCTCAGCGCAGTTTCGCGGTTGCGGTGCTCGATGCGCGCGGCGGCAGTGACGAGCGGCGCATCAAGTTTCGCCAGGCCATGCGTGATGGATTAGCGGGCGTTTTACGCACGGTCATTCCAACGATGGCCAAGGCTAAATCCGAAACCATGGCGTTTATTCTGCTGCATCTGCTCAAGGGCGTGTCCGCCGTCGCCGATGAAAAGCCCGCGGCACGCCGTTTGCTACAGGCGGAAATCAGGCACTTGGTCCGCGTCTATCTGCTTTCAGCGCAGGCGGATGCTGACGCATAGTGTTGGACAAGCGACAGAGACGATCGGACAGATTCGCGCAGCATCGTAAACCGGTGCCGATCGCGGGACTCACCGGCAGTGGGATGGCGAGGCGCGCGGCGTATGGCGATGCGCGGTGCGTGCGAATATCGCTTCCCGTTCGAACTGCTACAATCCACGCATTTTCCTCGTCGTAGACTGCATCATGGGCTTTGAACAACTCGCTGCACTGAGAGACCAGCTGGCGAAACAGGCTGAAGAGAAACGCGTAGCCAGGCAAGCGAAGCAAGCTAGGCCGGCTCGGCCAGCGAGGCAGGCCGACGCGGCGAAGCCGGCCAGCCAGGGCGACGCAGCGAAGCCTGCTAGGCAGGCCGATGCAACCAAACCTGCCAGGCACGCCGATACAGCGAAACCGGCCAAGCCGGGCCGCGGTGTGTCCACCGCAGCGCGACCCGCGCCTGCGCAGAAGTCGAAGCCAGTCGATCCGGTGGTGCTGTCTATCGGCAAGCTGCAAAAGCGATTCCCGAAGGCATTCCCCAAGAATCCGGCCCCGAAAGTGCCGTTGAAGGTCGGCATTTTCAAGGACCTGCTCGAGCACTCCGCAGAACTCGGCCTGGACGAAGCGGCTCTGCGCGAGGCTATCAAGGTGTGGTGCTGGGGTAGCCGCTACTGGGCTTGCGTTGTTGACAACGCGATGCGCGTAGACCTGAACGGTCAGGATGCCGGTCAAGTGCTGCCGGCGGAAGCGGCGCGCGCCCGTGGATTGCAGGCCAAGCGGCAAAAGACGAAGAATGCTGCGCAAGGCGGCGCTGCGCAACAGGGCGGTGCGGCTGCGCAAGAGGGAGCGGCACAGCAAGCACCTACGGCTGAGCAAGACAGTGCGGCAAAGCAAGCAGTCGCAGCGCATGAAGACAACGCTGTTCAAGCAAGCGCTGCGCAGCAGGAGCAAGCGGGGCCGCAAGACAACGCCGCTCAAGCAAGTGCCGCGGAGCAGGAGCAAGCAGGGCAGCAAGACAGCAGCGCTGAACAAAACGTCACTGCCCAGCAAGACAGCGCAGCCCAACAGGACCGCGCGGTTCAATAACCCTCTGCATCGTCAACGCTGCCGCTAGACGCCCTGACGGGCGTCTAGCGGCAGCGCCATCGGCGTACTCGTGCCGAATCTCCGCGCATCTTCCAGCTTCGCGAACCCCATCGACCTGTAAAACGCAACGGCATTCGGCGCCGCGTTCACCTGCAAATACGGTCGCTCGCCGCGTGGCGCGCACTGTTTGACGGCTGCCTCGATCAGGCTGCGACCCAGACCACGCCGATGGTAGTCAGGGTCTACAAACAGGCTGCACAGATTCCAGAAATTCTTCACCAGCACGACACCGACGATGCGCCCTTCATCGACGCATTTCAGGTGTGCACACTGATGCGCATGGTCGAATGCCCAGCGCATGTTGGCGAGCACATTGGCGATTACGGCAGCCATTTCCACCTCGTCAACCCGTACGCTCGTCCTGATGGTGTGCAGCATCATGAGTTCGAGGCTCGATGCATCGGAGGCCTGAACTTCTTCGATTTTCATCAGGTGGCTTTGGAGAAGAGGCGCGGTTCACGGTTGCCGTTGCGTGCCGGCCGCCAACCGCTGCCGCTGAATGGCGAGGTGGTCCGGCGTCCCCACCACAACCACATGACGATGCCCATCACGACCAGCAGAGCGAGGATCAGCAAGCTGCCCTCCGGACCGGTTTTGCCGCCGCTCAAGAGCACATTGCCGAGCGGGTGTGCGGTATAGAGGCGAGTGTCCAGCAACGTGCCGCTATCGGACGTGCCGTAGAAGTACGATTCCCCCCAGTCCCACGCCGCATGAAAGCCGATCGCCCAAAACAGCGAGCCGGTGTACCAGAGGCTCAGGCATAGCACGATGCCGAAGCCACCTGCGGAAATGAGTCCCACCGGGGTTTCGCCAGGATTGGAACCGTGCAGTCCGCCGAACAGGAGCGAGAGCAGCAGCGCGCCCCACCAGAAACCGACGCCGCGCGTCAGCGTGTATTGCAGATATCCGCGCAGCGCCGACTCTTCGCAGAGCGCCACGAGCAGAAAGGCGCCGCCCCACGCGATGCCGTGCGTCCAGAGCGTTGCGCCATGCGTCGAGGGCGGGTCGAGCGTCAGCAGATGCATCTGCAGGAAAATGAACACCACCAGGCTGATCGCACCGAACCCACATACGAGGCCGCCCGCGAAGCGCGCCCATGCGGCGGAGCCTTGCAGCCCGAACGACAGCAGCGGACGCCGCTCGATGGTCGACACCACGGCCAATGCGCCACTCAGACCGGCGAGCTGGACGCACTCGCCAAGGTAGGTGTGCGGGAGCGTCAGCAGGGTCGCGCTATGAGGAATGTGCCCGAAGAAAAAGGTCAACAGCTTCGAGATGCAGAAGACGATTGCCACTAACACCGCAATGAACACCACGATGCCCCAGCCGGCGCGCATTCCATTCGGGCCCACGAAGACCCAGCGCAATCGTCGTTTGCGCCGCGCTGCAGGTGTGTCGTTTTTGCTTTGTTCCGCAGACTGCGTGAGAGAGTCGTCCAAGAAAGCCTCCGTTCAAATGACGACAATGCAAGGGACTAGCTACGCCTCGTGTGCTCACGGTTTCGAACAGGTGACCGCGTTTCCGATGCATGGTACATGCACGCGCGACGAGCTTAAGCGCATAACTTTAACGTCGTTTTATACGTTGTGCCAACTTCATAAAAAGCCTGGGAACTCGAATGGTCTCGGCGCTGCGCCGTGTGGGAATCCTGAGCTTCGTCAAGCAAGGGACTGCGCCTCGAACTCTGCTAGCACCAGATCGACAAAGGCTTGCGTACTCGGCGAGAGCGTCCGTCCCTTGAGCCAGACCATGTTGAGCGGGCGTTCGATGCGCAGGTCGCGAACGTCGAGGATGCTCAGCTCGCCGCGACGCACTTCGTCCTTGACGCTCAGTGACGAAACATACGCAATGGCGTGCTGCGCGAGCAGCATGCGTTTGATGGCGACCGTATCGCTGATCGACATCAGCGGCTCGATGTGCAAACCGATACGCGCATACGCTTCCTCGACGACAGCGCGCGTTCCCGAACCCGGCTCGCGCAGAATGACGACCCGCTCGGCGAGGTCGCGCGCCCGCAGCCGTTGCCCGGCGAACGGATGCGCAGCCGCCGCGACGGCGACGATTTCATCGGCGCCGATCGGATGCGTGTGCAGGATGCTTTGATCGAACGGGCCTTCCACGAAGCCGAGCGATACCGTGTGATCGCGCAAACCCTGTTCGACATGCCCGGTATTGGTGACGGCGAGGTCGATGCCGACTTTCGGATGGCTTACGTTGAAGCGCGCAACCATGTCGGGCACCAGGTAGGCGCCCACGGTTGCACTTGCGCCGATGCTCAGATGCCCGGCACTCAAACCTGCCAGTTCCTTCAATTCGGCTTGCGCGGTATCGGACAACGCGAAGATTCGCTCGGCATAGCCGAACAGCAGCGCCCCCGCTTCGGTGAGCGCGACGCCGCGCGGCAAGCGGTCGAACAGGACCAGCCCGAGCCGCTCCTCCAGTTCACGGATCTCGCGTGTGACGGCGGGCTGGCTGACGCGCAGCCGCTCGGCCCCGGCACTGACGCTGCCGGCGCGGGCCACTTCGAAGAAAGCGAGTAAGTGGGTGAAGTTCACTGTATGAAAACCTGTCTGGATTTGGCGGCAGGGTGCGGCGCCGGCGAATCGGATCTGCGATCAATGTATATCAAAAAAGCATCTCATAGATATAAAACATGTATTTTTTATATGGATGATGAGCGCCTAAAGTTCGGTCATGGGTTCTCTAACGGAGATGATGATGAACACCACTTCAATCGCGCGCACCGGCCCTTTCGGCGCGCAGCCGTTTTCCGAAAAGGTGCGCCAGTTCACGCCGAACTGGTTTGCGGTCACGATGGGCAACGGCATCGTGTTTCTCGTGCTCATGGCTTTGCCGCTGCACTTCAGCGGTCAGCGGGCGTTGGCCGAGTCGCTCTGGTGCGCCGATATCGTCCTGTACACCGTGTTCGCCGCGATGTTCGCGGCGCGCTGGATCTTTTACCCCGAGACGGTGAAGCCGCTGCTTCATCACCCGTTGCAGTCGATGTTCCTCGGTGCGATCCCCATGGGATTGGCGCCGATCATCAACGGCATCGTGCTGTTCGCCCGGCCGCACTTCGGTACGAGCGCTTACACGCTGGCCTCTGCGCTGTGGTGTTTCGACGCGCTGCTCGCGGTCGTGGTGGCGGTAGTCGTGCCGTACCTGATGTTCACCGAGCAAAGCCATGCGTTCGAGCGTCTGACAGCGGTTCTGCTGTTGCCGATCGTCGCGCCGGAAGTGGCTGCGTCGAGTGCCGCCGTGCTGGCGCCGCATCTGCCGGTCGAAACGGCGCGCCTCGTGACCAGCGCCGGTTATGTGCTGTGGGCGGTTTCGGTGCCGCTGGCGTTCTCCGTGCTGACGCTGGTGTTCTTCCGGCTCGTGATTCACAAGCTGCCGCATCGGGATCTCGGTCCGTCGAGCTGGCTGACGCTGGGTCCGATCGGGACGGGCGCACTGGGACTGCTGACACTCGGTCAAGCTGCGTCGGGTGCGTTTGCGGGTACTTCGCTTGCCGGTGTGGCGCTTGTCGCGAGAGACTTCGGCGTGGTCGGTGGGTTGTTGCTTTGGGGTGTGGGGCTTTGGTGGCTCGCGATTGCTGTGCTCTTCATGTGGCGCTATCGCCGTGAAGGCCTGCCGTTCAACCTCGGCTGGTGGGGTTTCACCTTTCCGATCGGGGTCTATACGCTGGCCACGCTGAACCTCTATCGCATTACGGGCTTCAGTGGCTTCGCTGTGATCGGCGTGGTGCTCGCGGCTGCGCTGGGCGGGTTGTGGATGGTGGTGCTGTCGAAGACGGTTCGTGAATTCACGCAGGGCCGCCTGTTCAACGCGCCTTGTCTCGCGATGAGCCATTAGGTTGCAACTGCAACCATATTGGCAGGCCTTCGGCCTGCTGTCATGCCAGCAGCGAAATGATGCCCCCGACCATGATTCCCGCAGCCAGCCAGCGGCCGGCGGTATAGAACGGATTCTTGTCGTCTTGCGGCTGGTCGGGGCGCTCGAGTCCCAGCGTGCCGTAAGTGAACGATTTCAGCGGTGAAACATTGGCCGTGTTGTCGGAGTCGTCCGAGGTTCCGGAGGTGTCCGAAGTGCCGGAGGCGTCCGCGGTGCCTGAAGTACCCGAAGTACCCGAAGTACCCGAAGTACCCGAAGTACCCGAAGTACCCGAAGTACCCGAAGTACCCGAAGTACCAGAGGTCCCCGAAGCACCCGCCGTGCCAGGATCCTGCGCCGCCATCGCCGCGCCCTCGGGCGAAATGTTCACGGCGGCGTCCTGACTCGGGCTAGCGGTCGCTGAAGTTGTGGCGGTTGCCGAGGTGGCTGACGTATCGGTTGCGTTTGCATTAGCGCTGGTCGCGGACGCGGTGGCCGGGTCAGGCGTAGTGCTTCCGCCGGTCCCCGATGGCGCCGGCGTAGGTGACGACGCAGCATTGCTGATTTGCATGGCAATCTTTCCTCATCCTTTTATACCCGGGCTGTCCTGGCCGGGCGCAGCAGCCACGCAGGCGTGCGCCGCCAGCGTCGCGGACAGCCCGTGCTATCGGTGCGATCTCGCCTTGCCTGTCTTTTCGACCTTGCAGAAATCTAACTTTATAGTTGGTAAGGCAAGGTAAGGCCGCAGCCGGCTGGCTCACACGCCAAAGCGCCTCAAAGCGCGCCGCGCGACCGGGCCCGCGCCGGGGTATCATGCGGCTCCGGCGGGCCCCGGCGGCTGTTAGTCTGCCGGGCTACGGAACAAGCCGGCCAAGACACGAATTCCACTGCGCGATGCTCGAAGTCGCAACTCCGCAGTCATAGCGGACAGACTCCACCATGGTTCACATCAATCTCTCCGACGGCGTTTTAGGCTCCACCCTGCAGGCCCTCGATGCCTTCGCGCTGCTCGGCATCGTGCTCGCGCTGCTGTCGGGCGGCATGGTCAAAGGCGTGGTCAGCATCGGCGTGCCGTTGGTCGCGATGCCGATTCTCAGTCACTTCCTGCCGATCAAGCAGGCCGTGTTGCTGCTGTCGATGCCGATCATCCTCGGCAACATCCCGCAGGCGTTCGAAGGCGGTCAGATGCTCGCCACGGTGCGGCGGATCGCGGCGCCGCTGGCCGGCACGGTGCTCGGCAACATCGTCGGCGTGACGATGCTGATTTCGCTCGCGCCGCATCGCGCGCAGGCTGCCGCCGGCTTTCTGCTGATCGTCGCAGCGTTGCTACTGTTTGCCTCGCCACGGCTCACGTTGTCGCCTGGCGTCGCAAAGCCGGTGGGCTTCGTGCTTGGCTTCGGGGCCGCCGTGATGGAGAGCATCGCCTCGGTGCCCGGCCCGCTGTTGGCCATGTACCTGATCGCCACCGGGACGACCGGCAAGGCGTTCACCAAGCAGATTGCGATCATCCTGGTGGTCTCGATCATCACGCTGATCGCGGCGTTCAGCGGCGGCGCGCACGCAAGCTGGATCGATCTGGCGATCTCCGCCGCCGCGAGCATTCCGGTGATCGCCGGCATGCTGATCGTGCGGCCGCTGCGCGACAAGCTGCACCCGTCGACTTTCCGCAAGCTGGTGCTGCTGTTTGTGCTCGCGGCTGCCGCGCAGATGATCTGGAAGTCCGGGGTGCTGTAGGCGTTTGCCAGCCCGGTCCACCCCCGGCCGGTTCCTAGGCCGACACGTCGAGCAGCACACCGACCGGCTGCCAGTTCAGGCTGCTGGCGCTGCTCGACAAACCGTCGAGTACATCGGAAAGCGTGACCGTCGCACCGGGGGCCTGATCGAGCGCGGCGACGTGGGCTTGCAACGCATCGCTCAGATTCGACATCGCGGTATTCAGCGGATCTTCACCATCCGCTTCGTCCGGCTTCGAGGGCTCGGACACGTCATCGATTTCGATGTCCCATTCCCCCGCGGTGTCATCCGCGCCGCTCGTGTCGTTCACCGGCTCGCGCGATGATGCGTTCGACAGATCCGCAATGCGCGAGCCCAGGTCGCGATAGGCGCTGACGCCGCTTCCTGAAGAAGCCGAGTCGTTGAAGCTCGTAATCGCGTTAGCCGAGGCATCGCCGGACGAGGCGCCGCCGTCGCTTGCCGAGATCGACTGCTGCAACGCCAGCGCCTGATAGAGCGCGGCGAGGAACTGCGCGCCGGTGCTGGTCGCGGTGGCGTCCGCGCCGCCACTCGAGGCGTCGGTGCCGCTGGTGGTCAGCGAGCCGGACGGCATGCTATAGCCGAGCTCCGAGAGCGTCTGCTGCAGTGCCGCCATCAACGGGTCGGTGCCGGCGCCCGACGTCGTGGAGGTGTCGGCGGTCGTGTCGGGCTTCCTGGCAAGCGCAGGGTCCGGCGACGGCGCCGAGGGGGTGGGCGTCGGCAGCGACGCCATCGTCATACCGAACGAATCGAGCGACATGATCCATTTCCTCCAGATAAACACGTTGGATAGCAGTGGCGCGTGCGCGATCGAAAGGCGAACTCACTTTGATGGCACGAACCTGATCGAACGGGATATCGGAGAGGGAACCGCGATGTTTGATGGTTTGTAAGGGGCGGAAAGAGCCAACGGCCTTACCACAGGTAAGGCGGCGTATGGCAGGTGGGGTGATGAGTGACGACGGCGAGCAGGGCACCCAGAGCCGCCAGACGTCACGAGGCGCCGCTACGATTCGCTGTGCGCGAGCGACGCGAATTGCGCTGCATCGGGGAAGCCGCGGGTGCGATAGCGCACCGGATACATCGGTTCTTCTTCGAGCAGGCTGCCCACCAGCGGCGCGATCTGCTGCCATGGCACGATGCGTGTCTCGCCCGATTCGGGCCGCACCAGCACGATCCGTTCGGCCTCGGGCAACAAGCTCTCTACGCCCGCTGTCCACGTCGCCGCCGAGAACATCTCGCCGGTTTCGTCCTTGTTGCCGTAAAGCAGATAGTTGGCGACGAACACATCGCGCCCTTCCTGCGCGTGCAGACGATCGAGCGCGGCCTTTTGCGTGTCGTAATCGTCCTTGCGGTAACGCAGGGCGAGTTGCGCGAGGCGCCGCGCCACCTCGCGCTGCGGCGGCGTGAAGCGGCGCAGACCCTCGTCGTAGCAGTACATGAAGGGCGACACCGGGCGACCGGTCTGGGCGGCTTCGCGGCTAGCATCGACCATCGCGCAGAGGCCGGCGTCGTCCTTGTCGCTGGTGACGAGCAAGACATCGCGGGTGGGAATCATGAAGACCGGGCGGCCGTGCACCGGGGCACGGTGCAGCAGGTCCGGCAGCAGCGCACGGCTCGCATCGTAGCCGTCGCGCCAGTCGCCGCGATAGAGGCCGCGTGCCACTTCGACGAAGGTGTCGGAGGTGATGTCGCGCAGGTTGTCGCGGGCGATCGCGAGTGCTTCGTCGAGCGTGATGCGCCACGACTGCGCCGGCCCGCTCATCAGCGTCGAGGTGAACTCGGGATAGTCGAGCGCCAGCAGCACCGCGCAGTCTTCGCCGAACGCATGCCATGCCGGCGAGAAGGCGGCCTCCCGGCCGGCAGTGCGCAGTTGATGCAAGCGCACGTCCTCGAGCATGCCGCGGCCGCGGATCAGCGGGCGTAGCCTCGGGCGCGCGTCGGACAGATGCTCGGGCGCCGCTTGCTGGCTCGAACAGAGCGTGACGACGAACCCTTGCAGGGATTCGTTGCGTAGTGCCTTGTCGCTGCCGCAATAGGCGCGGTACGCGTGATGCAGATTGAAGACGGCGTTGTCCCCGTATTCGAGCCGGTATTCCTCGGCGTTGTAGCGCAGCGTGGCGCCAAACCCGCGGCGTTTGACTGCTTCGATAAACAGGGCGGCGAACGCATCCGGCGAAGGTTTGCGTCCGAACAGCGCATCGAAAAATCCCATCTTGAGCAAAGGCATTGAGGCAAGCGAAGACAGTCGGTCGAGGGCGCCGTGCCGGGCGGGCGCAGCGGGAACGCCGCCGCGAAGCGCGGCCGGTCAGTCGCCCAGTTTTTTGGGTATGTAAGGAATAACGGCCTCGCGCGGCAATTCTTGAAGGCTTCGCATTGCGTGCCGCGCAGCACGTCTGGCGAAGGCCTGCGATACTGCTACAGGTTCCCCGCCTGGCAACCGTGCCGACGGCTTTTTTCAATTAAAACGTCCCCTCCCCAACATGAAGAACTCACGTCGCAGTTTTGTCTTGATGAGCATAGGTGTCGGTGCGTCGCTAGCCCTGACGCGCGTGGCGCTTGCCGATGCGGCCCGGCTCAGCGAAGCGGATCCCAAGGCGCAGGCGGTGGGCTACAAGGAGATTGCTGCAAACGTCGATAAGAGCAAGTTTCCCACCTACGCAGCGGGACAGACGTGCGCCAACTGCTCGCTGTTTCAGGGCAAGCCATCGGACGCGTGGGGTGGATGTCTGCTGTTCGGCGCACAGCAGGTGGCGGCGACCGGTTGGTGCAGCTCTTATAGCAACATGTAGCGCAACTGCGCTGCGACCTGGCGCGCGGGGTCGGGTCACCCCGTCAGGTCACCGGTCGAACACTTCGAGTTTGAGCACGTGAGAATGACCGATCCATACCGCCGAGTCGCGATGGTCACGTAGTTCGTCGTTGGTGTTGGGGTGCAGAAAAACGTCGAGCTTGCCGTGGTTGAGCGCGAGCCATGCCACGATCTCGCTGAAGTAAGCGGGTTCAAACGCAAGCTGATACGACCAAAGCGGATGCGGGCCGACCGGACGCTCATGAAAGCGGCCCAGTTGCAATGTGCCCTCGAAGCGGGCTTCGATCTGCTCGCGCAATGCCCAGGCCGCGTCGCGATGTTCCGCGTCGAAGTACACGTGGGCATGCCAGCCCTTGATAGCCGAGACGTCTGGAGGAGAGGTCATGTAATGAATGCGTGCGGGAACATCGTCAGGATAAGGCAACTTGCGGATCTGCGTGCGGGACGCTGCATGGGTCGCCGATCCGCTCACGCCTCGTGTGTCTGCTGCCAGCGCATGTGGAATTCCCGTTCGTCTGCGCCGACCTCGAGAAAGCCGAGGCGCTCATAGAGACGCTTCGCCGGATTGCCCTTGAGTACCTTGAGCGATACCGGCAATGCATCGGCTTGCGCGCCGGCAAGCACGGTTTTGATGATGCGCTCACCGAGTCCGCGGCCCTGATACCGCGGGTCGATCTGCAATTGCACGAGGTGCCATTCGGTTTCGTCGCGGTAGGACTTCAGCAAGCCGATTGCGGCGCCGTCGAGACAGACGATGCGCGCCGCATCGTAGCGGTACTGCAGACGGGTGAGGTGAGCCGCAGCGTCGGATGGTTCGCCGATGCGTTCGAGATGCTCCGTCATGGTGACCCGCCGCAAGCTGAGCAGAAAAGATTCGTCGGCATGCGTGGCCGGACGTAGCGTGATTGCAGAGTCGGTCATGTTTCGAGGCGCGAGGGAAGAGGCCGTTTTCGCCAAAACAAACGGACGCGGCCTTCCGGCCACGCAGCGAGCGAGGCAGTCTGCTCTACCTCGCCATGGCTGTCAAATTTACCTGGGTTGCCGGACCGGTTGTATTGTGGGCGATCTATCCGATTGCCTGCTCAGGTGACCTATCGTTTTTCTTATTTACCCAACTCATAGCCAACCGCGCCGCCAACTACGGCGCCACCCACGGTGCCGGCCACGCTGTGGTTGGTCACCTCATTGCCGATCACGCCGCCCGCGGCGGCACCGCCCAGTGTGCAGCCGGTCGCGAGGGACGCCAGAACCACAAGCGCGGCGATGCTTGTCCACCTGAATCGAGTGCTCATTTTCAACCTCGCTTTTCGTATCGATATGGAGGGTGGAGCAATTCGCGTGCCGGAGTTTGTCGTGCGTGGCGCGCGGCGGATGCGCAAGACGTTTTAATAAAGGGCTGAAGTTGTTCTGCACGTTTGCCTCAAGCCTGCATCGCTTGCTAGACTGCGTTCGCCAATCGCATCGGTTTTTCACGCACAGTCAAGCGCTCGCGCAGGCGTGTATCCCGTTACCCGTTCGGCATGCACGCACCAGCCCCGTTCGCACGACTCACATCGTTCGATCCACCGGAGTCCTCCATGTCTTACATGCTGCTCATCGTTGAACCGACTCATCAGCGTAGCGACCGCACCGAAGAGGAGGGGCGCGCGCTCTACGACCGGATGGCCAACTATGCCGAAGACTTGCGCAAACGCGGACTGCTGCTCGCCTGCGAATCGCTCGTCAGTACCAGCGAGGCGGTTAGGGTGCAGGTCCGCGAAGGCCAGCGGCGTCACGTCGACGGCCCGTTTGCGGAGACCAAGGAAATGATCGGCGGCTTCCTGTTGCTGAACTGCGAGACGCGCGAAGAAGCCGTCGCGATTGCCGAAGCTTGCCCGGCCGCGCAATGGTGCACGGTCGAGGTACGCGAAGTGGGCCCCTGCTATCGGTAATGGGCATCAGTCCGGTGTTGAACCCGGCTTACCGGTGATCGGAGCAATCGGGTTGATCGAGACGCAGCGGCCAGGGTTTTCCCGGGGCTGCGAATCGTTTGTCGATTTTGCAAGGCGTCGCGCGTCGTGTCAGTGAAGAGTCGGCCACGCGGGCCGGTCTCCACGACCTCAAGGAGCACTGCAATGCGATTCATGATCATGGTTAAGGCCACCGCGCTGAGCGAATCCGGCGCTATGCCGGAGGAGTCCCTGATGGCTGTGATGG
Source organism: Paraburkholderia sp. SSBN10T (assembly GCF_056619545.1). Lineage (NCBI taxonomy): Bacteria > Pseudomonadati > Pseudomonadota > Betaproteobacteria > Burkholderiales > Burkholderiaceae > Paraburkholderia > Paraburkholderia sp. SSBN10T. The sequence goes on from NZ_JBWQQI010000041.1 coordinate 21,675, forward strand.
GCGCCTATCACGAGGAACTGGCGAAGGCCGGCGTGTTGCTCGACGCCACCGGCTTGCAGCCGAGTTCGAAGGGCTGGCGCATCCGTTATTCGCAGGGACGGCGCACGGTGATCGACGGTCCGTTCGCAGAGACAAAAGAACTGGTGGCGGGCTATACGCTGATTCAGGTGCGTTCGCGGGAAGAAGCCATGGAATGGGCGCGGCGCTTTCCGGCTCCGTTCGGCGAACAGGCCGACGGCGAGATCGAGGTGCGGCAACTGTTCGAACTGGAGGATTTCGAGCCGGGGCCGTCCGTGGAGCGTTTTCGCGAGCTGAATGCAGCGCGGCGCTGAAACGGATAACGATAGGAAACAACCCGACATGCACGGCCAACCCGGTGTGAACCTCGCAGCGCACAAGCAAATCTGGCGAACGATTCACCTCTATCGGCTCACGCCGCGGGCGAACTGAGGTGGCCGCGAATCCGGCAGCTACGCATCGCGCGATCGAGGCCGTCTGGCGTATCGAGTCCGCGAAAGTGATCGCCTGCGTGGCGCGCATGGTCCGCGATGTGGGCGTTGCGGAAGAACTGGCGCAGGACGCGCTGGTCGCGGCGCTCGAACATTGGCCCGAAGATGGCGTGCCCGACAATTCCGGAGCCTGGTTGATGGCGACCGCCAAAAACCGCGCGCTCGACCGCTTGCGCCAGGAAGTGCTGCATGCGCGCAAGCGCGAGGAGCTGGGCCGCGACCTGGACGCGCAGGAGGCTCACCTCGTGCCCGATTTTGTCGACGCGCTCGATGCCGCGCGCGAGGACGACATCGGTGACGATCTGCTGCGGCTCGTCTTTACCGCGTGTCACCCGGTGCTGTCCACCGATGCGCGGGTCGCGCTCACGCTGCGTTTGTTAGGAGGCTTGACGACCGATGAGATCGCGCGGGCGTTTCTCGTGCACGAGCCAACCATCGCGCAACGGATCGTGCGCGCCAAGCGCACACTGACGGCTGCCAAGGTGCCGTTCGAAGTGCCGCGCGCCGACGCACGTGCCGCGCGGCTCGGGTCAGTGCTCGAAGTGATCTACCTGATCTTCAACGAGGGTTATTCGGCTACCTCCGGCGACGACTGGATGCGTCCCGCCTTGTGCGAGGAGGCGCTACGTCTCGGCCGTGTGCTGGCGGGCCTCGTGGCGGATGAAAGCGAGGTGCATGGGCTCGTCGCACTGATGGAAATCCAGGCTTCGCGCACGCACGCGCGGATCGACGGCGAGGGCCGTCCGGTCCTGCTGCTCGATCAGGATCGCAGCCGCTGGGATCCGTTGCTGATCCGGCGAGGGCTGGCTGCGCTCGAACGGGCTCACGCGCTCGGCGGCGCGAGTGGCCCCTACGCGTTGCAGGCCGCACTGGCGGCGTGCCACGCCCGCGCCCACAGCGCGGCGGAAACCGACTGGGCGCAGATCGTCGCGCTCTACGATGCGCTTGCCCAGGTGAGTCCGTCGCCGGTGGTGGAGCTGAATCGGGCGGTCGCGGTCGGCATGGCGTTCGGCCCGGCCGCGGCGCTGGAGATTGTCGACACGCTGGCGGCCGACGCGATGCTCGCGAACTATCACTGGCTGCCTAGCGTGCGCGGGGATTTGCTGGCGAAACTCGGACGCAGGGAAGAGGCACGCGCCGAATTCGAGCGTGCCGCAGCGATGACGCGTAATGCGCGCGAACGCGAGTTGCTGCTGGAGCGGGCCCGCCTCGGCTAACGTCGTGTGTGCCGCTGCTTGCGCTTTGGCGCACCGGCGGCCGGATGTCCAGCACGACGATGAATTTCAGCGCATACGTGATCGCTTAGACGGACAGGAACGCCGCCACCCCGAACAGAATGCCGGCTGCAGCCGTTGCGAGCGACAGATTGCGCAGCCATTTCTTGCGGGTGAGCAAGGTAATCGCCGTCAGCGCGATCGAAATCTGGATCAGCGTGGTGGCCTGGGCCCAGCGATGATGACCGTGCAGCAGCTTCTCGCTTTGTGCGTCGTTGTCGCCCACTTCTTTTTCGATGGCTTCGGCCTTGGCGCGAATCGGGTCTTTTTGCTGCTTGTACTTCTCGACATCGGCGACGAATTTCGCGTGCGCGTCGCTGCCTGGGGTCGACAGCGCAGCGCCCAGTTCTGCGAGGTTTTCTTTCTCGCCTTTAGCCTGGTAGTACGACCATTGATTGGCCGCCTCGGTCTTCTTGATGGCCGCTTCGTTCTTGTAGTAGAGCGCGAGGTTTTCGCTGGTGCCGCTCTGGTAGGCGTAGATCGCGCCGATCGTGGCGAGGATCGCCGTCATCACCGCCATGCGGCTGGCGAACGGATCGGCGTCGGCATGAGCGCTATGCCCTGCGCCGACGTGCTCAACAGCATGGTCGTGCGGACCATGTACTTCGAATTCATCTGACATCCAACACTCCGGGACAAACCTGGTGAATTTCCTGGCGCGCGCCAGGCGATGGCGCGGCTGGCGCAGCGGCGGCATGACCGAGTCATGCCGCTCCCAACGCGAGGCTCAATCTTAGCGTGTTGCGCTTACGATCGCGCAGTGCGTTGCGCCGCAGGATTATCAGGGATGGGGTCGACGCCCGGCTAGTTCACGCTAAAACCGATCAGCGTGCGAACCAGTGGAATCAGATGTTCCCCGCCGAGCATCCCGAGCAGTCCGACCAGCGCGATGGTCGGCGGCGCGGGGGACTTCACGTTGACGACGCTATAGAACAGGCCGACCACCACGCCCACCGCTAACGAGACGAAATACGCTTTCATGATTGTTTGATCCTCTGCCGGTGTCGCGCGGCGGGCGTTCGCACCGCCGCAGCAACCGCAACTTACATCGTGATGACGACCCGGCCGCGCGTGCCGGCGGCGACCGCCTGGTAGGCTTCGCGGGCGCGTGCCAGTTCGAACCGCCCGGCGACTACAGGCGGCTGCAACGCGCCGCTCTCGAAGCCTTCGACGAGCGCCGTCATCAGCGGCGCCGATTCGGCCACCCCCAGCTTGGCGCTATCGACGCCGAGCAATTGCGTTTCGTTGTGGTAGAAGTCGATCATGTCGAACTCGACGCGGCGCTTGCCCGTCGCGCTGATCTCCACCACCCGGCCGCGGCGCCTGACGAGGGCGAGCGCGGTTTCGAAAGTGACGCCGCCCACCGAGTCGTACACCACGTCGGCGCCGCCGGTCAGCGCCTTGACGCGCTCGGCCGCATGCTCGTCCAACGACACGAACTCGTCGATCAGGCGGCCAGCCGGCGAATCCTCCGCCGGCGCGTGGCGGTCGACCCCGATCACCCGGCAGCCGCGGGCCTTGGCGATCTGCACCACCGCACCGCCCACGCCGCCGCCGGCTCCGATCACCGCGATCGTCTCGCCGGCCTTCAGTTGCGCATAGTCGACCGTGCCGAGCCACGCCACCACGAAGTTCACGCCAATCGCCGCCGCCTGTTCGTGGCTCAGCGTTTTCGGCTTGCGCGACAACGCAGCAAGCGGAATCTTGATGAATTCGGCGTGGGTGCCGTCGCGCGTGAAGCCGATGTCGCCACCGGTGCCCCAGACTTCGGCACCGAGCCACTCGGCTGGACCGGCCACGACGCCGCCGCTGAAGTCGCGGCCCGGCGTGCGCGGCAGGACGGTCTGCTCGAAGTGGCCGGAGACGTTCTTCACGTCGCTCGGATTCACCGAGGCGCTCTTGATCTGGACGACGGCGCTTTCTGCGTCCGCCGCTGGGGTGGGCACCTCGACGTATTCGAGTACATCGGGACTGCCAAAGGACTTGAACTGGATGGCTTTCATCGACAAGACTCCTGATCGGTTGGTGCTGCATGGTGCAGCGTTGAAACCATTCTAGGTGTCCGAGCGGACGTTGTTGAGACAAGAGCTTTCGAATTTCGGACAGAGGCCGGGGCGCCTTGATGCGGCTCGAATGAGGGCTTGCCAGGCGCCGTCCGGCAGGACCCGACACCGCTTGCCGAGGTCTCGCGTGGCCCGAACCCGCTAGCCGCCCGCGTGGGCGTCGCTCTCGTCATGCGTCGCGCTGAGGGTTTCCTGCGCGTCGAATTCGGTCGGCGCCGCGCCGAGCTCGCGCCGGAACATGTCGCTGAAGCTGCTCGGCAGATAACCGAGGGAGCGCGCGATGCTGCTGACCGGGCGGCCCTCCGCCAGCCCTGACACCGCCACGGCAAGTTGCACCTGGCGACGCCACTCGGAGAAGCCGATGCCGAGTTCGCGGGTGAACAGACGCGCGAGTGTGCGCACGCTCGCACCGACCGAGGCGGCATGCTGCTCGAAGCTGACCGCGATCGACGGATTCCCGATTACCGCCCGGCACAGCGCGTCGAGCCGGCGATCCGACGCATCGGGCAGCGGAACGCGCAGTGAGGAGCGCGGCGCGTGCATGAGTTCCAGCATGGCGAGCTTGTACGCCGTTTCAAGGTACGCGCCGTCACGCACATGAGTGCGCTCGTACTCGGCGATTGAAGTGATGAGCTCGCGTAGCAAACCGTTGATTTCGAAGACATCGCTCTGCTTGCTGAGATGCTTAAGGTTGCGCTCGTGCAGATAGATATTGCGCATCTCGACCTCGCTCATCATGTGGATCGAGTGCACGGTGCCCGCCGGCAGCCACACCGCGCGCTGCGGCGGCACGACCAGCGCCTCACGGCCGACTTCGACCCACATCACGCCGCTCACCGCGTACAGCACCTGCGCCCAGGTGTGCGAGTGCGGCTCGATGTGCGTCCCGCGTGGGTAGCGCCGCGCCAGCGAGTGGGCGTCGTCGTCGGGGAGTTCGGGAGGGCGGGCTTTGGGCACGGTGGATCGAGGTCGGCTAAAGGTTGGCAGGGTTGGCAGGCGATGCAGCAAAAAATGAGCGACGGATTTTCCCGGCCGCCGCGTTTAAGAGCAAACGGGACCATTCCGCGTATCGCAAGAATAGTCAACGTACTCAAACCTACGGGAGCTTTACATGAAATACAACACCCTCACACGGCTGCTGGTCGCGGCTATGGTCACGCTGGCGGCGTCTGCCGCCATCGCCCAGGAAGTGATCATTGCGCCGGCGGCGCCGCCTGCGCCGCGCGTCGAGGTCATGCCAGCGCCGCGCGCGGGCTATGTCTGGGATCGCGGCCACTGGCGTTGGGATCATGGTCAATACGCGTGGATACCGGGGCACTGGCAGGCGGTGCGGGTCGGTTATCACTGGGTGCCGGGCCATTGGGTGCAGCACGGCCCGAACTGGCATTGGGTAGAGGGTCACTGGGCGTAAGCCGTTAGTCGTCAAGCGGCTCACGCCCCCTGCACCGGGCGCATCCGTGATTGCAGCGGTGATCGTGGGTGCGCCCGGCTGTTTCTACCCAAATCAGCAGACTTTTATGAAAATGCTTTTGATTCTGGCGCTCGCGGCGGCAACGCTGGCCGGCTATCGTAGTGCCGGCGCGACCGGCGTATTACCGCCCTGCCGTCGTCGTATATTGAGGACTCGAGTGAAAACAAGCGCAACGCGCACCTCCAGGAGCAACGGCAAGTGAGAACAGCTCGTGCCGCGACACGATCCGTCCGGGCGCGGCGGCGGCAGCCGCACGTGCCGCGGATGCCACGGGATGGCGCCCCTTGAGCGAGCGCGATCCCGACGCGGACCTGGTTGCCCGGGTCGGCGAGCAGGATCCGGCAGCGGTGCGCACGCTCGTGTCGCGCAAGCTGCCGCGTCTGCTTGCGCTCGCCACGCGCATGTTGGGAGACCGTATGGAAGCGGAAGACGTGGCGCAGGAAGCCTTTGTGCGCATCTGGAAACAGGCTCCGCACTGGAAAGAAGGTGAGGCCCGATTCGACACGTGGATTCACCGCGTGGCGCTGAACCTGTGTTACGACCGCTTGCGCGGGCGGCGCGAAGACTCGGTAGCCGAGCTGCCCGACGAGGCCGCCGATCCGCACGCTTCGCCCGACATGCAACTCGAAGCCCGTGTGCGCGACGAACGAGTGCGCACGGCGCTTGCTGCATTGCCGGTGCGGCAGCGCGAAGCTCTGGTACTGAACTATTACCAGGAGCTCTCGAATATCGAAGCTGCCGCGCTGATGGGCATCACCGTCGACGCCCTCGAAAGTTTGCTGGCGCGCGCCCGCCGCAATCTGCGCGCACAACTGGCCGGCAGCGGCTTTAGCAAGGATATGCCATGACACCAGAGAGATTTCGTACCATCGTCGACGCCTACGGCGCCGATCCGCGCCGCTGGCCGGACGAGGAGCGCGCGGCGGCAGAGGACTGGGCCGATCTGCACCGGAGCGAGGCAGATGCCGTGCTGGCCGAATCGGCTAGCCTCGATGCCTGGCTCACAAGTCACACCATTGCGCCGCCTGAGCGTTCGTTTATCGACCGGATCGTCGCCACGGCACCCGTGCGGCATCCGCCGAAACCGCGCACGCGGCTCTGGTGGCAGGGCGCGGCGTTTGCCGGCATCGGTCTGGCAGGCGGTCTCGCGGGCGCCTTTGCCGTATCGTTTTTTGTCCTGACCGGCACGCCGCCGCAAGTGCATGAAGCGGCGTCCTATCTGACTTCGAGCTTCGGCGGTTCAAGCGCCGACTGGAGCGGCGAATGAGCGACCGTTCATGGAAAATCCTGCTGGCCGGTTCGTTCGTATTGAACGTGTTTTTGTTGGGCGGTATTGCGGGCGGCGCATATCAATGGTTCGCCACGCACGACACTGTCGCCAAGGCGCCGCAGCCGCGCACGGCGTTGCGCTTCGCCACGGATGGACTCTCGTCCGAGCGTCAGAAGCAGTTCCTCGATGCACTGAAGGAGGCGCGCCGCGAAGGTAAGGAGTACGCCCGCGAGGGCCGCGAAGGACGTCATGAGGTGCTGGCCTTGCTGGCTGCGCCGCAACTCGATCGCACCGCGCTCGATGTGGCGCTCAAGCGTACGCGTGACGCCGATATCGCGCTGCGCACCGAAGTCGAAAGCAGTGTCGCGGACTTTGCGACGACACTCACAGCGGATGAGCGCGTCAAGTTTGCTGAAGGCCTGAAGCAGGCGGGCCAGTGGCGTGAACCGCCGCTTGCGGCGGCCAAGGGCAAGAAGCCGGCGAGTTCGCCGCAAGCGAGCGAAGCGGCCAGCGAGGCGCCCGCGAGCGAATGAGCGGTAAATAAGCGGGGGAGCTTCGAGCAAGCTGGAGACCAATCACATATCTCCTGCGAGACGCGACGGAAATACCGGCCTCTAGCGTTTAAGGAAGGTACGCAACGCTAGAAGGAATGCGCATGATCACGTCAGCCCCCGACAATGCCGCGGCGATTGCATTGAACCGGTTTGGTCTCGGCGCCCGCCCGGAAGACGCGCCGCCCGCCGACCCCAGGGGATGGCTGCTCGCACAGTTCGATCAGTATCAGCCGTTGCCCGCGGCATGGGCGGGTCAGCCGACTGCGGTCGCGCTGGCAACCGAGCTGGGCGAGCAACGCCAGCAGAACGTCAACGCTAACGTCAGCGCCGGCACGAATGCCGATGCGGCCGCCAATCAAGTCGCTAAACAGGCTGCCAACAAGGCGATACGCGGCGAAATCCGCGATGTGTACCGCGCGGCGGTGAATGTGCGCGTCAATAGCGCCTTGACGAGCACGACACCGTTTATCGACCGGCTGGTTCATTTCTGGGCCAATCACTTCGCGGTTTCCACAGAGAAGCCGCAAGTCGCGGCGCTTGCCGGCGCGTTTGAAATGGAAGCGATCCGGCCGCACGTGCTGGGTCGCTTCGACGATATGCTGGTCGCGGTGGAGCAGCATCCCGCGATGCAGATTTTTCTCGATCAGACACGCTCTGTCGGCCCGGACAGCATGGCGGCGATGCGCGCGGAGCAGCGCAATCCGGACAACAAACGCGGACTCAACGAGAATCTCGCACGCGAGATCATGGAGCTGCATACGCTGGGCGTGCGCAGTGGCTATACGCAGGCTGACGTGACCGAATTCGCTCGCGCGCTGACAGGCTGGAGCGTGGCGGGCCTCAAGGGGCCGCAGCCCAACGGCGCGGCGCCCGGCGCCTTCGTGTTCCGCATGCAGTTGCATGAGCCGGGCTCGCGGACCATCATGGGGCGCCGCTACGATCAGCAGGGCGAGGATCAGGCGCTGGCGATCCTGCACGACCTCGCGGTATCGCCGGCCACTGCACAACATATCGCTGGCAAGCTTGCGCGCCACTTTGTTTCGGACAACCCACCACCTGCCGTCACCGAGCGGCTCGCCAACGCGTTCGAGCGCAGCGGCGGCGACCTGCCGACGGTCTATCGCGCGTTGCTCGACTCACCGGAAGCATGGTCGCCCGTGGCGGCGAAATTCAAAACGCCGTGGGAGTGGGCCGTCTCGTCGATGCGCGGACTCGGCTGGCAAGGCGTCGGCGATCTGCAGAGCGCGCCGTTGTTGACGCAACTGGGTCAGCCCGTGTGGCGGCCGGGCTCGCCCGCCGGTTACGACGATATCGCGGCGAGCTGGGCCGCGCCCGATGCGCTGGTGCGCCGGGTGGACGTGGCGCAGCGTTTTGCTGCACGCGCCGGCGATCGCCTCGACCCGCGTACCTTGGGCCAGACGCTGCTGGTCGGCTCGATCAGTGCGCCGACCGAGACCGCGGTGTCGCGAGCCGAAAGCGCATCGACTGCGATTGCGCTGCTGCTTGTGTCGCCCGACTTTCAACGGAGATAAACGCCATGATGTCCCGTCGTCAGTTTCTCAACTTCGCCGCTGCCGGCGCCGGTGCGATTCTCGTGTCGCCGCACATGGCCTTTGCCAGCGTCGAGACCGACCGCCGCTTTGTTTTCGTGATCCAGCGCGGCGCCGCCGATGGCCTGAATATCGTGGTGCCGTATGCTGAGCCGTCCTATGCAAGTTTGCGCGGCGCGCTCGCCGTCGACTCGTCGACTAGGCTCAACGGCACCTTCGCGCTGCATCCTTCGCTCGTCGAAACGGCGAAGATGTACGGGTCCGGCCAGGCGCTGTTCGTACATGCGGTGGCTTCGCCGTATCGCGACCGCTCGCATTTCGACGGCCAGAACGTGCTCGAGACGGGCGGCACCTCGCCCTATCAGGTGAAGGATGGCTGGCTGAACCGGCTGGCCGCGTTGATGCCCTCCAGCCGCGAAACCGCCATCGCATTTGCGCCGACCGTGCCGATGGCGCTGCGCGGCCCGGCCAACGTGACGTCGTATGCACCTTCCGGATTGCCGCAGGCGCCGGACGATCTGCTCGTGCGGGTCTCGGACCTTTACAACCAGGATGCGCAATTGCGGCCGCTATGGGAATCGGCGATGGCGGCGCGCGGCCTCGCCGGTGACGCCGGTGCGCGCCAGGATCCGGCCAGCCTCGGCAAGCTCGCCGCGAGCTTTCTGGCCCGCAACGACGGCCCGCGCCTGGCGATGATCGAAACCGGTGGCTGGGATACACATAGCGCGCAGAACCCGCGTCTCGCGAATCAACTGAAAGCGCTCGATACGATGCTCGCGTCGTTGCGTGACGGCCTCGGGCCGCTGTGGGACAAGACAACTGTACTGGTTGCCACGGAGTTCGGCCGTACGGCGGCTGCCAACGGAACGGGCGGTACGGACCATGGAACGGGCTCGGTGGCGATGCTGGTGGGCGGAGCCGTGAACGGCGGACGCGTGCTCGCGGACTGGCCCGGCCTGAGGTCCAGCGATCTTTATCAGGCGCGTGACCTTAGGCCCACCACTGGACTGGACGGTCTGATCGCCGGCGCCGCCAGCGAGAGCCTCGGGCTCGATCCGCATCGGACCGCCGCTGCGCTATTTGCGCAAGCGGGGTCCACGCAACCATTGACAGGTTTGATCCGTAGCTAGCGCGCAGTCCGGGTTACCAGGGCACGTTCAAAGGAGAGCGCGAGCCGCGCGCTCCTCGCGTAGATAGACCGGCAGATCGGTGACAGGCGCCTTGCCTGGAACCTGGCAGAACATATCCGCGATGAAGCCACGGTGATAAGTCGTGTGATTGACCACATGCAGCAGCATCTCGCTGCGCGTCATGGCGCCCTCGCCGCCGCCCACAAAACGGAATTGCACCAACTCGTCCGCGTCCTGCGGCGTCAATGCATCGCTGCACGCGACATACCAGGCGTCCATCTCCTGCTGCATCTTCCCTAGTTTGGCGAGCGGCACAGGTTCGCTGAAATTACGGCTCGAAAAACCATGCTCGCGTCCTTCCAGATGCGCACGGAATATCTCACCGATGACATAATTGTGACTCAGTGTGTGGACGATGTTGCCGAAGACCGTCTTGCGCGGCTTGAGCGCCTCGTCGGCCGGTAGGGCGGCGACGCCGTCATAGATGCGCTGGTTGGCCCAGCGGTTATAGCGGGTCAGCATGCGCAGAGTGCTTTCGCTCATTTCACACAATCTCCATCGGCGGGTTGGATAATGGAAGAAGACGCTTTGCCCTTCTCTTTGCCATTCCTTGTGACCTGGAATCGTACGCTTATTTATTACGTTAAGCTTTCGTTCTGGCGGATCGCTTCCTGGCGATTTACGCTTTTCATACAACTTGCCTTCAGACTTGCCGCCGTCGCACCTGACCGCGCGCGGGAAGAGATATCATTGTTGAACGAACTATTGCGGCGGGTTAAGGTTTCCAGCGTTCGGAGACGCCTATCACCAGAGCCCATTATCGCGGCATGAGTTCCTCCTCCTATACAAAAACCAATCATTCCCCTCGCTATAAAGCTCGTTGGAGCTGGCC
>NZ_JBWQQI010000042.1:0-27455 GCF_056619545.1 Paraburkholderia sp. SSBN10T
GCCTATTCGTCGCGACGAAGCATTGGAGGCGAGCTCTTTGAAGAAATTTATTGACGCTCACCCGACAGGATCCGACGACCGCTTTTTCCGCCTTCTGCACCGCTGGAGAGCCACGCAATTTCCCGACACTGAGGAAAGCATCTCGAGGAATCCGATGACAAATTACGGCGAACGGGACCTGGTCCGTTACGCCATGGATACCGGGTTCGCCGACATTCACATGGAATTCCACATAGACGTGGCGCCCTCGGAGGTCACCTCGTGGGATGTCCTGTTGAAAACATCGCCCTTTCCTTGGGCCCCACCCCTTGGCAAATTGCTGCTGGAACAGTTCACAGTAGAAGAACGGCAATTCTTCGAGCAGGTGTTCCGCCCACGAGTGGAGTCAGGCCAACTCTTCGGCGCCGAGCGCTTCGCATACCTGAGCGCCAGGAAACCACTTATGTGACATGGCACTTTGTAATTGCGACAGCGCTGCGGCCGACCGATCTGCGGAGCTTCCCAGTTGATCTCGCTCCAGCGCAAACCCGAAGTTCAATTATCGGCAGTCTCGTGCGTGAACACGACGCAATAAAGGCGGGTATCGATCACGGCGTAGCCAATTTAGCGCAATTCGCCGTAATCCTTACGGTCGTCGGGCGCGCACTATACAGACGACCAGTCGATAGCGTCAGCGAGGGCCAGAGAAACGCCGTGCCTGGACAGAAAACTAACGACGCAAAAAAGCTATCACCGCGAAAAGATCCAACAAGCCGATCAGGATAAGCGCTTTAGATTCGTGCCTGACAATCGGCGCCGGTAGTCGAAATTGCGAAACCAATATCAAGGTGCAAACTGCTATAACAAGCACAAGAAGGATTTTCATAATCGGGCTTCGATGCCGAGTGCCTGTTACCGTTGATCGTCGCACAGGCTGGACTGGCGGAACTACCGGCCGAGGCATGGGAGATATGGGACGATCAGGGGGGCGCCGAGGACCATTTCGTTGTTGGCTATCCCATACACCAACGGCATGCTTGACGGCTTCAGTAATCGCCTCGTCGCCAAGATTCCGGTCGATCGCCGCTTCAGCCGCCGCATAGGCCGCGCGGATCCGCTCTGGCGGCCCCTCGATCCCTTGCTGGATCCAGTTGTTCCAGATCTGTAATCGTTCATTGCGGTTCATCACAACCCTCCGGCTTGCCTTTCCGCTCCCTGGAATCGCGTGGCCTGCACCTCCCTTTTTTCACTTCTGCCTTGCGGCCGTCAGGCGCGACAGTCAGTCCTTAATTAGCAACACCATGGGAAATTGCCGGTAATTTCACTGAAACACATTTAATGCCATTTTCGTCTAATTTGTAACTGCTTTCCCGCTACGTTTTTTCGGATTTTCCAGACATCCGGATCGGAGGTGCCAGCCATGGACAAGCGCGGACATCAAGCCATCATGTATGAAGCGGCTAATCGGTTGTTTGACGTGCTAGTTCCGCCGGGCGGCCACCTAATGGGATTCGACAGAGCGCAATTTGTCGGAACGATGGTCGACCGGATTGTTTATCCGGATCGTTTTGATGGCCCGACATGGCTTCCGTGGTTTTTTGCCCCGGACGCGCAGGCATTTCACGCCTTGGCAAATCCACTTTTGTCCGGTGAGCAAAACATCGAGCGAATCTCGCACTACATCACCAGTGAACTCGACAAAGCGCGCGAATGTCACTTTAGAAATGACGTCAAGGGAGAAGCAACGCATCTTGGAAACGCGTTACACACGGTGCAAGACAGCTACAGCTTCGGGCATACCGTGCGCGACATCAACGAACTTGGGAACCCTCACGCCGCTATCACCGCGCTGTTTGTCTTTGATTCCCTCGGAATCACCAACACCCATGAATCGCGTTTCGACCAGGTCGGAGTTGTCGGTCACATCCTTGAGCGGCCAGGTGATCAGGCGGCAGCTAAAGGGAGCTTTGAGGCAATGGTGCACTTCCTGCACAGCCTGACCCTGCCATCGGCAGAGGGACACAGAGAGATTGTGAATACCATTCATTCCCTCATCCATGCACCTTCAAGCGGTCGGGTTGAGGTTGTGACCAGTTGGCACCCGAACGCAGTACATCTCTTTCACAATCTCGGAAACGCAAACAACCAATGCTGGCGCGATGAACCCGGGGGGCACAAAGCGCAGGGAGCGGCCGGTCCGGATGGCCTCTCTAGCCACCCGGCCGTTCATCCGATGGCGATGGATCAGCGTGCGGATAGTCCGCATCATCCACACACCCATCCGGCGGATTTCCATCACACCGGCGGACACGCAACGCATCATCCTACCCCCCACGCACCTGCGGAACACTCCGGAGGGCATACGGTGCATCATCACGCTGGTCATTCAGTACATCATCACCCGAACGTACATCATCATCCAGTGCACCACCATCACGACTCGGCCGCACACAACCATGGCGCCATGCATGCGCACCCAGTGCATTTCGCGGTCCACATCCATACTCCGCCTCACTTCTGAGCCCCCCGCCGGCATAGGCGTCGCTGGATATCCTCAGCGACGCTCAGGCCGGCGCCTCATCGACGGCGCTTGGCGGCCCCTTCTCAACCACTCGATCCCAAAGACCCGCAGCGTCTCTTACTGAACCTGAACGACGGCGTCCAAATAGTCTCGAAGGTCGCATCTTGGCCGAAGACAGCCCCTAGCTCGGCGAGCTGATCGATCGTCGCCACCGGCGTACCGTAGACGGATAGCACCACGTCCCAGCCGATACGGCCAACGTGGCGCGCGCGGTCCGTAACACACCCCCACGCCGTTACGTAGCGGAACTCGCACAAGCCCGTGGCGGCACTGCGCCCCGTCCCCCGCAAAACCCCGTCCCACAGGACTTCCCCCCGTTCAAAACCCGCGCCGCCGAGTGCGCCGCCCACATGGCACGTTCCCTGCGGTACAGGTTGTAGAACACGAGCGTCGACGCACCACGCCGCCAGCGCTCATGGACTAACCGGCCGGGCCAAGGCCACAACGTCTACGGATACAACCATGATCGCCGACCTCCTGAACGACGCCGAACTCACCGCATCCGCGAGCGACCTCCACCCCGAGTTCGCGCAGCAGCACCCGCTGCAAATCGCGGTCTGCCTGCGCAAGCTCGTCTCCGGCCAGGACTTCGTGACGGTGGAATTCGGTGGCCGGCAGATTGTCTCCCAGATGCTCGACGTCGATTCGCGCAACGCCCGCCTTGTCTTCGATGCAGGCAGCGTCGCCGCCGATAACCGTGCGCTGCCTGCCATGCAGCGGCTCGTCTTCCGCAGCCTGCCTGGAGGCATTCGTACTGAGTTCGTCACGGCCGCCGCCGAGCCGGTCCTCTTCGAAGGACGGCTCGCGTTCGAAGCGCCCTTCCCGGCACGCCTCTACTACGTGCAGCGGCGCGAATTCTTCCGCGTACAAACGCCGCTGCTCGAACCCTACCGCGCCACGGGGCATTACGCGGACGGCGACGCGTTCAAGGTGGAACTGCAGGACCTGTCCCTGGGCGGCGTGGCGCTGAGAACCACCGATGTCCGCTTTGGCGAGCTCGAAGCAGGCTGCGTCTTGCGTAACGTCGCCGTGCAACTCGGCGACTATGGCAGCCTCAAGCTCGACCTTGAAATCGTCGCGCCGCGTCATTCGTTCAGTGCCAGCGGCGAACGGCGCTTCGTCATGGGCTGCAAGTTTGTCACGCTGCCCGGCACGGCCGAACGCCTGCTCCAACGCGTCATCACGCAACTCGAAACCCGACGCCAGGCGCTCGCTCCGCGCGACTAGATCCAGCCGTACGGGGCGTTCAACGCGAATTGGCCGCGGCAGGTAATATGCAAGCTGCGATGCCACTCCTTTGCCCACACCGATGCTCGTTCGCGATAAATGCCTGGCCCCTGCGCTCGAATGTCGAAGACTGAGCAAAGCCTATGGAGCGGCCCGGGTGGTGCTCGCCCAGCTCGATTTCACGCTCGGCCCCGGCGAGTTTGTCGCCATCATGGGCGACTCGGGCGTCGGCAAATCCACGCTGCTCAACCTGATTGCGGGACTCGACGCGCCCGATAGCGGCGAGGTCCTGATCGACGGAACCCTCGTTTCAGGCCTCGACGATGATGCGGCCACCCGCCTGCGCCGGCAAAAGCTCGGCTTCGTCTTCCAGGCGTTCCATGTGCTGCCGCATCTGACGCTCGCGCAGAACGTCGCGCTGCCGCTGCTGCTGAACAACCTGCCGCCGGCTCATGCGCTCGACATGCTCGCGGCGGTGGGCCTCGCCGGCCGCGGCGACGACTTCCCCCGCCAGTTGTCCGGCGGCGAGCTGCAGAGAGTGGCGATTGCCCGTGCGCTCGTGCATCGCCCGCGGCTGATTCTGGCGGACGAGCCAACCGGCAACCTCGACCCCGACACCGCCCACGAAGTGCTGGCGCTGTTCCGCGCCCAGGCGCAGGCGAACGGCGCGGCGACGGTGATGGTCACGCACTCGGAGGCCGCAGCGGCGGTGGCGGACCGCGTGCTGACGCTGAGCGACGGCGGCCTGCACGCCGCCGGAAGCGGGAACGGGAGCGTGCGCCGTGTCCGTTCGTCCCATGAATGACACCGCGCCGGGCGGGCGACGGCTGGCCCGCTGGCTACTCGAAGGGGAATGGCGCAGCCAGCGCGGCCGTGCCGTCGTGGCGGTGGTGACCATCGCGCTCGGCGTGGCGCTCGGCTACGCGGTGCAGTTGATCAACAGCGCGGCGTTCAACGAATTTTCCGCAGCGGCGCGCAGCCTCTCCGGCCAGGCGGACCTGCAGGTGCGCGGCGCCCAGCCCACCTTCGACGAGTCGTGGTACCCGCGCCTCGCCGACCAGCCAGGCGTGGCGCTGGCCAGCCCCGTCCTCGAACTGGACGCCACCGTGCCGGGCCAAAATGCGCCGCTCAAGGTACTCGGCATCGACGTGTTCAAGGCCAGCCAGATCGCGCCGGACCTCGTCGGCGTGCCCGCCTCGCAAAGCCCGCTGGATACGCTCGCCGACGACACCATATTTCTTTCCCCAGCGGCCCAGCAATGGCTGAAGACCGGCATCGGCCAGCACATCGCAGTGCTGAGCGGCACGGCGAGCGTGCCGTTGCGGGTAGCGGGCGGCCTCGTCAGGACGCGGCCGGGTCAGCGCATCGCCGTGATGGACATCGCCGCGGCGCAGTGGCGCTTCGGGCGGCTCGGCAAGCTCTCGCGGGTCGATCTCGAACTCGAGCGCGGCGTCGACCGGGAGCGCTTCAGGCACGATCTGCAGGCGCGGCTTGGCAATCAATTGGTGATCTCCGAAACGCGCGACGTGGAAAACCGCACCGACCGCCTGTCGCGCGCCTATCGCATCAACATGAACGTGCTTGCGCTGGTCGCGCTATTTACCGGTGCGTTTCTGGTTTTTTCGACTCAGGCATTGAGCGTCGTGCGGCGCCGCTCGCAGCTCGCCATGCTGCGCGTGCTCGGCTTTACGCGTGGGCAGTTGCTACGGCAGATCCTGATGGAGGGTGCGCTGCTCGGCCTGCTCGGCTCGCTTGCGGGTCTCGCGCTAGGGTACGGACTGGCGAGTGCCGCGCTGAGGTTTTTCGGCAGCGATCTGGGCGGCGGATATTTCCCGGGCGTGCGACCGCAGGTCGGCTTTGAACCGCTGGCTAGCGCGATTTTTCTGCTGCTGGGCATCGCGGTTTGCGTGCTCGGCAGTCTCGCGCCGGCGCTGGAGGCAGCCCGCGCCCGTCCTGCAGCCGCGTTGAAGGCCGGTAGCGAGGAAGGCGCGCTGGCAAGGCTCGCGACGCCGTGGCCCGCGCTTGGCTGCCTCGCTTTGGCCGGCGTGCTGACTCAACTGCCGCCGGTTTTCGATGCGCCGATTCTCGGCTACCTTGCCGTCGCCCTGCTGCTGGTCGGTGGTATTGCCTTGATGCCGCGTTGCACCGCCGTCCTGTTCACGGCCATCAGCCGCTCGCGCGCCGGGCGCCGCACCGGCGCCACCAGCGCGCTGTCGCTCGCGCGGCTCGCCAATGCGCCCGGGCAAGCTTCAGTGGCGATGAGCGGCGTGCTGTCGAGCTTCGCGCTAATCGTCGCAATGGCGATCATGGTGGCGAGCTTTCGCGTGTCGGTCGACGAGTGGCTCGAACATCTGCTCTCCGCCAATCTTTACGTCCGGGTCGCGCCGAACGGCGACACCGGCGTGCTGAACCTCGACGAGCAGGCAAAAATCGCCGCGGCGGCCGGCGTCAAAAACGCCGCCTTCACCCGCACGTCGCAAGTGACGCTCGATCCCGCGCGCCCCGCCATTACCTTGCTGGCCCGCGAAATCGACGCCGCCGATCCGGGTTCCAGTCTGCAGATGTCCGGACCCGTGCTGGGCGTCGCGGCATTGCGCGGCGCAATGCCGGTGTGGGTGTCGGAGGCGATGGTCGATCTGTACGGCTATCGCCTCGGGCAGCGCGTCGAACTGCCGGTGGGTGGGCACAATCAGCCTTTCGTCGTGGCCGGCGTGTGGCGCGACTATGTCCGTCAAACCGGCGCGATCGAGTTACGGCTTGCCGACTATCGCAACCTCACGCACGATACCGGCGCGACCGATGTCGCCATCACCGTCGCGCCCGGCGCAAGCGTCGAGCAGGTCATGACCGGATTGCGCGGCTTGCCCTTCGGCGATGCGCTGCAGTTCGCGCAACCCGGCGAGATTCGCGCGCGCTCGTTGACGATTTTCGACCGCAGCTTTGCGGTCACCTATCTGCTCGAAGCGGTCGCCATTGTGATCGGCCTGTTCGGCGTGGCGGCGACGTTCTCGGCGCAAACGCTCGCCCGCTCGCGCGAGTTCGGCATGTTGCGGCACGTGGGCGTGACGCGCTTGCAGATCCTCGCCATCCTCGCCAAGGAAGGCGGCATGCTGACGGCACTCGGCATTGCGATGGGCTTCGCTTTGGGCTTCGCGATCAGCCTGATCCTCGTGTTCGTGGTCAATCCCCAGTCGTTTCATTGGAGCATGTCGCTGCATATGCCGTGGACCGTGTTGAGCCTGGTGGCTGCCGTGATGCTGGTCGCGTCCTGCGCGACGGCCGTGGTAGCGGGACGCCGGGCCGTCTCGGTCGATGCCGTGCGCGCAGTGAAGGAGGACTGGTGATGCCGTGGGCGAAAGAGCGCGGGTTCGTCGCCTGGGTCCGCATGGTCATGAGCCTGCCAGGACATATCGCAGTCCGAATGGTGTCCAGGCTACCCTCGCTAGTCTGCCTCAGCGCATTGACAATCTGCCTGCCGGCTATGGCCACGGCGCCCGAGTTCGCCCAGGTCTCACCGGGTCACCCACTGGCGTTTCCCGCAGACACCGGCGCGCACCCCGCATTTCAGACCGAATGGTGGTACGCGACGGGCTGGCTGACAACGCCGGATGGTCAGCCGCTCGGCTTCCAGATCACGTTTTTCCGCTCGGCGACCGGACACGACACGGCGGACCCGAGCGCCTTCGCCCCGACGCAACTGATCATTGCGCATGCCGCGCTGAGCGACCCGGCGTTCGGCAAACTGGTGCATGACCAGAAGATCGCACGGCAAGGCTTCGATCTGGCCTTTGCCAAACCAGGCAATACCGATGTCAAGCTGAACGCCTGGAGCATGGTGCGTGCCGCCGACGGCCGCTATACGGTGAGCGCACAAGCGGGCGAGTTCGCGCTGAATCTGTCGCTCACGCCGACGCAGCCGCCGTTGCTGCAAGGCGAGCACGGTTACTCGCAAAAGGGGCCGCTGTCGAACGAGGCGAGTTACTACTACAGCGAACCGCAACTGCGCGTCAGCGGCAGCGTGACGCGGCCCGCGCGCGCAGCGGGTGACTCGCGCAGCGCTTCGAACGGTGATTCACATGGCGCCGGTGCACCCGGAGGCGTCACCCAGGTGAACGGCATGGCATGGCTCGATCACGAATGGTCCAGCACGCTTCTGAGTCCCGACGCAGCGGGATGGGATTGGCTTGGCGCCAACCTGGCGGACGGCTCGGCGCTGATGGCCTTCAAGGTCCGTGGCCGCAATGGCGGCGCCGTCTGGGCGCATGCGGCGCTGCGTGACGCCGGTGGGCGAATCACAGCGTTCGGCCCAGCCCAGGTCGACTTCATCCCGCTGCGGACGTGGCGCTCGCCCCGCACCAACACGCTTTATCCGGTGGCCGAGACGGTGAAGACCGGTTCGGTGACATGGCAGCTCGAACCCCTGCTCGACGATCAGGAAATGGATACGCGCGATTCAACGGGCTCGGCCTATTGGGAAGGTGCGGTGACAGTGCAGCGCGCCGGTCAAAGCGTCGGGCGCGGGTATCTGGAGCTGACCGGGTATCAAAAACCGTTCGGACTTCAAAACCCGACGAAAGCGGCCCGATAGTGGCCCCCTAGCGGCCGCCGTCATCCGTCAAAGCCCCGCCAGCGTGCTCCATAAGCGCGCGCTCAAGGTGTGCGCGGCATCGTCCGAGTCCGCGTACGGCTGCGCCTGCACGGTCACCATGCGCCAGAACGACGAACCGACATGGCGCAACTCCACATGGGTTCGCGTGGACGGAAACGCAATCAGATGCCCATCGGCAGACCAGCTTTCGTGGCCGTCGATCGTCTCCCGCAGGCCGGGGGCGCCGAGCGGCATCGTCGCCGCGTTGCTATGGAGATAGGCCGGAATGTATTTGTCGAAGCCCACGTCAGGCAGATCCTCACGCGCAAAAACGACCGCCGCGCGTCCGGATAGCTCGGTAAACGTGTAGATCGCCTGCCCCTTGTCGCTTTGCGTCTCCGCTAGCTTCCAGATGCCGTCTACGTCGACGCTGGCGTGACTGACCGGGTTGGTCCAGGCGAACGAGGCGCCGGCCGGCTGTGCCGCGCCGCTCCCGGCCTGAGCCGCGGGTTGGCGATGCAAGGCATGCCAGATCCAGAACGCGCACAGAAGGAGGACGAGAATCGCGGCAAGGATCGTCTTGCGCGACAGGCCGCGTGGGTTTGAAGCGGCGTGATACGCGGCCGCCGCGTCGTATGCCGTCCGCCCGTTTCCATTAAATCCCGGTTCCTGGCGGCCCATGTCGAAGGGCCACGATTCTGCGCTAGCACTGCCGTTGCCTGCCGCAAAAGTATTCGGCACCCCGGCGGCGGACGGTCCCTGCACTTTCGGCTCGCCCTGCTCGCGCGCCGCGAGTTCGCGGTCATAAGCCGCCCTCCGGTCAGGATCGCCCAACACCCCGTAAGCCTCGTTGATGATGCGCATGATCCGCTGCGCATCCGGACTGTCGTTCTTGTCGGGGTGGTAACGCTGGCTCAAGGCCTTATAGGCGGCACGAATCACCTCAGCCGGCGCGCCGCGTGTGACCTTGAGATTGTCGTAATGGGTATGCATGTGCTTTCCATAGGGACTCGCCCCCCTTATCGACAGAATATCGGCTCAAAAACAGAATGCTTTAGGCGCGCACCTCGGTCCTCTGTGCCACGAGCCTTAAAAAAACTCACCGGCCGCACGACAACGTTTGCGCGATCGCCACCCCAGCGGACGCAGCGAAAATTTCGCTTATGTGGCGGGTAAATCATTGAAATTGCACTGAAGATGTTCCGCGAAATGCCGTTATAAGAGGGTTATGTCTCATTCCAGGCAAGGAGCGCTGATGGACTCGGTAGCTCGAATAAAGGGGATGTTTACGGTCGACGGCAGCGACCCGGAGCTAGTGCGCTCGCAGATGCAGGCGTTCGGCCGCCAGATCCCCTTGCTCTACTTCATGCTGGTGGTCAATACGATGGCCGTGGCCGTCACGCATATCGCTTGCGCGCCGGCATGGCTCGTCATCTATTGCCCGCTGGCCCTGTGCGCGGCCTGTGTGATCCGCTGCGTCCGCTGGTGGCATTTCCGGCACGTGACGCTGACCCATGAGCAGGCCGTCCCCGAACTGCGCAAGACCTTTTGGCTCGCCTGCGCCTTCGGCGTCGGCTTCACCGCCTGGTCGCTTCGTCTGTTCCACTACGGCCCGGCCTACGAGCAGGCTCAGGTCGCGTTTTACATGGCCACCACCGTGGTGGGTTGCGTGTTCTGCCTGATGCATCTGCGTGCCGCGGCGCTGGTGCTGCTGACTATCGTGATCGGTTCCTTCACGATCTTTCTGATTGTGGCAGGGCGGCCGGTTTTCATCGCGATGGCCGTGGATATGCTGTTCGTCGGCGTCGCCCTCGCCTTTGCCATCCATCTCTACTACCGTAACTTCGCAAGCCTCGTCTCGTCGAAGCGCGAGCTGCAGTTGAGCCACGCCATCGCCCAGAAACTCAGCGACGATAACTTTCGGTTGGCTAACATCGACAGCCTGACGGGCCTGCCGAACCGGCGCAGTTTCTTCTCGTCGCTGAACGCGCTCGCCGAGCAGGACACCGGCGAGACCGCCAGCTTTCACATGGGGCTGATCGATCTCGACGGCTTCAAGCAGGTCAACGACATCTACGGCCATGCGAGCGGCGACCTCGTGCTCCAGGAGGTCGGCGCGCGGCTTCTGACGCTGGCCGATCCGGCGATTTTCTTCGCGCGGCTTGGCGGCGACGAATTCGGTGTCCTCATTCAACGGCGCCTTAGCGAGAACGAACTCGACCGCCTCGGTCATACGCTCTGCGAACGGCTCAGCCGCCCTTATACGGTGGGCGGCAATACGGCCGAGCTGTCCGGCACGATCGGCTGGGCCGGTCTGCCGCCGGCCAACGTGAACGTGGCCGAGATCTTCGAGCGCGCGGACGCGGCGCTCTATGTCGGCAAGGAGAGCCGGCGCGGCACCGCTGTGGTGTTTTCCGCCGAGCACGAACACCGGGTGCGGCGCGCCAGTCTCGTCGCCCAGGAGCTGAAGGCCGCCCACCTCGACGCCGAACTGTATCTCGAGTTTCAGCCCATCTATGACGTGACCAACCGCTGCGTGGTCGGCTTCGAGGCGCTGGGCCGCTGGCGCAGTCCGAAGCTCGGCCAGGTGGGACCGGAAGAGTTCATTCGCATCGCCGAGCGCACCGACCTGATCGGCGTCGTCACCGAGGTGCTGTTGCGCAAGGCGCTCGCCGAAGCCGCCAATTGGCCGGCGCACATCTATCTGTCGTTCAACCTTTCCGCGCTCGATATTTCATCGGTGCCGCGCGCCCGGCGACTGCTGGAGATCGTGCAGGAAAGCGCCACCGAGACCGAGCGCGTGCACTTCGAAATCACCGAGACGGCAGTGACGCGCGACTTCCGGCAAGCGCGTGCATCGCTGGCGCTCATCAAGCAGATCGGCTGTCATGTCTCGCTCGACGATTTCGGCACCGGCTACTCGAGCCTGAGCTATGTACACCGGCTGCCGTTCGATACGATCAAGATCGATCGCAGCTTCGTCGCCGAAGTCGATACGGACGTGGCCTCCGGCAAGATCATCAAATCGGTGATGGACCTGTGCCGCAACCTCGGGCTCGAGTGCGTGGTGGAAGGCGTGGAGACCGAGTCGCAATGCGAGATTCTCACTTCGCTCGGCGGATGCGTGATGCAGGGCTATCTGTTCGGCAAACCCGTGCCGGCTCACGCGATGCCGTCGTTCCAGCTCAACGCGGTTTGAGGACTGCAGGATTTTGCGCCGGCGCTGAACCGCGTCCGGATACGTCCCGCGCGTTATAACCACTCAGAAAACCACCTTGGGCGCCTGCCGCTCACGAAACGCCCGCGGTACGGCCCCTGCAATTCGCTCTGCGAACTTGCACATGACCTGCCGCGTCGAAGCGATTCCAGCTCCTGGCGCGGCGCCGCTTACCTGACCATTTTGCCATCCGTGCGTCAGCATTGCGACACCATCACCCTCGTAGACTGGCATGGCGTTGTGGAGACCGAAATTCGGCGCCGTCTCGTTCAATAAGCCGAAGTCCTAACGTCCTTCCTCCAGGAGTCAATCGTGAACCGAATCGCATACATTGCAGCAGCCGTCTCGGTGATGGCTTGCGCAGCCCCCGTTTTTGCGCAGGATGTTCCGGCCACGCCTCAGCAGGGCGCCCCCGTCTCCAACGACAACGACACTGCCGGCAACGCCGCCAACAGCGGCGTCGGCATGGACACCAGCGGGCAAATGGCCGCCGGCTCGCCGGCCGGTGAAACGCGTCTCGACGTGAAGCGGCAGTTGTACAAGGCCGAGACCGACGGCCAGCTCCAGACCCTCAATCGCACCGTCTACAACGGCAATTGAGTCAATGCCCGCTGTGCACCGGGCGGCGCGTCCGGTGCACAGCGGCAAAGCAAGACAAAAAGCACGTTACGCATCATCGCGCTGCCCGCGGCGCGCCGCTCAGTTTGAGGTGCCTGTGCCCAATCTGGGCCATACCAGCGTGAATCTGACTGCGCCGCGCGCGGGAACATACAGATCGCGGCTGCGTCGTGCGCCGTCGAGGTTGGCCGTCAACCGATAGTGCCCCTGCGGAAGCCGCGCAAACAGATACGGTCCATCGGAGGTGGCATTGAACACCACCGTGCCGTCCGGTCTTGCCACCTGTACCGCCACTCCCGACAGATACTCGCCCGATCCGGTCGTGAAGGTCGCCCGCATGTTGTAACCGGACGCGAGACCCCGGAAGGCAGCGACTTCGTCCTGCCCCACTCCACCTGTCACGTAGGCAATGCCATGGTCGTGGGCGACCGGGATGTCGCCGGGCGCCGCGTTGCGCGCAGCCACGTCCTCGGCAGGCGCGCCGGGCGCCGGCAGGTTTTGCGCGGCCAGCGCCGGTGGAGGCACTGTGTGCGCGGGCGGTGCATGACTAGCGGCTTCATGGGGCGGCTCGCGCGACGCTGTCTGATGCGGTGACGGCTTGCGCTCAGGCGTCGGCCTGGCTGGAACCGGTGCCACAGGAACCGGCGCAGGCGCACTGGCCGCCGCTTGCGTTGCAGTCTGCGCCGGGCCGGCCGCACGCCGCCGGCCCGAGCCGGATTCGCAGCTCAAGCCCGGGATGCTGCCGCTCTCGTTCGCTGGATGCCCTGCGAGCACCCAGCCAGGCAAGGGCACCCCTTGTCCCTTTGCACGCGGCAGCAACGTATCGCGCAGCCGCGCGGCGACCGCGTTGCGCTCCTGAGGCGTCGACGCGCGATGCATTTGTGTACAGAAATCGGTCCGCTCGTCGTCGCTGAGCAGGTCCGACGGCACCGCCTCCGACCGCGATGGTGTCCGCTGTGCCTGCGCGCTCAAGGCCAACGCCGCGAGGCCGCACAAAAGCGCCCAGCGCATGGTCTTCGGCATAGCGGAAAACGTAGGGGACATGGCTACCTCCGGGCAATCTCGGGGAGCGCCGCGTTGGGTCGATCAGGGGAGCGTCTCTGAGCGCTTCGCTTGACTTCTTACGAGCAACAGCGGCAGGCGTGGTCTTGCGGGGATAAGCTGCGGGCGGGACAAAACCCAATCGCAGTGTAACAAAGCCGTTTAGGTCCTATGCGGCCCGCAGGCCGTGCCGGTTAGTCGATTTTAGCCATGTTCCAGTGTGCTGGAGCCGTTTGGGGCGAGTCGGGGTGATTGCGGCGGCAACTTCGCACGCTGCGTTGCGCAACGTCGCGCCCCCTTTTCTGCTACGAGACGAACGGCAGTTTCTGCCGTTCCGGTTGCCTGCCGTGTTTTATCCTGCGCTCGCCGCCACCCGCGCCGCGAGTTGGGCGTCATAGCTCGAATGCACGTGTACCCGCTTCTTCTCCGGATACGCATACGTATAGGCTTTGCGCAGCGCCAGCGACGCCTCGTGGAAGCCGGACAAGATCAGCTTTTGCTTGTTCGGATAGTTGGCGATATCGCCCACCGCGAAGATGCCTGGGCGCGAACTTTCGTAGTTCGACGTATCGACATCGACGCGCCCCGCGTGCAGGCTCAAGCCCCACCCGGCGATCGGCCCGAGGTCCGCGACGAGTCCGTACAGCGCCACCACATGCTCGGCCTCGATCTGCGTGGCGCCGCCTATCTGCCGGATCTCGAGCGATTCGAGCTTGCCGCCCGGCGCGTGCAAGCCGGCGATTGCGCCGACCATGAAGCTCATTTCGCCGGCCTCCACGGCGCGCCGCATCTTCTCGACACTCGAATCCACCGCGCTGAAACCATTGCGCCGATGCACCAGGGTCAGCTTGCTTGCCACCGAGCGCAGGGCCAGCGCCCAGTCGAGTGCGGAATCGCCGCCGCCCGCCACCACCACGTTCTTGCCGGCGAAATCCGCGAGGTTGGGCACGCTGTAGTGCACGTGCCGCCCTTCCAGCGGCACGGCTTCTTCGAGCGTGAGACGCTGCGGCGCAAACGCGCCGTTGCCGGCCGCGAGCAGGATGGCGGCCGCGTCGAACTCGAGGCCCTGGCTCGTCTTGACAGTCCAGCGGCCGTCGTCGCGCTGCTCGACGGTGTCGACGCGCTGACCGAGGTGGATCGGCACATCGAAAGGCCGGCATTGCTCCAGCAGACGCTCGACCAGATCGCGAGCGGTGCATGAGGGAATCGCGGGAATATCGTAGATCGGCTTGTCGGGATACAGCTCCGTGCATTGACCGCCCACCCGTTCGAGTGCGTCGACGATATGGCACGACAGGCCGATCACGCCTGCCTCGAACGCGGCGAACAGCCCGACCGGCCCCGCGCCGACGATCAGGACGTCGGTGCGCAAGACACCTTCGGTTTGCTGCGGCGTTGGCGGTATCTGTGTCGTATCTGGCGGCGGTGCGGCTTCGGAAGTCATTCGGCGTCCTTGAGGTTGGGCGCGCTCGAACGGAACGGTGCACGACAATGAGCACGGACCAAAGCCTCGCTGAGCACGCATGGCTTATCCACCATACAGACTCAACCGCCCCGCCGCAACGATGACACCACGAGCGGTGTGGGCAGCCCCACCCGCGCCGCTATCTGTCTTTAGAATTGATGCATGATGCCGACGTAAGCGCCCGTCTGCGATTCGCCCTGCAGCGGACTCGTGCTGGAGGTGCCTTCGCGCGGATTGGCCAGCAGGGAGAAATCGGCCTGCTTGCTGTTGTCCACGTAGGCAAGCGTGCCGTACAGGAAGGTTCGTTTGGTCAGGTTGTACGTCGTGCCGAGCGTGTACATGGTGGCGTGACCGGACGGATCGTGGGTGGCATCGCCACCGCCGTCGCCGACGTTCACGTAGAAGCCTGCGGCCGTCAAGGCCCAGGCCGTATTCACGTTATAGGTCGCACCGAGCCAGTAGTAGTTGGCGCGGTCCGCGAGTCCGGCCGGCGTATCCGGCGCCGCATAGTGCGTATAGGCGCCCTGGATCTTGATCGAGTCGAAGTGCACATTCGCGCCGACAAAGAACTCGCGCGAACTGGCGAAGATATTCGTGAACTGGCCGTTGTTGTCGCGCAGTTCGTCGTAGATGCCGCGCACGTCGAACAACGGCGAATGATACGAGAGCATCACGCCGTCCGAGCGGCCGAATTCGCCCGGCGCGCCGTTGTTGAAGCCATTCGGTTGATTGCCGAAGGCGTACTGGCCTTGCACGTCGAAGCCGGCGAATACCGGGCTGTGATATTCGATGTTGTTGCTGGTCTGCTGCCAGTTGCGCCCGCGCACCAGCGAGGCCGACGAAAACGCCTGCTGCACCATCGGGTCGAATTCCCACACGCCGTCGCTGTCGATAAACAGATTGCGGCCGGCCTGCAGCGTGCCCCACCGATCGCTTTTCAGCCCGACAAACGCCCGGCGCGAAAACATCCGGCCGCCGCTCGTCGTACCGTTGGTCGCCTGCAAACCGGTTTCCAAGGTAAAGATCGCATTGAGCCCGCCGCCCAGATCCTCATTGCCCTTGAGGCCCAGCATGCTGGTGCCCCAGTCGCCGCCTTCGGCGCTCCAGCTTGTCGCCGTGCCACCATTGGCAGTACTGACATGATTCAGGTACTGGACGCCAGCATCCAGACGCCCGTAAAGCACGACGCTGGACTGTGCATGCGCGAGCGGGCTTGCCACCAGCAAGGTGGTCATTAGTTTTGTACGTAGTCTCATTGTTGTGCCGAGTGCCATATCGTAGTTTCGCCCGCATGCATGCCTGCTTTCGCAACGCTGGATACGCTGAACGCAAATGAAACCGCGGACTGCGCCGCGCAGCACAGGGCGCACCCGATTAAGGCTTGATAGTTGGAATTGCTTGAAGCGATGACCGAATACCGTTTGCTTTAAAACCGACATGCAACGGCGTTCGCACTATAGGTGATGAGACTTTGATCGTATATTTCGTTTATGGCAATTATTATTTGCCGATGTTGCACTCGACGCACACTGCAACTGCCTGCACCCGGCGCCCCGATCCCGGCTGCGCCGCGGCGCGCGTCCGGGATAAGATACGCGTTTGCTCCGAGCCGGCATGGCTGAACCCGATCGACACCTTCCGATGAGCGCCCCTGATCTGACCGACGACGAACACCTTGGCCTGTACCTGCGCAATACCGACACCGGCGCCGAGTGGTGGCGGGTCAGCGTGGCGGATAGACCACAAACCTATCGCCTCGAACACGCGATCCACCCCGCCGAGGGCAACGCCGCCGTCGATATCGATCTGGTGGTCGACGCGGAGAACCTGCGCGCCAAGCTGAAGAAGTGGCATCGCGAAGGGTTTGCTTTCGAGGCGCGCGGGTCGGTGCCACAAGCGGATGCGCAGCAACGCGAGGCGTTCATGCCTGAGCTGCAGCGTGCGGCAGCGCAGCGGCGCGGCGGCGACCTCGGTGTGGCGAAGGCAACGGCTGAACCCGGCCACGCTGTGCAAGCTTCGGCCGAGGATGCAGCCGCTACCGTGCACATCGGCGAAGTCACCGTGCCGTGCGGCGCCGGCGGCCCGCTGGTGCCGCGCGTCAACCCGGCCTATCTGTTCTCGGAACGCTTTAACGACATCGTCGAAGATATCGTCGAGAACAAACGGGTAATGCTGATCGGCCACACGGGCGCGGGCAAGACCAGCCTGATCGAGCAGGTGGCGGCACGGGCCCGCCATGGCGTGGTGCGCTCGAACATGAACGGCCAGACCACGGTCGGCGACTTCGTCGGCTTCTGGACTGTCAAGGGCGGCGAGACGCTCTGGGTGGACGGCGTCTTGCCCACCGCCATGCGCGAAGGGCTCTGGCTGATCGTCGACGAGATCGACTTCGCCGAACCGTCGATTCTCGCTGCGCTGACCGCGGTACTCGAACCGCATGGCCGGCTCACCCTGAAGGAAAAAGGCAATGAGGTGGTCGCACCGCATCCGGCGTTTCGTCTGTTCGCCACTGCCAACGCGGTCGGCGCGATGAGCCAGTTCCGTCATCTGTATCAAGGCGCGAATCTGATGAACGAGGCGTTTCTCGACCGCTGGCGCGTGTACCTGCTCGACTATCTGTCGCCGGCCGAAGAAACCGACGTGCTGGTGCGCACGCTCGCACCGCATATGACGCGCACCCTCGCCGCCACGATTGCCACGATTGCGGCCGATTGCCGGGCGGCATTCGCGCGCGAGGATCTGGCGAGCGCGTTCTCGACGCGGCGCCTGCTCGACTGGGCCGAACTGATGCTGCGCACCGGCGACCCCGAGCGCGCGGCCGGCCCCGCCATCTACGCCAAGATCAGCCCGGAAGACGCCACGCTGATCCGCGGCATCATTCGTCACCACATCGCGACCGCGGAGTGAACGCGATGCACGCGGCACGCGAGGCCAAAGGCTTCGAGTTCGAATCCGCGCTCAGCAAGATCGCGCGTGTGCTCACGGGACAATATGGCGTGAGCGTCGTGTTCAGCCCGGATGGGCCGCGCGTCGAGCATGGGCGTATCGTGATTCCCGACTACGAGGTGGGCGACAGTCTCTCGACCGACGTGCTGGTCGGCTATCTGGACCTGCTGGTGGCGCGCGCCAAACATTCCGCGCTGCCGCAACTCGAAGCCCTGCCGCGAGGCATCGCGGCGAATCTGGCGCAGGTGATCGAAGACCGCCGCGTGTGTGTCCAGTTGCTCGACGAATATCCCGGCGCGCGCTGGTTTATCGGCAAGCTGCGCGCGCATGCTGCGGCGCGCACCCAGCAGAACTGGAATCGTCTGCGCTGGCGCGAGCGCTTTATCTGGCGCGTGGAGCGTGCGCTGTGGGACGAGCCTGCCGGCGGCGCGGAGGCGAGCCAGTCGCTTTCCGCGGCTCTGGTGGCCGCCCAGGATCTGCTCGAGCAAGCGAGCCGCAGCCGCTCCACCGCGGACAGCATCGCCGCGGCACAAGCGATCCTGGCGCGGGTTCGCGCGCTCTCGGCCGGTGATGTCAACAACATGATGTTCACCACCGGCACCGCGGAAGACATCGATACCGATCCGCTGCGCACATCGTTCGAGCCGTTCGAAAGCGACGGCACTCGCGCGAGCGAAGAAAGCGCGGCACCCTCGCCGTTGGACCCGGGCGGCAGCGCCGAAGCGCTGAACGGCGCCGGCATGGGCCACGCCCTCGCCGACGCGCAACCCTCCGCCGCCCAAGCGGACAGCACCACGCAAACGCTGCGCGGCTCCGCACGCATGGTGATGTCGATTCCGCTCGCCACCGAATTCGACGTCGTCAACGACCGAACCGGCCGTGGCGATATGGCCGCATGGCGCGCGTTGCGCACGCGCGCCCGTGCGGAGACGGCACAGCTCAAGGAGAAGCTCGAACGCGCGCTGAGCGCCGATGAGCGCACGCGCTGGCGGCGCGAGCAGGAGCGCGGCGAGATCGACCGGCCGTCGCTCGCCAAACTTGCCACCTCGCCCGGCTATCGCACGCCGTTCAAGCTGAAGCGCGCCACCAAGGGACGCGACGTCGCCGTGACCTTGCTGATCGACCGCAGCGGCTCGATGGCCGGGCGCAAGATCGAGCTGGCGCAGTTGTGCGCGGCGGCGCTCGGCGATGCGCTGACCCAGTTGGGTTTCGATTGCGAAGTGCTCGGCTACAGTTCGATCGAATCGCCGCAGATGAAGCAACTGTACGAACGGCAACGGGCCGCCGGCGCCGATCTGCACCGCTACAACCGGCTTGTCGAGCGGCTCGATCTGCAGGTCTATAAGCGTTTCGGCGCGGCGGATCTGAGCGGACTGACCGGCATCGACTGCGGACACGAAAATCCGGACGGCGAAGCGCTCGCCTGGGCGGCCACGCGACTCGCGGATCACGCTGCCGAGCGGCGCATCCTGATGGTGTTTTCCGACGGCTATCCCGCTACCGGCGACGGCGATCCCCTGGTGTTGCGCAGCGATCTGCGCGAGCGGGTGGCGGCCATTCAGAAGCGCGGTATCGAACTGGTTGGGATCGGCGTGCTCACGGATGCGGTCGAGGCGTTCTATCCGCACAATGTGGTCGTGAGCCGGCTGGCGGAACTGCCCTCGACGGTGTTTTCTGTGCTGGGTGCGATGTTGCTGCGGCGTTAGGTGCCTGCAACGCGAATTCACAGTGCATGACGGCTAGGCCGCGTGGCAGCACCGTCCCGTCACCGAGGGTTTCACTCTAGAAATCTTCCTCGTGTTCAGGTGCCTCCAGAACGAAGTCCGTGGTGATCGACGAGCTGACGCACCAGCCGAGTTCGTGCCGGTCAGCCTTGAACTGACGGTTGACCCGGTACAGCGGACGCGGAGCAGATACGTCGACGATGGGTTGTGCGTATTCGCTTGCCACGATGCGTGCCGCGCAAACCCAGTTGCTTCATCAGCCGCTCGACTGTGCAACGTGCCACACGTGATACCTTCCCGGCTCATCGGCCTCCAGACTTTGTCCGCGCCGTAGACCCGCATGTTGTCGGCGACGCTGAAAATCGACGCTCCCAGGTTCTCGTTGATCGCCACGAAGACCGCGAGTCCTTCATACCGCGGCTGGAATCAGCTCCTGTGCGACGCAGCATCGTTGTAAAGCGCGACCGCTGCACCAGCCTGGTTCTGCAGTAGTGCGATCTGCTGCGGCAAGCAAACAGTATGGAGATCGTATCGGTCCAACACAGTCGTACGAGCGGCCACCCGCATCGCGCCATACGCCTCCCGCTCAGCGCAAACCTGAGCCACCGTCTCCACAAGCTGCTGCCGATCGAAAAAGTCGACCAGCAAGCCATTCCTCCCGTTCTCGATGATTTCCTCGACCGGCGCGGTGCGGGAGCCAATCACGACGCATCCAGACGCCATTGCTTCGAGCATCGACCAGGACAGCACGAACGGATAGGTGAGATAGACATGAGCGGTAGATATCTGCAGCACGCGCAGATAGTCCTTGTACGACAGATGACCCAGAAAGTGAACTCGCGAAAGGTCGAGACGCTCCCCCAATTCCGCAAGCAGGTGTTCGCGATACGTCCGGCCTTTTAACGGGCGGCCATATGAAACCTCATCGCCGCCGACGATCAACACATGGGCGGCTGGTCTGCGCCGCAGCAACTCAGGCAACGCCCTCATGAACACGTGGAACCCGCGATAGGGCTCGAGGTTGCGGCTCGCAAATGTGATGACTTCGTCGTCGGAACTCAATGCCAGATTTCTGGCCGACACCATCACGGTGGCAGTCGGGTCCGGCTTGATGACACAGGTATCGACGCCATCATGAATCGTTGCAATCTTCGAACGGAGTTCACCGGGATAGCGTGACTGTTGCCACAGTGTAGGGCTAATCCCCAGATCGCTCGCAAGCAGGCTAACTGCATGCGTCATGTTCTCGGTCCGTACCTGAAAGTCCTCTTCCTGTACCGGTGCGAACTCCGTATCGAATCCGTAGTCCTGATCAAACCGGTTGAAGTAAAACTCACAATAACTGGCAATCCGGGCATCCGGAAACAGGTCACGGACATACAGCATCTCCCCCCAGCCAGGATGACCGTAGACCACGTCCGGTCGCAGCCCCCGGTCACGCAGGGTCTTCAGGCTCCTCGCGACGGCGGTTCCACGCCGAACCGCCTGGTCGGTGGAACGTAACGCCCGATACGATAATTCCTCGCGCTTTGAATTGAAGGCGTAGCCGTACAGCGTTACACCTTCAATTGGCCGGATGAGATTTTCCCGGAGCCGTGAGGCGTCTCCCAGCCCAAACACTTCCACACCGGGAACTCGCGCATAATGCCTCATCAGGTGCCTGAACTGACCTGGCAGGTTCTGGTGGATGAATAGAATCTTCAAGATGATCCCTTTGCGGATTGGCGGTGTCTTACAGGATGCATTTACTCATTCGCCATCCACCCGACGTAGGCCGGGAATATCGAGTCGACCGATTTTCGCTGCAAGCTGGAGCCTTGCCGCCCGCCAATCCGTTAATGCCTGAATACGTTGCCGGTTGGCATCCGCCAACGATGATTGCGCGTTGAGCAGTTCAAGGATGTTGCCAACGCCAGCGTTATATCGATGTTTCGCGGCGTCGAACGATTGCTGGGCGATCTGCAGCAATGAAGCGGTGTTTTGCAGATTATGGGTGTCGGTTTGCAGGGCCTGATAGCTTTTCCAGACATCGAGACCGACCTGTTGCCGGGCTTCATCAAGCGTGTACTGCTGCACTTCAACCTGGGCATGTGCCTGGCGAACCTGATAGGTTCTGCCGAATCCTTCGAAGAGCGGAATCTGCACCTGAACCCCGACGTACCAGTCGTGTCCGGTTGCGGGAAATTGCGGCTCCCCCAGCCCCAAACTGGCTGGCTGGTTGTTATGACTGTATTTGGTCACCAAACTGATGCTCGGCAGTCCTTCCGCGCGGGTCTCCTGCTCCTTCGCGATGGCTGCGTCGAGTTGTGCCCGGGCGGCGGCTACGCCAGGGTGCGTGCTCTCGGCTTCCTCGATCAACTCCTCGACCGACTCGGTGAAGTCTCGATCCGGCTCAACGCCGTCAGCGACCGTCGGCAGAACTATATGTTCACTCGGGTTCAGGCTCATGTCAGACGCGAGCGTACCGAGCGCGGTCTGAAGATCCCCTTCGGCCTTTGCCCGATTGTAGGTTCCCTGTGCGTAGGAAGTCTGTGCCTGCAACTGATCCGTGATCGCAGCCACGCCTTTATTCACGCGCATCGAGGCCGCGACAAAGCTGTCATGCGCAGTCCGCTCGGTTTCCTCAGCCGCGGCGAGCTTCCCTGCAGCAGCCTGAGCGGCGTAGTAATCCGTCGCGACAGTCGAGAAGATATCCTCGAGGGTCGCGTCCTGATTGGCCCGGGCGGCCGCGAGCAGTTCCTGCGCATTGTTCAATGCCGCCTTTCTTCCGCCGAAGTCATACAAAACCCAGTTAAGCGAAACCGAACCGTTCTGAACAGTGCTACGGTTGGCCGAACTCAAAGCAGGGTGCCCGGTGACATTGGTCACCTCGTCATCGCGGACATCCTGCCATGTGCCAGATACAGTCGGAAGATACGCGGCCTTCGCAACACCTACGCCCGCTGCCTGCACCTTGACGTTGGCCCAGGCCTCACGCGTTTTGGGGTTCTCGCACAACGCACGATCGACGGCCTCTTCGAGTCGAAGCGGTGCACTAGGCGGCCCAAACTGGCACGGCGATCCGGTATTGGCAGCCAGAATTGCCGCAGCCGGCGTCGCCGGTACCGCACTGTTGGTGCCAAACACGTCGACGGCCCAGGCAGAAGGAAGCCCAGCCAGGTTCAACAATGCACCTAACGTAAGGGACACGATCAGGATGCCTGAATGCGCCTCTCCACGCGACGGTTGCCGCAGATGACATGTTGCGGGTAAAAACCACAAACAACTACGAACCAGCATTTCAACGCTCACGCAGGCTCTCCTGTCCGTCCTGCATCAGTGGATCCAGGAAGTAGCCCGCAACGCTTCGACGACCCGTCTTGATTTCGGCTGTGACCTCCATACCCGGCGTAAGGTTGATCCACTTGTTGTTGATGTGCATCTGGCTGGTTGGCAAACGGACCCGGGCCACGAAGGTCAAACCGAGCTTCTTGTCCTTGTCCTGCACCGCGTCGTTCGACACTGACACGACCTTGCCTGTCAGGTAACCATACCGGGTATAGGGAAACGCCTCGATCTTGACGATCGCATCCTGACCGGCGTTGACAAAGCCGATATCCTTGTTTTCGATATTGGCCTCAACCTCGACCGCATCGTCCGGGACGATCTCCATCAAGGATTGAGCCGTGGTGACAACCCCACCGAGCGTATGGACCGACAGTTGCTGTACTGTCCCCGCCACCGGCGAATAGAGCGTCAGAAGGCGCTGCCGCGTGTCAGCCTTGGTTTCCTCGTCGCGGTTCTGGTCGAATTGCTGGGTCGCCTTGTCGAGCGCATCGAGCTGCTCTCGGCGGAACTGCGACGTGGTTGATTCAATCACCGATTGCTGCTCGACAATTCCGTCTTTAAGTTCCTGTGCGTGACTCTCCTGGGCTGCAAGCTCATGTTCCTGCTCAAGCGCGGTCCTTTCCTTCTCGAGGTAGTCGTGCTGTGCCACATAGCTGCCGACAGCAAGCGCCTTGTAATCGTTCGCTTCCTTGCGCGCAAGCGGTGCCGTGGCGCGTAGCTTTGCCACCTCCTGCAACGTGCTTCCAAGCTCCGCCTGCCGTTTAAGAAGCTCGGCCTTTGCACCTGCCAGCTTGTCTGCATACTCGCGGTACAGGCCTTCGGCGAAGCGCTGCGCGTCTGCCTGCTTGTCGGACGATGCTCCTTCAATGGTCGGGATCAAGGGCGCGGAGCCGGCTTGCTGCGCAGTGAGCAGCGCGCGCGCTCTGGCTGATGCCAGTGCGGCATCGATCTTGGCCGAGCGGGCCTTGTCCGAGTCGGCCGCCGCCTGTGTCGCATCGAGGATCAGCAATGCCTGCCCGGCCGCCACCCGTTGACCGTCGTGAACCTGAATCTGCCGCACCACACCGGTAATGGCCGGCTGGATGACTTTTACGCGCGCGCCAGGAATCAGTTTCCCCTTGGCTGTTGCGACGATATCCAGCCTGCCGAACACCGCAATCAGCAAAACCACACAAGCAAGGGCGACGATGACCCGTATCGTCCATCGCGGGATCGGGTGGGTCGGCGTTTCGATCAGTTCCAGGTTGGCCGGCAGAAACTGCAGCTCCTGCGCGGGACGCGGTTGCGTATCGAGCTGGTCCCGTATCGCCCATGCCGAGCCGAAAATCGCACCGTAACGTCGACAAAGATCGCCTAGCGCCCGGAGCATCGGAGAGTTCATCACGATCAGGAGTTCTGAAGGGAAACGAGGTGAGCGTAGTAGCCGTTCTGTTGCATAAGATGATCGTGATTACCTCGCTCGACGATCCGGCCTTTGTCCATCGCGATTATGTGGTGCGCGTGGCGCACCGCGGTCAGCCTGTGCGCGATGATGATGACTGTGCGGCCCTGACACATGGCTCGCATATTGTTCTGGATGACACGCTCGGTTTCGAAATCGAGCGCGCTGGTGGCTTCGTCGAAGATCAGGATGCGTGGATTCGTCAGAAGCGCCCGCGCAATGGCGATGCGCTGTCGCTGCCCGCCAGAAAGCGTTGAGCCGTGCTCACCGACAACCGTGTCGTAACCTTCAGGAAGTTCTGAAATAAAATCGTGCGCGCCGGCGAGCTTTGCAGCATGGATCACCAGTTCCAGCGACGCACCAGGATCCGTCACAGCGATGTTGTCGCGAATCGACCTGTTGAAGAGCAGATTCTCCTGAAGCACCACACCGATCTGCCGACGCAACCAGGCCGGATCGGCCAGCGCGAGGTCGATTCCATCGATCCGCACACGCCCGTGCTCAGGAACGTACAAGCGCTGCAGCAACCTTGTCAGCGTGCTTTTTCCCGATCCCGAGCGGCCAACTATGCCCACGATCTCTCCCGCCCGGATGGTCAGGTCAATGCCGTTGATGACCGGCTGCCCGTCGGGCCGGTACCGGAAGCGGACGTCCTCGAAGGAGACCTCGCCCTTTATCGCGGGGAGCGCCTGCCTGCTTTGCGGCAGCTCCGTGCGTGAATTCAGGATATCGCCCAGCCGCAGCATCGAGATACCGATCTGCTGGAAATCCTGCCACAACTGTGCAAGCCGGAGCACGGGCGCTGCAACCCGCTGTGACATCATGTTGAAAGCGACCAGTTCGCCGACGGTCAATCGCCCATCTATGACCAGCTTTGCCCCGAAGAACAGCGTCGCGAGCGTCACCAGCTTGCCCACCAGTTGAATGAGTTGCTGGCCGATATTGCCTATCGAATTGACGCTAAAGCTCGCGGTGACATATGCCGCGAGCTGGTTGTCCCAGCGGCGAATGAACTGTGGCTCGATCGCCATCGCCTTGACAGTCTGGACACCAGAAACGGCCTCGACAAGAAACGACTGGTTATCGGCACCACGCGAGAACTTGTTGTTCAAACGCTCACGCAGGAGAGGGTTGAGCGTCAAGGAGATCGTGGCGTAGACCGGTAGCGAAATCGCAACGACTATCGTCAGCCATACGCTGTAGATGCACATCACGCCGAGAAAGATCACTGAAAAGATCATGTCGATAACGGCGGTCAGCGCCTGACCCGTCAGGAAACTTCGGATGTTCTCCAGCTCGCGTACACGCGCCACGGTATCGCCTACGCGCCTCGCCTCGAAGTAGGCGAGCGGCAGGCTGACCAGATGACGAAACAGGCGTGCACCGAGTTCAACGTCAATGCGGTTCGTCGTATGAGAAAAGATGTAGTTTCTTAATCCCGTGAGCAGGATCTCAAAGATCGAGCTGACCAGCAGCGCGATGCAAACGACGTTGAGCGTAGTGTAGGCACGATTAACGAGCACCTTGTCCATCACGACCTGGAACATCAGCGGTGAGACCAGCCCGAACACCTGCAGCACGAGTGAAACCAGCAGTACCTCCAGCAGCAGGCGCCGGTATTTAACGACGGCGGGGATAAACCACGAAAAATCAAAGCGCGCCAGTTCACCCGCAAGCGACGCGCGCGAAGCGAACAGCAGGAGACGACCGCCCGAGCGATTCATCACTTCCGATGGCGAACTGACCGTCGGTGTTGCCGCGCCACACTCAAGCACCATGGCGCGCGTGGCGTCGCATCCGGCCAGCACGCAGTGTCGACCAGCGCTGTCGAGCAGCAACGCAGGAACAGGCGTTTTTGCAAGCCGAGCCTCAGTCACGCTGACGGCACGTGCTTTCAGACCCAGCGAGCGTGCCGAGAGAATAAGGTCCCGTTCCCCAAAGCGTTCCGTCCTGAGCGCCGCCGTGTGGCGAAGCTGACTCGCGTCCGCGGCGACGCCATGCAGGCGTGCTATGAGGACAAGTGCCGCGAGCCCCGGGTCTGCGGCAATCTCTTCTGGTCTGGCTGTCACAGATAATGCCTTGTTGTTGGTTTATCTGGCTGCTTGCGTAACACCGGATACTGTTTCCGCCCCTTCAGCATGCCTCGCGACTCCGTCACACTAGAGATGACGGAGTCGCGGTGCCGAGAAACGAGCTTACTGATGCCACGCTGAATTGACCGCAGCTAGCACGGTCGGGTCGGTAATCGTCGGGTTGGTTGCGGCGGTGGGATCGAACCCGGGGTTG
Organism: Paraburkholderia sp. SSBN10T; assembly: GCF_056619545.1. Taxonomy (NCBI): domain Bacteria; kingdom Pseudomonadati; phylum Pseudomonadota; class Betaproteobacteria; order Burkholderiales; family Burkholderiaceae; genus Paraburkholderia; species Paraburkholderia sp. SSBN10T. The sequence continues at coordinate 26,441 of NZ_JBWQQI010000042.1, forward strand.
TTAGCCGAGAAGGTCGCCATCGCCTGGATTAGCTGGCCGATCTGAGTATCTAGTGTCATGTTGCCTGATGTTCCACCGCTGACGGTCAGTTCGCCAAGCTGGCTATACGTGTTGGAGAACCAGTTCTGGATCGTCGCTTCGGTCGTCGAACCCATGATGTCGACCTGCAGGTTGTTGCCGACCCGCTGAAGCCAGATATCGTCCGGATTGGAGCCTTCGATCGACAGATCGCCTGCTGCGGCACCGTACGTTCCGTTGACGATAGTTTGCTCGCCGTAACCCGGCTGCATAACATAGGTGTCAGCGCCGCCGTTGCCGTACTCGATGTCGTTGCCACCCTTGCCGTCGAACAGGTTCGCCCCTGACGTCCCGTACAGGGTGTCGTTGCCGCTGGTCCCCGTCGTCTCCATCTGGACCAGTTGCTGCTCCGTCCACACCGTGCCGTCGGCGAACTGCACCTGCTGCACGCCGTAGTAGCTGCTATCCAGTTCATCGTCCAGCTTGACCTGGTCACCCGAGACTCCGTCAGTCAGCACCAGATCCATGCCGTTCGAAGTCGCCTTCACCGTCACCGACGATTCCGTGATCCCCGCTCCCAGCTGCAGTACGCTCTGCTGCGAGCCCCCTCCACCCGTCTCGTTGATCTCCAGATGACCGTAGCCCGCGTTGAACACGAACGTGTCGTTACCGCCGTCACCTGCCTCATAGTCGTTGCCACCCTTGCCGTCGAACAGGTTTGCACCCGGGGTGCCATACAGCGTGTCGTTGCCGCTGGTCCCCGTCGTCTCCATCTGGACCAGCTGCTGCTCCGTCCACACCGTGCCGTCGGCGAACTGCACCTGCTGCACGCCGTAGTAGCTGCTATCCAGTTCATCGTCCAGCGTGACCTGGTCACCCGAGACTCCGTCAGTCAGCACCAGATCCATGCCGTTCGAAGTCGCCTTCACCGTCACCGACGATTCCGTGATCCCCGCTCCCAGCTGCAGTACGCTCTGCTGCGAGCCCCCTCCACCCG
>NZ_JBWQQI010000043.1:0-21664 GCF_056619545.1 Paraburkholderia sp. SSBN10T
GATAACAAAGCAAGGAAAGGCCAACACAACAGGCAAACCAACAAAAGCACAAGGCGCCGCAGGCAAAAAACCCTTACTGCCGCGCCGTGCGGCAATTATCCGGCATAGGCAAATTAAAGTTAGTCCGAAACGGATTGATATCAAGCCCACCGCGCCGCGTGTAGCGAGCATAAACAGCCAGCTTCAGCGGCTTGCAGACCTTAAGAACATCAACAAAGATGCGTTCCACACACTGCTCATGAAACCCAGTGTGATTCCGATAGGAAACGATATACCGTAAGAGCCCAGCATGATCGATCTGCGGCCCAACGTAATGAATCTGCACGCTGCCCCAATCAGGCTGCCCGGTCACGGGACAATTGGATTTCAAAAGATTCGAAAACACCGTCTCCTCAACCGGAGACTCCTCAAGCGCAGCCTTGAGCAACGAAGAATCCGGATGATAAACATCCGTATCCAGATCGAGCCGATCCAACGAGGTCCCCTCAAACTCCTCAAGCGCCAGCTTGCCAAAGTCCATCGGCCCAGTCAGATGCACTGAAACACTCGCGCCGCAGGCAGCCGAAACATCCTTCTTGATCGTCTCCCGTACCGCTTCGAACGATTCAAAAGCGCTCTGCGCAAACGAGCCAAGATACAGCTTGAACGACTTCGACTCGACGATATTCGGCGAATCCGCCGGCACATAAAAAGTCGCCACAGCGATTTGCGGCTTGCCACGCGCGTTCAGCCAGGAAAGCTCGTAAGCATTCCAGATATCCGTCCCAAAGAACGGCAACTGCGCGCCAATGCCGATCGCCTCGCGCGCGGCCTTGCGCGCGATCGGAAAGAGCAGCGTCGCGTCGTACTGTTCGGTATAGGCGGCAGGTTTGCCAAGCGGTGATTGTTCGGGTGTCATGATGCGTTCACGATGCCACTCGGCACGTGCCCCGTCGCCGTCACGACGCGGGCCGATTCGCAGTGGCCAATTTGATCGTCGAAGAAAAAGTCCGGCTCGAACTCACGCAAAAATGCGCTCTTGTCCAGCCCACCAAGGAACATCGCTTCGTCGATTTCGATGTTCCACGCCATCAGCGTGCGGATCGCCCGTTCATGCGCCGGCGCCGAACGCGCCGTCACCAGCGCCGTCCGGATACGCATCGGCGCCGCCTGGGTCGGCGCGGCTTCGTCCGCCACGTGCTGCAAGCGGTGCAGCGCTTCCAGCAACGGCTTGAGCGGTCCGTCGGCTAACGGGAGATCCTTGTTGTGAATCTCATGCCCGAGGAACGCGCGCAAGCCATCCTTCTGAAATACTCGCTCGGCTTCGTCGGAAAACAGCACGGCGTCGCCGTCGAAGGCAATGCGGATTTCATCCGGGTACTTGCTCGCCATTTTCGCCGATTCCGGTAACACGCGCGCAGCCGGAAATCCTGCGGCCAGCGCGTCGCGTACGTCCTCCTGATTGGCGGACAAAAACAGCGCCGCATTCAGCGGCTTCAAATACCCAAACGGCGCTCGCCCACGCGTGAACACGCCACGCTCGATTCCCAGACCGTACTCGCGGCACGAATGGAACGCGCGCAAGCCGCTGATCGGATCGCTGCGCGACAGCATCACCACCTCGACCCGGTGCGCCCCCGCATTCAGCGCCAGCAGCTTACGGATCAGCGGGAACGCCACGCCCGGCTTGGCCGGCACGTTCAGCCGCTCGCGCTGCAGCGTTTCGTAGGCGTGCAGATCGCCTTCCTCGTATACGCGGTTCTCTTCCTCGAAGTCGAACAGCGCACGCGACGAAATCGCCACCACCAGTTTGTCCTGAAGCGAAAAGGCCATCTGTGCAGTCCCGCCGGGTGCTTACGCGAGGAACAGCCGGTACACCGGGTTCGCCGTCTCTTCCCAGTACGGATAGCCGAGCGTCGCGAGGAATCGGTCGAACTCGTTGTTCTCCGTGCTGGGCACCTGGATACCCACGAGGATCGAGCTGTAATCCGCTCCCTGATTCCGGTAATGAAACAGGCTGATATTCCAGTTCGGCGCCATCGACGACAGGAACTTCATCAGCGCGCCCGGCCGTTCGGGGAATTCGAAGCGGAACAGGCGCTCGTCGTGCGCGAGCGGCGAGCGGCCACCCACCATGTAGCGGATATGCTGCTTCGACAGCTCGTCGCCGGTCAGATCGACGGTGGCAAAGCCGTGCGCCTCGAAGGCGCCCGCAATCTGCGCCGACTCGCTGCGATTCCTGATCTGCACGCCCACGAAGATATGGGCAGAGTTCGCATCCGCGATCCGGTAGTTGAATTCGGTGACGCTGCGTGTGCCGACCAGCTCGCAGAAGCGCTTGAAGCTGCCGCGTTCTTCGGGAATCGTCACGGCGAACACCGCTTCGCGCGCCTCGCCGACCTCGGCGCGTTCCGCAACGAAGCGCATGCGGTCGAAGTTCATGTTCGCGCCGGAGGTGACGGCAATCAGCGTCTGGTTTTCGATGCCTTCGCGCTCGGCATACTGTTTCGCGCCGGCCACCGCCAGCGAGCCCGCGGGTTCCAGCACGCTGCGCGTGTCCTGGAACACGTCCTTGATGGCTGCGCACAGCGCGTCGGTGTTCACGATCAGCACGTCGTCCAGATACTCGCGGCACAGCCGGAAGGTTTCCTCGCCGACCAGCTTCACGGCGGTGCCGTCCGAAAACAGGCCCACTTCGTTCAGCGTGACGCGCTCGCCGGCCTTCAGGGACTGCGCCATGGCACAGGAATCGTCGGTCTGCACGCCGATTACCTTGATCTCCGGGCGTACCGACTTGACGTATGCGGCAATCCCGGCGGCGAGGCCGCCACCGCCGATCGGCACAAAGATCGCGTGAATCGGCCCTTGATGCTGGCTCAGAATTTCCATTGCCACCGTGCCCTGGCCGGCGATCACGTACGGATCGTCGAACGGATGCACGAAGGTCAAGCCGCGCTCTTCCTGCAGCTTGGCGGCGTGCGCGTAGGCGTCGCTATACGATTCGCCCACCTGGACCACTTCGACCGTCGGGCCGCCGTGCGAGCGCACTGCGTCGACCTTCACCTGCGGTGTCGTGACCGGCACCACGATGATCGCCTTCACGCCCATGCGCGCCGCCGACAGCGCGACGCCCTGCGCGTGATTGCCGGCCGAGGCCGTAATCACGCCGCGTTCCAGCGCTTCGGCCGGGATGTGCGCCATCTTGTTGTACGCGCCGCGCAGCTTGAACGAGAACACCGGCTGGTTGTCTTCGCGCTTCAGGTAAATCGGATTGCGCAGCCGTGCCGACAGATTCGGCGCATGTTCGAGTTCGGTCTCGTGGGCGACGTCGTAGACGCGCGCGGTCAGGATTTTCTTCAGGTAGTCGTGGGAAGCCATGCGGGTGGCGCGGTGCGCTAGGTGAGACGGGAAAGGTCAATGATAGCGCCAACGGCCCGCCCTCTGGCCTCTACCATTTGGACAAGGTACTGGACGGGCGCCCGCCCGACCGTCCGGTCGAGGAATTGCGGACTCACCGGTTGGAACATATTTCAGCGTCTGGCGGTGCAAAAGCCCTGCTGCAGCCCGATTCAGGCGTCAACGCGCCTGCGGATCATGCGGTAGAATTCGATTTTGGAACAAGGATCGGAAGATGCACTGGCAGCCTCGGATCGCCCATTTGATGCCCGCCCCGCGTGAGTCTCGTCCCGCGGCGCAGCGGCACGTTTGCTGCGCACGATCGTGTAGCTGCATCTGAGCGCCGCGAAGCGGCCGGCGTGTGTCGCCCGCCGGCAGGTGCTTCGCCCAACTAGAAGATTTCCAGAATTGCGCCCCACGCGCACCGTCAGACGGCGCCTCCCTCCTTAATCGTCGATCAGGGAGCACGGCCAACTGACCTACCGAGTCGTCCGAACATGAACGCACCTCAAGTATTCGATCCGCACGGAGCCGCCGCCGCGGTGGCTGCCGACCCCGAAGCGCGCCTGCGCGAAATCCCTTATAACTACACGTCGTTTTCCGATCGCGAAATCGTAATCCGCCTGCTGGGTAACGAAGCGTGGGACGCCCTGGCCGAATTGCGCGCCGAACGCCGCACCGGCCGCTCGGCGCGCATGTTGTACGAAGTACTCGGTGACATCTGGGTAGTGCGCCGCAACCCGTACCTGCAGGACGATCTGCTCGACAACCCGAAACGCCGGGCACTGCTGATCGAAGCGCTGCACCACCGTCTGTCGGAAATCGAGAAGCGCCGCCGTGCCGACCTCGTCGAACATGGCGATGAAGCGGGCGTAGACCGTGCCGCACGCGTCGAAACGCTGGTCGTCGCAGCGCGCCGTGCCGTGGATGACTTCGCCAGCGAGTTCGACAAGACCGCTGAGTTGCGCCGCCGTGCCAACAGGGTGCTGGGCCGCGTCACGCAGAAAGACAACATCAAGTTCGACGGGCTGTCACGCGTGTCTCACGTGACTGACGCGACCGACTGGCGCGTCGAGTATCCGTTCGTCGTCCTCACGCCGGACACCGAAGCCGAGATCGCCGGCATGATCAAGGCCTGCTTCGAACTCGGTCTGACCGTGATTCCGCGCGGCGGCGGCACGGGCTACACGGGCGGCGCAGTGCCGCTGACGCCGTTCTCCGCGGTCATCAACACCGAAAAGCTCGAGCAGCTCGGCGCGGTCGAACTGACCGAACTGCCGGGCGTGCCGAACAAGGTCGCGACGATCTTCTCGGGCGCCGGTGTCGTGACGCGCCGCGTGACCGAAGCCGCCGAGCAGGCCGGCTACGTGTTCGCGGTCGACCCGACTTCGCTCGACGCTTCCTGTATCGGCGGCAACGTCGCCATGAATGCGGGCGGCAAGAAGGCCGTGCTGTGGGGCACCGCGCTCGACAACCTCGCCTGGTGGCGCATGGTCGACCCGGAAGGCAACTGGCTCGAAGTCACGCGCCTTGACCACAACATGGGCAAGATCCACGACATCGCGGTGGCGCGCTTCGAATTGAAGTGGTTCGACGGCGAATACGCGCCGGGCGAGAAGCTGTTGCGCACCGAGTCGCTCGACATCGAAGGCCGCGTGTTCCGTAAGGAGGGTCTCGGCAAGGACGTCACGGATAAATTCCTCGCCGGTCTGCCGGGCATCCAGAAGGAAGGCTGCGACGGGCTGATCACGTCGGCCCGCTGGGTGCTGCACAAGATGCCCGCGCATACGCGCACCGTCTGCCTGGAATTCTTCGGCCAGGCGCGCGACGCGATTCCGAGCATCGTCGAAATCAAGGACTACCTGTTTGAAACGTCGAAGCAGGGCGGCGCCATTCTCGCCGGTCTCGAACACCTCGACGAGCGCTATCTGCGCGCGGTCGGCTATGCGACCAAGAGCAAGCGCAACGCGTTTCCGAAGATGGTGCTGATCGGCGACATCGTCGGCAACGATGCGGACGCGGTGGCGCAAGCCACCTCGGAAGTGGTGCGCATGGCCAACGGCAAGAGCGGCGAAGGCTTCGTCGCGGTGAATGCTGAAGCGCGCAAGCGCTTCTGGCTGGACCGCAGCCGTACCGCCGCGATTGCGAAGCACACCAACGCGTTCAAGATCAACGAAGACGTGGTGATTCCGCTCAACCGCATGGGCGAGTACACCGACGGTATCGAGCGCATCAACATCGAACTGTCGATCAAGAACAAGCTGCAACTCGTCGACGCGCTCGAAGCGTTCTTCAAGGGCGGCAAGCTGCCGCTCGGCAAGAGCGACGACGCCAACGAGATTCCGAGCGCCGAACTGCTCGAAGACCGCGTGCAGCACGCGCTCGACTTGCTCAAGCAGGTCCGGACCCGCTGGGAATTCCTGCGCGACAAGCTCGATCTGTCCTTGCGTGAGGCGCAGCACTACCTGGTCGGCCTCGGCTATGAGGCGCTCGCGGAGAAGTTTGCCGATCGCGCCGACGCGCAGCCCGATGCCACGGTGTTCCATGTCACGCAGGACCGCACGATCCGCGTGTCGTGGAAGCAGGAGATCCGTGCCGAGCTGCGCCAGATTTTCAATGGCGGCGAATTCAAGCCGATCCTCGAAGAAGCCCAGGCGATCCACAAGCAGGTGCTGCGCGGCCGCGTGTTCGTCGCGCTGCACATGCACGCGGGCGACGGCAACGTTCACACGAACATCCCGGTCAACTCCGACAACTACGAGATGCTGCAGGACGCCCATACGGCGGTCGCACGCATCATGAAGCTGGCGCGTTCGCTGGATGGCGTGATTTCCGGCGAGCATGGCATCGGCATTACGAAGCTCGAGTTCCTGACGGATGCCGAGATCGGCGAATTCCGTAAGTACAAGCAACGCGTCGATCCGCATGGCCGCTTCAACGCCGGCAAGCTGCTCGAAGGCGCCGACCTGCGCAACGCCTACACGCCGAGCTTCGGGCTGATGGGCTATGAATCGCTGATCATGCAACAGTCCGACATCGGCGCGATTTCCGAGTCGATCAAAGACTGTTTGCGTTGCGGCAAGTGCAAGCCGGTCTGCGCCACGCACGTGCCGCGCGCCAACCTGCTGTACAGCCCGCGCAACAAGATTCTCGCCACCTCGCTGCTGGTCGAGGCGTTCCTGTACGAAGAGCAGACGCGCCGCGGCGTGTCGATCAAGCACTGGGACGAGTTCAACGACGTGGCCGACCACTGCACGGTCTGCCACAAATGCGTGACGCCGTGCCCGGTGAAGATCGACTTCGGCGATGTCACGATGAACATGCGCAATCTGCTGCGCAAGATGGGCAAGAAGAAGTTCAATGCGGGCAACGCGGCCGGCATGTTCTTCCTCAACGCCACCAATCCGCAGACGATTAACCTCGCGCGCACCGCCATGATGGGCGTCGGCTACAAGGCGCAGCGCCTCGGCAACGACATGCTGAAGAAGTTCGCGAAGAAGCAGACGGCGCACCCGCCGGCTACCGTCGGCAAGCCGCCGGTGGTGGAGCAGGTGATCCACTTCATGAACAAGAAGATGCCGGGCAACCTGCCGAAGAAGACGGCGCGCGCGCTGCTGGACATCGAAGACAACAAGATCGTGCCGATCATCCGCAATCCGAAGACCACCACGGTGGATACGGAAGCGGTGTTCTACTTCCCGGGCTGCGGCTCGGAGCGTCTGTTCTCGCAAGTGGGTCTGGCGACCCAGGCCATGCTGTGGGAAGCGGGCGTCCAGACCGTGCTGCCGCCGGGTTATCTGTGCTGCGGCTACCCGCAGCGCGGCTCGGGCCAGTTCGACAAGGCCGAGAAGATCGTCACGGACAATCGTGTGCTGTTCCACCGCGTCGCCAACACGCTGAACTACCTCGACATCAAGACGGTGGTGGTTTCGTGCGGCACGTGTTACGACCAGCTCGCCGGTTACGAATTCGAGAAGATTTTCCCGGGTTGCCGGATCATCGACATTCACGAGTTCCTGCTCGAGAAGGGCATGAAGCTCGACGGCGTGAGCGGCATGCGCTACATGTACCACGACCCGTGCCACACGCCGATCAAGACGATGGACCCGGTCAAGCTCGTCAATCAGTTGATGGGTTCGGAGAAGGACGGCTACAAGATCGAGAAGAACGATCGTTGCTGTGGCGAATCCGGCACACTCGCGGTGACGCGTCCGGACATTTCGACCCAGGTCCGCTTCCGTAAGGAAGAGGAGATCCGCAAGGGCGCGGCGAAGCTGCGCGGCATCCCGGTGGTGGCCGAAGCGGGCGCCAATGGGAGCCAGCCGGGCAACGCTCCGGCGTCAGCGGCCGGCACCCCGAACGGCTCGCTGTCCAAGGCCGGCAACGGTTCGACGCCGAACGGCACCACCGACGTGAAGATCCTCACGAGCTGCCCGTCCTGCCTGCAAGGCCTGTCGCGCTACAACGAGGACGCGAATATCGAGGCGGACTACATCGTCGTCGAAATGGCGCGCCACGTGCTGGGTGAAGACTGGATGGCGGACTACGTTCAACGTGCCAACAATGGCGGAATCGAGCGCGTGCTGGTTTAATGGCACGACTGACGGTTTCCGCTTGAGGACGACGATGGACTGTGTATTTTGCCGTGAAGATGGCGGTGACGTGCTGTGGCAGGACGACTCGCTGCGCGTCGTCCTCGCCGACGAACACGATTACCCGGGCTTTTGCCGGGTGATCTGGAGCAAGCACGTTGCCGAGTTCTCGGATCTCGCCGAGGCTGACCGCGACCGCGTCATGCGCGCGGTGTACGCGGTCGAGCGCGCCATGCGGCGCATTTTGCAACCGGTCAAGGTGAACCTGGCGAGCCTCGGCAACCAGGTGCCGCACGTGCACTGGCATGTGATTCCGCGTTTCTCGAACGACGCCCATTTCCCGTTGCCGATCTGGGCGCCGCGCCAGCGCACGGTGTCGGAGGCGCTGCTGTCGTCGCGCCGGGCGCAGGCTACCTTGCTGCGCGACGCGGTGCGGCACGAAATCGAACAGGCTCTTGGCTGAGCGCGCCAGCCCCCGAGGGGGTTACGAATGAGGTCGACATGAGTGGACTGACTCCCGACACACCGGTGCCGACCGGGGTGGTCGTGCACGCCAAATCGCGCGTGCTCGAACTGCAATATGCAAACGGCGAATCGTTTCGCGTGCCGTTCGAGCTGCTGCGCGTCTATTCGCCTTCGGCGGAAGTGCGCGGCCACGGGCCGGGGCAGGAGACGCTGCAGACCGGCAAGCGCGAGGTGACGATTACCGCCATCGAGGGCGTGGGCAACTACGCGCTGCAGCCGACCTTCTCGGACGGCCACTCCACCGGGCTTTATTCGTGGGACCTGTTGTATGACATCGCTACCCGCCAGGATGAACTCTGGCGCGCCTATCTCGACAAACTGGCAGCGGCCGGCGTCGACCGCGACGCTCCCATGGCGTCAACCAGCGCACCACACGGTCATTGTCACTGATACGATTCGGCCTGACGCCGCGGTGATGCGGCGCAACATTCAAGAATACGCGAAAGGACGAACGCGATGAGCAAAACCCACTTCGGCTTTCAGACAGTCGACGAACAGGAAAAAGCGCAGAAGGTGGCTGGAGTGTTCCACTCCGTCGCCACCAACTACGACCTGATGAATGACCTGATGTCGGGCGGGTTGCACCGGGCGTGGAAGATCTTCACGATTGCCCAGGCGAACGTGCGGCCGGGCTACAAGGTGCTGGATATCGCGGGCGGCACGGGCGATCTGTCCAGGGAGTTCGCCAAAAAGGCGGGGCCGGCCGGCGAGGTCTGGCACACGGATATCAACGAGTCGATGCTGCGCGTGGGCCGCGACCGCCTGCTCGACAAGGGCATCGTCACCCCGGCGCTGTTGTGCGACGCGGAAAAAATTCCCTTTCCGGACAACTACTTCGACGTGGTGACGGTGGCCTTCGGGCTGCGCAACATGACCCACAAGGACGTCGCGCTGGCAGAAATGCGCCGCGTGCTGAAGCCGGCCGGCCGGCTGCTGGTGCTGGAATTCTCCAAGGTGTGGGATCCGCTTAAAAAGGCCTACGACGTCTATTCGTTCAAGGTGCTGCCGTGGCTGGGCGAGCGCTTTGCGAAAGACGCCGAGAGCTACCGTTACCTGGCGGAATCGATCCGCATGCACCCCGACCAGGAAACTTTAAAAACGATGATGGAACAAGCTGGCCTCGACGGCGTCAAATATTACAATTTGTCAGCTGGTGTGGTAGCTTTACACGTGGGGACCAAATACTAGGGTCCCTAACTCATCGTTTTTAAAGGAAAATCTCATCATGTCCGATTCGCGTTTGTTATCTGGCCGTAAGTTTTCTGGGTCGTTGGCGAGAAGAATCGGACTGGCGGCCATGGTCGGCTTCATCGCGTTCGCTACCGTTGCCTCGCTCGACGCCGAGGCGCGCCGCATGGGCGGCGGCCGCAGCGTCGGCCGTCAGCAGTCCACCACCATGCAGCGGCAAACCACGCCGCCGGCCCAATCTCCCCAATCTCCGCAGCAATCGGCGCAAGCTGCCCAGGCGCAGCGCGCGCAACCTGCGCCGACGCCGGCCGCGGCGCCTAACCGTTCGCGCTGGCTGGGTCCGATCGCCGGTCTGGCCGCGGGCTTGGGTATCGCTGCGCTGCTTTCGCACTTCGGGTTGGGTGAGGCGTTCGCGGGTGCGATGGCCAACATGCTCGTGATCGCTGCGATTGCGATGCTGGCGATCTGGTTGATCCGCCGCTTCATGAACCGCAAGCGCGATGCGTCCGCGCCGGCGTACGCGGGCGCTTCGCCGAGCCTGAACGCAGGGCGCAATGGCGGCTATTCTCAGGAGCCGAGCTTCACGCCGTCGGCGCAAAACGGTTCTTACCTTGAGCCGCAGCGCAATGCCGCGCTGACTACGCCCGTCATGCAGGTTGCGCCCGTGGTGCCGGCCGGCTTCGATTCGGACGCCTTTGTCCGCAACGCCAAGGTGTACTTCGTGCGCCTGCAGGCTGCCTGGGACGTGGGCAACCTCGCCGATATCCGCGAATTTACGACGCCGGAAATGTTCGCCGAAGTGAAGATCGACCTCGATGCGCGCGGTCCGGAGTCCAATCTGACCGACGTGGTGCAGTTGAACGCCGAATTGCTGGGCGTCGAAGACCGCGGCAGCGAATATCTCGCCAGCGTGCGCTTCTCCGGCCTGATCCGCGAGACTTCGGGGGCGCCGGCTGAACCGTTCGTCGAGATCTGGAACCTGTCGAAGTCGACTCGCGCCGGTGAGGGCTGGTTGCTCGCCGGGATTCAGCAAGTGGATGAGGCAGCCGCCGCGCACTAACGTCAAGCTTTGTCCATTGGCTGAACGGCCGGGTAAGCCGGGAAGCGAACGGACGTTACAATAGGAACCCGCGCGGGCACATCGCCTGCGCGGGTTTTTTCTTGCCACTCTCAATGACCCTCGCCGCCAAGCCCTTCGCTGCTGCCGTCAATCATCTGCTCGCCCGCGAATCGTGGGCACGTGAGCGCCTCGCTCCTTACGCCGGCAAGACCGCCCGGCTATCCTGCCCACCGCTCGTTCTGATGCTGCTGGTCCAACCGGACGGCTATCTGGCCGCGGTCGATGAAACGCAAACGCATCAGTTCGACGTCACCATCTCGGTGCCGTCCGATGCGTTGCCGGCCTTCGTGCAGGGCGGCCAGGCGGCGGTGATGAAGCACGTGAAGATCGAAGGCGATGCGGAATTCGCCACGGCCATCGCGAAGCTCGCCGAGCATCTGCGCTGGGAGCCCGAGGAAGATCTGGCACGGCTGATCGGCGACGGTCCGGCCTGGCGAGTGGCAACGGTTGCGCGCTCGGTCGGTGAGCACGCGCGCCGCACCGGCCGCAATCTGCTCGACTCGGTTGCTGAGTACCTGCTCGACGAAAATCCGCAACTGGTGCGCCGCGCCGCGCTCGACGAGTTCAATACCGAACTCGCGCGCGCCCGCGATGCGCTGGCGCGCGTCGAGAAGCGCATCGAGCGCCTTGAACAGAAGGTCGAAGCTCGCGGCGGCGCCACGTCGCGCGGCACGCGCTAGTCACCGGGCTCAACCATGCGTTTTCTGCGTTTCCTCAAGATTTTCTTCACGGTCATTCGCTTCGGTCTCGATGAGATGATGCTGAGCCGTATCAACGACCGTCGCGTGCGGTTGTTGCTGCGCATCACCACTATCGGCCGCAAGTTCGACCAGCCGCCGGGCGTGCGGCTGCGTCTCGCGCTCGAAAGCCTCGGACCGATCTTCGTCAAGTTCGGCCAGGTGTTGTCTACCCGTCGCGACCTGCTGCCGGTCGATATTGCCAACGAACTCGCCAAGCTGCAGGACCAGGTGCCGCCGTTCCCGTCGGAGGTGGCGATCGGCCTCGTCGAGAAGTCGCTCGGCGCGCCGGTGGACGAGCTGTTCGACGATTTCGAGCGGGTGCCAGTGGCAAGCGCCTCGATCGCGCAGGTGCACTTTGCGAAGGTCAAGGCCGGCCAGCATGCCGGCAAGAACGTCGCGGTGAAAGTGTTGCGCCCGAACATGCTGCCGGTGATCGATTCGGACCTTGCGTTGCTGCGCGACATCGCCGTGTGGGCCGAGCGCCTGTGGGCCGACGGCAAGCGCCTGAAGCCGCGCGAGGTGGTTGCCGAATTCGACAAGTACCTGCATGACGAGCTCGACCTGATGCGCGAGGCCGCCAACGGCAGCCAGTTGCGCCGCAACTTCGCCGGACTCGATTTGCTGCTGGTGCCGGAGATGTACTGGGAGTTCTGCACGCCCACCGTGCTGGTGATGGAGCGCATGATCGGCGTGCCGATTAGCCAGGTGGAGACGCTGCGCGCCGCGGGCGTGGACATTCCGAAGCTGGCCCGCGAAGGCGTCGAAATCTTTTTTACCCAGGTGTTCCGCGACGGCTTTTTCCACGCCGACATGCACCCCGGCAATATTCAGGTGAGTCTCGATCCGGCGCATTTCGGCCGTTATATTGCGCTGGACTTCGGCATCATCGGCGCGCTCTCGGACTTCGACAAGAATTACCTCGCGCAGAACTTTCTCGCGTTCTTCAAGCGTGATTATCACCGGGTCGCCACGCTGCATCTGGAGTCGGGCTGGGTGCCGCCGACCACGCGCGTCGAAGAGCTGGAGAGCGCCATTCGCGCGGTCTGCGAGCCGTACTTCGACCGCGCGTTGAAGGACATATCGCTCGGTCAGGTGCTGATGCGGCTTTTTTCCACCTCGCGTCGCTTCAATGTCGAGATTCAGCCGCAACTCGTGCTGCTGCAGAAGACCATGCTGAACGTCGAAGGGCTGGGGCGTTCGCTCGACCCCGAACTCGACTTGTGGAAGACAGCCAAGCCTTACCTCGAACGCTGGATGAACGAACAGATTGGCCTGCGCGGCTGGTTCGAGCGGTTGAAGATCGAGGCGCCGCAGTGGAGCAAAACGCTGCCGCAACTGCCGCGGCTGATCCATCATGTGCTGGCCGAGCGTCATGACAGCCAGCGCGGTCCGGGCGACGACACGATCCGGCAGATTCTGCTCGAACAGAAGCGCACCAACCGGTTGCTGCAGGGCTTGCTGCTGTTCGGCATTGCGGTGGGCGTCGGCGCCGTGGTGGCGCGCGCGTGGCTGGCGCTGGCATACGGCGGATAGGGCGCATCGGCCTGCAGCACTGCCGCGGGGCCGGTCGCTTGCGTCGCCGTCAACTTTTACGAGGTGCATCGATGAGCGATCCAACCGAACCGGGACAGCCCGCTAACGCCATCGGTACCGATTTCACCACGCGCGATCCGAATTCGCCGGCTTTCTGGGACGAGCGCTTCGAGCGCGGTTTCACGCCTTGGGACCAGGCTGGCGTGCCTGCGGCGTTTGAGGCTTTCGCGACGCGCCACCCCGACGCAGCCGTGCTGATCCCGGGTTGTGGCAGTGCATGGGAAGCCTTGTGGCTTGCCCGTCAGGGGCGCCGCGTTCAGGCGATCGATTTTTCGCACGCCGCGGTAGCGACGGCACGCTCGCAACTGGGCGCGCATGCAAACGTGGTCGATCAGGCCGATTTCTTCGCCTGGCAGCCGCTCTTCACACCCGGCTGGATGTACGAACGCGCGTTCTTGTGCGCGCTGCCCAAAGACCGCCGCGCCGACTACGCGCAGCGTATGGCCGTGCTGCTGCCCGCGGGCGCTCTGCTGGCCGGTTTCTTCTTTTTGGGCGACACGCCGAAAGGCCCGCCGTTCGGCATCGAGCGAGCCGAGCTCGACGCCTTGCTGGGTCCGTATTTCGATCTGCTCGAAGACGAGCCGGTCAGCGACTCGATCCCGGTGTTCGCCGGCCACGAACGCTGGCTCACTTGGCGGCGCCGGAACGAGACGGGGACTTGATCCCGCGCCGGGCGCCCCCATTTGCGGGGGCGGTGGCTGCGCCGGCCGGCTGCCCCCGAAAACCGGGGGCGGGGGATTGTTTGCGGCTATAATTCAAGGCTTTGCAAGCGTTTACCAGATTATTGTAGGGACAAGATCATGCCGATCTACGCGTATCGCTGCGAATCATGCGGCTTCGGGAAGGACGTGCTCCAGAAGATGAGCGACGCCCCCCTGACGGACTGCCCGGAATGCGGGAAAGACACCTTTCGCAAGCAGGTGACTGCGGCCGGGTTTCAGTTGAAGGGTTCGGGCTGGTATGTAACCGATTTCCGCGGCGGCAATAGCGCGAGCGGCGCAGCCGCCCCGAACGGCGGCGCGGCAGCCGAGCCGGCGAAGACCGAGGGCGGCTCCGGCGAGGCCGCTGCAGCGGCAAGCGGCGCCGAGAGTTCCACGAGCGCCGCCGCAGCACCGGCGGCGCCCGCGGCCGCGCCGGCTGCCACAAGCGGTTCCGGTAGTGCCTAGCTAGCGCAGCCGCCTCGTCGAGGCGGTGCATTCGCCGCATCCGGCCACGCCGGGGTGGCTTTCTGGCGATACACATGACGACGAAAAAAGCGACGCTCAAATCGGTGTTCCTGACTGGCCTGCTGGTGCTGGTGCCGTTGGCCATCACGTTGTGGGTGCTCGGTCTGATCATCGGCACGATGGATCAGACGCTGCTGTTGCTGCCGGAGTCGTGGCAGCCGGAGCGGGCCTTGGGCTTCCGTCTGCCGGGCCTGGGCGCTGTGCTGACGCTGGCGTTCATCTTCATCGTCGGACTGTTGACGCAGAACTTCATCGGGCAGAAGCTCGTGAAGTGGTGGGAACTCCTCGTCGGTCATATCCCGGTGGTCGGGCCGATTTACACGAGCGTCAAGCAGGTGTCGGATACCTTGCTCTCGAGCAGCGGCAATGCGTTTCGCAAGGCTCTGCTCATCGAGTATCCGCGCAAGGGTTCCTACACGATTGCGTTCCTGACCGGGGTTCCGGGCGGCGACGTGGTCAACCACCTGAAGGAGGATCACGTCAGCGTGTACGTGCCGACTACACCGAACCCGACGTCCGGTTTCTTCCTGATGGTGCCGAAGAGCGAAGTGGTCGAACTCGACATGACGGTCGACGCTGCGCTCAAGTACATTGTCTCGATGGGCGTGGTGGCGCCGTCTGCGCCGCCGACGCATGTGCGCCGCTCCACCATCGAGCCGCCGATGTAATGCCGGCGCGCACTGCTTCAGTTTCATGAGCTGCGCGCCGTTCAACTAATGCAAAACGAAAGACAAACATCATGTCGATGCGATCTGAATATTGCGGTCTGGTGACCGAAGAACTGTTGGGCCAAACCGTGTCGCTGTGCGGCTGGGTGAGCCGTCGCCGTGACCACGGCGGCGTTATCTTCATCGACCTGCGCGACCGCGAAGGCCTCGTTCAGGTCGTGTGCGACCCGGATCGCGCGGAGATGTTCAAGACCGCCGAAGGCGTGCGCAACGAGTTCTGCGTGCAGATCAAGGGTGTCGTGCGCAATCGTCCGGAAGGCACGACCAACGCCGGTCTGAAGAGCGGCAAGATCGAAGTGCTGTGCCACGAACTGAACGTGCTGAACGCGTCGATCACGCCGCCGTTCCAGCTCGACGACGACAACCTGTCGGAAACCACGCGCCTCACGCACCGCGTGCTCGATCTGCGCCGTCCGCAGATGCAGCACAATCTGCGTCTGCGTTATCGCGTCGCGATGGAAGTGCGCAAGTATCTGGACGCACAAGGCTTCATCGACATCGAAACGCCGATGCTCACGAAGAGCACGCCGGAAGGCGCGCGCGATTACCTCGTGCCGTCGCGTACCAACGCGGGCCAGTTCTTCGCGTTGCCGCAGTCGCCGCAGCTCTTCAAGCAGTTGCTGATGGTGGCGAACTTCGATCGCTACTACCAGATCGTCAAGTGCTTCCGCGACGAAGACCTGCGCGCCGACCGTCAGCCGGAATTCACGCAGATCGACTGCGAAACCTCGTTCCTCTCCGAACAGGAAATCCGCGATCTGTTCGAAGCCATGATCCGTCACGTCTTCAAGGTGACGATCGGCGTCGAACTGGACGAGAAATTCCCGGTGATGGAGTACTCGGAAGCGATGCGCCGTTTCGGTTCGGACAAGCCGGACCTGCGCGTGAAGCTCGAATTCACCGACCTGACCGACGCGGTCAAGGACGTCGACTTCAAGGTGTTCAGCACGCCGGCCAACACCAAGGACGGCCGTGTCGCAGCGCTGCGCGTGCCGAAGGGCGGCGAGCTTTCGCGCGGCGATATCGACAGCTACACGGAATTCGTGCGCATCTACGGCGCGAAGGGTCTGGCCTGGATCAAGGTCAACGAAGTTGCGAAGGGCCGTGACGGTCTGCAAAGCCCGATCGTCAAGAACCTGCACGACGAAGCGGTCAAGGCGATCATCGAGCGCACCGGCGCGCAAGACGGCGACATCATTTTCTTCGCGGCGGATCGCGCGAAGGTCGTCAACGACAGCCTCGGCGCGCTGCGTCTGAAGATCGGCCACTCGGAATTCGGCAAGGCCAACGGCCTCGTCGAATCCGGCTGGAAGCCGCTGTGGGTGGTGGACTTCCCGATGTTTGAATACGACGAGGAAGAAAACCGCTACGTCGCCGCGCATCACCCGTTCACGAGCCCGAAGGACGAGCACCTCGAGTATCTGGAAACGGATCCGGGTCGCTGCCTCGCCAAGGCCTACGACATGGTGCTGAACGGCTGGGAAATCGGCGGCGGTTCCGTGCGTATTCACCGCGAAGAAGTGCAGAGCAAGGTGTTCCGCGCGCTCAAGATCAACGCGGAAGAAGCGCGCGCCAAGTTCGGCTTCCTGCTCGACGCGTTGCAGTACGGCGCGCCGCCGCACGGTGGTATCGCATTCGGTCTGGACCGCATCATCACGATGATGGCCGGCGCCGATTCGATCCGCGATGTGATCGCGTTCCCGAAAACGCAACGTGCGCAGTGTCTGCTCACGCAGGCGCCGAGCGAAGTGGACGAGCGCCAGTTGCGCGAGTTGCACATCCGTTTGCGTCAGCCGGAAGCGAAGGCGTAAGGTTGCAAGAAGCTACCTGAGCGGCTCTGCGGGCCGCCATCAGGCAAACGAAAAAGGCGCGTCATGCGCCTTTTTCGTTTTTTGCGTTACAGTCGTAGCAACCGCTCAGGCGGCACGCCAGCAAAACCGTCGACACGACATGTACCGCGCGCAACCCGCGCCTAGTCTCGCCATGCCGAAACCGCCGAAGATTCCCGAATCCGTACTTGTGGTCATCCATACCCCGGGGCTCGATGTGCTGCTCATCGAGCGCGCCGATCGCGCGGGCTTCTGGCAGTCGGTGACGGGCTCGAAAGATCGCATCGATGAACCGCTGGCCGAGACTGCCATACGCGAGGTAGCCGAGGAAACCGGCATCGTGATCGGCAGCGCCGCCGTGCCGCGCGACGCGTTGTTCGACTGGCAGTATCAGATCGAGTATGAAATCTATCCGGTCTGGCGGCATCGCTATGCCGAGGGAGTGACGCGCAACACCGAGCACTGGTTCAGCCTGGAGGTGCCCGAACGTTGTGAGGTGACGCTGGCGCCGCTCGAACATACGGCACACGCCTGGCTGCCCTATGAAGAAGCCGCGCAGCGCTGTTTTTCAGCGTCGAATGCCGACGCCATCCTGCAGTTGCCGCAGCGCCTGAAGGGGCGGTTCCGGTGACGCTCGGCGCTCCGCGCCGTTTCGAGCGGCTTCGGCAGACATTGTTCGGCCGCCGCTACTGGTCGAAATATCGCTTCACCGCCGGTAACGAAGTTCAACTGTTTCGCTCAGGCGATGCGTTTTTCAAGTCGCTGATCGCGCGGGTCGACGCCGCGCAGAGAGACGTCGTTCTCGAAACTTATATCTTCTGCGACGACAGCGCGGGCCAGGCCATTAGCGCCGCCCTGCTGCGCGCCGCGGCCCGGGGCGTGCGGGTGCGCGTGATCACGGACGGCATCGGCACGGCGCGCCTGCCGCTCTTCGACGATTGGCATGCCCGCGGCGTCGAGCATCTGATTTACAACCCACACCTGTTCGGCCGCTTCGGTTTTTCGCGCACGCACCGCAAGCTCGCGGTGGTCGACGATCACTTCGCCTGGTGCGGCGGCATCAATATCGTCGACGATTACGAGAACGACGGCTTGCGTTTGCCGTATCGCCGCTGGGACTTTGCGGTCGAACTGCAGGGGCCGGTGGTTGCCGACGTACGCGAGGCTCTCGAGACGCAATGGCACCGCATCCGTTTCGGCCGCCGTCCCATTGAATCGCTGCAACCGGATTTCAGCTTCAAGGACGATCCCGCTGCGGCCACGCCGAACCGTGGCCGCAACCGCAGCGCCGGCGGCGAGCCGGCGGTGGCGTTCGTGGCGCGCGATAACCTCGTCAACCGCCGCGCGATCGAGAAGGCGTATCTCACCGCGATCGGCCAGGCGCGTACCGAGGTACTGCTCGCCAATCCTTACTTCATGCCGGGCCGCAAGCTGCGCCGCGCGCTGGCGCTGACGGCGCGGCGCGGGGTGGAGGTGAAGCTGATCATCGGCAGGAAGGAGTTCGCCGCGCTCGATTATGCTGTGCCGTTCCTCTACCGCTCGCTTCTGAAAGCCGGCGTGAAGATCGCCGAATACGAAAAGACCATGTTGCACGGTAAGGTGGCGGTGGTCGATTCGAACTGGGGTACGGTGGGCTCGTCGAACCTCGACGCGCTGAGCCTGATGCTCAACAACGAGGCCAACGTCGTGCTGGTGCTCGACCCGCAGATCGACGCGCTGCGCGAGGCGATCCTGAGCGCGTTCGACGAATCGCGCCGTATCGATCTGGCGCATTACGAAGCCCGCCCTGCCGGCGAGCGCCTGTTGAACTGGCTGGCTTACACAACTTACCGGGCCGTCATGAAGCTGCTCACGGTGGGCGGCTACGACTAACCTGCAGCGCTTCTGGGCGTCCCCGGACCTGCCGCTTGCGCGCCAGCCCCCCCAAGGGGACTTCCTTCGGGGCGGGAAACTTGGGACGACCCGGCGTTTCCTTGAGAGGCGCCGTTGGGATAAACCCGGGCTTACATCAGACCACGCACCGCCGTATGACATACCCCACACAACGGCAAGGCAAACGCCTCTAAAAAATCTCCCTCGTCTGATTGACGTATGACGCAAAATTGATGCTCCGGTTAGAAACCGGTTTCTAATAAAGTCCTTGTTTCGCGGACGGCAGCACTCAATAATAGTACGGCCGTTCGATTTTTCTTTCGGTCACACAAGAACGGTAAAACAGTTATGCGAAAAGGCGAACAAACGCGAGCCGCGATTCTCGATGCAGCACTCGATCTGGCAAGCCGCGACGGACTGGAAGGTCTGACGATAGGGCTGCTGGCTGAGCGCATGCAGATGAGCAAGAGTGGCGTGTTTGCGCACTTCGGGTCGCGCGAAGACTTGCAGGTTGAAGTGGTGCGCGAATATCACCGGCGTTTTGAAGACGAGGTGTTTTTCCCGAGCCTGCGTGAACCGCGCGGCTTGCCGCGTTTGCGCGCAATGATCTCCCGCTGGATCGAGAAACGCATTCAGGAAGTCACCACTGGGTGCATCTATATCAGCGGTGCGGTCGAGTATGACGACCGCGCGGACAACCCGGTGCGCGAGCAACTGGTGTCGAGCGTGACGATCTGGCGTGCTGCGCTGACCCGGGCCATTTCGCAGGCAATGGAAGAAGGGCATCTGCGGGCGGACACGAATCCGCAACTGATGCTGTTCGAACTGTACAGCTTCACGCTCGGCCTGCATCACGATGCACGCTTCCTGCACCTGCCGGATGCAGTGCCTCTCACGTGGGCCGCGCTCGAAAAATTGATTGTTTCGTATCAAAGCGAAAGCCGTTAGCGGCGCGGCCGGATCCGGCGGATCCAGCGGCGCTGAAAAGGTCCGAACCACGGCCCGGGGCTGACGGCTCGCTTCTTGTCAAACTTTGGAGAGAGTCATGGGACAGTACGCCGCGCCACTGCGCGACATGCAATTCGTGTTGCACGAGCTGCTTAACGTCGAAGGCGAAATCAAGCAGATGCCGAAGCACGCGGATCTCGATGCCGACACGATCAATGCGGTGCTGGAAGAGGCCGGCAAGTTCTGCTCCGAAGTGCTGTTTCCGCTGAACCACAGCGGCGACCAGGAAGGCTGCACGTACGTCGGCGACGGCGTCGTGACCACGCCGAAGGGCTTCAAGGAAGCCTACAAGCAATATGTCGAAGCCGGCTGGCCTGCGCTTGGCTGCGATCCGGAATACGGCGGCCAGGGCTTGCCTGCGTTCGTCAACAACGCGCTGTACGAAATGCTTAATTCGGCAAACCAGGCTTGGACGATGTATCCGGGCCTGTCGCACGGCGCCTATGAGTGCCTGCATGCCCACGGCACGCCGGAACTCCAGCGCGCCTATCTGCCGAAGCTCGTCTCGGGCGTCTGGACCGGCACGATGTGTCTGACCGAGCCGCACTGCGGCACGGACCTCGGCATCCTGCGCACCAGGGCCGAACCGACCAGCGACGGCTCGTACGCAATCAGCGGCACGAAGATCTTCATCTCCAGCGGCGAACACGACCTCGCGGAGAACATCGTTCACCTGGTGCTCGCGCGTTTGCCGGACGCGCCGATGGGCACCAAGGGCATTTCGCTCTTCATCGTGCCGAAGTTCGTGCCGAATGAAGCCGGTGAGCCGGGCGAGCGCAACACCGTAAAGTGCGGCTCGATCGAACACAAGATGGGCATTCACGGCAACGCCACCTGCGTGATCAACCTCGACAACGCCAGGGGCTGGATGGTCGGCGAGCCTAACAAGGGCTTGAACGCCATGTTCGTGATGATGAACGCCGCGCGTCTCGGCGTCGGGATGCAGAGCCTCGGCCTGACCGAAGTGGCTTACCAGAACTCGCTCACCTATGCGAAAGAGCGCCTGCAGATGCGTTCGCTGACCGGCCCGAAGGCGCTGGAAAAGGCGGCTGATCCGATCATCGTGCACCCGGACGTGCGTCGCATGCTGCTCACGCAGAAGGCTTACGCCGAAGCGGCGCGTGCGTTCTCATACTGGTCCGCGCTGCATATCGACAAGGAACTGGCGCACGCCGAAGAGTCGGTGCGCAAGGACGCCGCCGATCTCGTCGCGCTGCTCACGCCGATCCTGAAGGCGTTCCTGTCGGACAACGCGTTCGAAAGCACCAACCACGCGATGCAGATCTACGGCGGCCACGGCTTCATCGCCGAGTGGGGCATGGAGCAATACGTGCGCGACGCGCGGATCAACATGATCTACGAAGGCACCAACGCGATTCAGTCGCTCGACCTGCTGGGCCGCAAGATCCTCGGCGACATGGGCGCAAAGATGAAGAAGTTCGGCAAGCTGGTGACGGAATTCGTCGAAGCCGAAGGCATCAAGCCGGAAATGCAGGAGTTCATCAACCCGCTCGCCGATATCGGCGACAAGGTGCAGAAGCTGACGATGGAAATCGGCATGAAGGCTATGCAGAACCCGGACGAAGTGGGCGCCGCAGCCGTGCCGTATCTGCGTACCGTCGGCCATCTGGTGTTCTCGTACTTCTGGGCCCGCATGGCGCGCATCGCGCTGGACAAGGAAGCGTCCGGCGATCCGTTCTACAAGGCCAAGCTCGCCACTGCGCGCTTCTACTTCGCCAAGCTGCTGCCGGAAACGGCCATGACGATTCGCCAGGCGCGCGCCGGTTCGAAGCCGCTGATGGACGTCGAAGAGTCGCTGTTCTAAAGCCACCTCACGGCGGGGGGGGGGGGGGGGGAGGAGGGGGGGG
>NZ_JBWQQI010000044.1:0-14366 GCF_056619545.1 Paraburkholderia sp. SSBN10T
GGATTGCAGCTCGTCGAATGACTGCTCCAGGAAAAAACGGAGGACCGATGTCGACTGCGGATTCAACCCGGTCGTTCGGCCTGCTTTATCTTAAACGACCGTTTCCAACGATACAGCGGCCGTTCAATCAGGCGCCCCAACCAGCTCAACGTCGGCCAAAGCCGGCGTTCGTCCATCGACGTAGACGTGCTTGCTCACTGCGTTAGACCGGCGAATCTCCGGCGGCAATCGCGAACGATCGCTATCCACTTTGGTGAACCCGTACATTCGGCCTTCAGAGGACGACCGGCGCTCTCGTAGGCGGCCGCTCAAGAACCCTAACAGACGGGTCTTGAGCGGCTACCAAATTATCAAGCTCGCGCAGACAGTCATTTCATCTGCGCGCTGCCGCCTCACAACACGGTGCGAGTTGGCCTGTCCACATCGTGCCAACAAATGACAGTCAGGAAACAAACGCGAAAGTTCAAGCTGCTGGTTTGACAGCTTTCGTTTTGTGATCACTTATGTAACCTAAAGTAGAATGCGGCAACATCGCGAACAATCTCCAGCGTGCCCTAATATCACCAGCCTGCTAGAAAATGCCCAAAGCCAGTCCCACTGACAATCCGGATATCTCCCCCGTTCCGAATAAAACCTTGCAGGAACAGGTGTACCGGCAACTGCGTCACTTTCTGATGATTGGGCGTTTCCGCCCGGGTCAGGCGCTCAAGATCCGCGACATCGCCGAGTCCTTCTCGACAAGTATTCAGCCCGTTCGCGAGGCGATCCGCCAGTTGATCGCCGAGCAGGCGCTCGATGCCTCACCCAACGCCAGCACCCGTGTTCCCCAGCTCACGAACGAGCAACTGGAAGACCTGCGCAGCGTCCGTCTTGCCGTCGAGGGACTTGCGGCGGAGAGAGCCACGGCGCGCATCGGCACACGCGAAACCGCCGAGCTCGCGAAGATTCTGTCCGCCGAGAGCGCCGCGGACGACCTGATGCATGCGGAAACCAGCGTCGCACGAAACCTGGATTTCCATTTTCGGCTCTACAGCTATTCCGGTTCAACCATTCTTCCGGCGATCATCGAGGGATTGTGGTTGCGCGTAGGCCCAAGCATCCGCGACGCGGCGGAAGCATTCGACGCCCGTGGCGGTAAAGGCGGCGCGCATCACATGGAGATCGTCAAAGCGCTGCGAAAACGGGATGCTGTCGCGGTGCGCCGCGCGGTGGAACAGGACATCAACCGCTTTTTCGACATTCTGCTCGACGCTCGAGTTGCGGCAGAAAACCCGGTGGGGTCTGCCGACGCAGCTCGAAAAAAGCGCGGACCGAAAGCATCGCGCACGAAGGCATAGCCGGCCGGCGAGCGGACTCCAGCATCTGCATCGCAAGCCGTTCTATTTTGGGCGACGCACGCTCTTGCGGACCGCAGGTTTCACTGCGCCGGCAGAAGTCGGGGGCGGGGACGCTTTGTTAGCGCTTGCCACCGGCCGCTTCCGCGCCTTAACCGCACCAACGGTTTCGGCCAGGCCTTGTCCGCTTGCCGGATGTCTTGACAACAAGACGTCGAAAAAGCGCGCGATGTCTTTCTCAACGGCTCGCCGCACGCTTTTGCCATCTTTTTTGCGCAACCCGTTGAGAATATCGACGTGATACGCACTGCCCTCCCCGCCGCGCGCATCGAACAACTCCGCAGCATCGCGAATATTCGGCCCCACCTGAAGCCATAACCCTTCTACGATCGACGGCAGCAACGCCGAACCGGACATTTGATAGAGCCTGAAGTGAAATTCGCGGTTGCGCTGCACGCTCGCCTCAACGTCTTGCGCATCGTCCGCGGCCGCCTCCAGCGCAACGATCTGCGCAAGCTCGTCGACATCGGCCGCCGAGGTATGTTGCGCGGCCAGCTCCGCAGCAAGACCTTCAACCGCGAGGCGAACCGTGCGTAAATCGATCAGGCGAGTCGTATCGAGCACGGGGACCCGCGCGGATGCATTCGGCGTCGCCTCGAGCGCCTTTTCCGCGACCAGTTGCAAAATTGCCTCGCGCACGGGCTGGACGCTGGTGCCAAAACGCAGCGCGAGCTCGCGCACCTTCAACTCCTGGCCGGGACGCAGGTGGCCGTTCATCATCAGGCGCCGCAGATCACGATAGACATGTGTCTGCAGCGGCTGCTTCGAAACCGGATTAACTACACCAAGGTCGACATCTGGAGTTTTGCGCATGCGTGAACGGAACCGCAAGTAGGAGTAGATGAACCCGTTATCGTGGACTAGCGAGCGCGCCTGCAATGCATGCGGCGCGCTCGCTCGCTCATTTTACGTGAACCGGCGCGCAGCCCATCATTGCGCGACGCTATTGAGCTCGTACTTCATGATGTTGCCGTGCCGTCCGTGAATATCGCGCTCAACGGTGTACACATCTCCTTCAATCAGCTTACGCTCGCTGAGCACACGGGCGAGCGCAGCGTGATCTTCGTCGTCGAGCGACACCGAGAGTACCTTCATATGCTCGGGAAGGTGATCGCCCCTGCGTACGCCGACAATCGCACCCGCCACGCACTCCTGATCCAGCACCCAACGCGTCGCCACCGTCGCAATCGAAACCGCATGTTTTGCCGCGATCGCGGCGAGCGTCGACAGCAAGGTCTGAAACAGCGCCCAACCACCGAAGTCGTCGATGATCAGTTTGTACTTGATCAGCGAACGGTTCGAAATCGTGTGATCCGGCTCGGACACGCCCAACCACTTCTCCGACAGAAAGCCACCCGCAACGGTGCCGTAGCACAGCAGGCTAAAGCCGTTTTCCTTCGCCAGCGCTGTCAACTGCTGCGCAGGACGCTGATCGAGCAACGAATACTGTACCTGCATGCTGGTCAACGCGACACCCGCGTCGATCAGTTCTCGCGTTCGTCGAGTATCGAAGTTCGTGCCGCCCAATTGATCGATCTTGCCGGCCTGCTGCAGTTCGCGCAACCAGCCGGCGACGTCCAGATAGCGGTCCACGTTGTAATCCCACCAGTGAAACTGGACGAGATCGAGCCGCTCCGTACGCAGCCGGGAGAGCGACCGGTCGATAGTGCGCTCAACCAGTTTCCGGTCAATGGTAGGCAACAACGAGAGGTCGGGTACGAACTTCGTGTGCACCTTGAGTTGATCGAGGCTGCCTGCACCACGCGTGGCGACGTAATGCGCGCGAAACTCCCCGATCATCTCTTCGACGCCCGTATAAATATCGGCACAATCGAAAGTCGTGATACCGGCGTCATAGTAATTCGCCATGTCGGCGAGCGCGCCCTGATGGTCGACGCTGCCATGGTCGCCGGCAAGTTGCCAGCCGCCTTTGAGAATCCGGGAAATCGTATAGCCGGGCGCAAGTTCGGCACGTTGCATGAGCGTCATTCAGCATCCTTGTTCGTGAGTTTGACCGCCGTCGTATCGGCGTGCCGGAAACGGCGCAATCCGAGGCGTGTGATACGGAACCGTGAAAGGCAATTGGGATCCGGACAGGCGACCTCGGCATCGGTCGACATCCAGTCGTGCGGATCGGTGGCACGTTGTTTCGCGGGTAGTAAAGGCAACAGCGCGGCGAGCGAGTAGATCGAAAACGCCTGACCCGGGGGCAGATGCAACATTTCACCGCGCAGTTCGAAGTAATCGCCAACGCGCGCGCCGCAGTAGAGCTTCGCACCTTCGGGCGCCACGACTTCGACGCGCAGATCGTAAAGCTCGAACGCGTGCTCGTGAGTGGAAGACTTAGTCATTGCCGGGTTCCTGTTTGAAGCGGCCGGTTTGCATGAAATGCCGGACATCGCTTGTCCACGGATCGTCGGCATGCCCGGTATTGAGGTGAATATCGAAATGCCCGCACGCGTCGAAGCGCCGTGCTTGCACTCGGCAGCCGGCTTCCCGCAAAGTCTTCGCCATTAGCAAGCTAAACGTCTCGTAGCGCGGGTTCTCGTGGCCGCCCCAGGTGATCAGGAACGGTACGTCCGCCTGGCCCGCAAAAGCGAGCGAACTGGACGGCGAAACCGCATCCGGCGCTTCGCCAGTCACGAGATGCGGCGCGATGTGCTCGTTGACCACCCGTCGATTGAATGTCGTGCTGATACAGAAGCAGGCCTTGACGCCATCGGCGGGCAAGCCGAACGCAACGCGCTCGTCGCGCCGCACCGCCAGCATCGACGCGAGCTGTCCGCCGGCCGAATGACCACCCAGATGGATCCGCTGGCGGCTGCCACCGAAACGTTCAATATGACGGTCGACCCAGCGCAGCGCCTGATAGGCATCGTCGAACGGCGCCGGGAAATTCGCCTCCGGCAACAGACGGTAGGATGCCGAAACGAATATGCAAGGTAACGACACAAGCGGAGCGGCCATGAACGAACACCACTCCTTGTAACCGTGCGTCCATCCCCCGCCGTGAAAGAAAAGCAGCACCGGCAGATCGCGATGTCCATCGCCCGGAGGAGTGAACACATCTACCTTCTGCCAGTAGTCGTCGCCATACGGCAGATCAAGATGTGCGTTCAGCGACGGCAACGCTGCCGCTGATCTGGCGAGGCACTCAAGGCCATAAGCGTCGGCGGCCGGATTCAGCGGGGGCTGTGAGGGCAGCGTATCAAAGCGCATCTTCATGGCCCTCCTGATACAGGCTGCCGTGCAATTCCAGCGCGCGGGTGGCTTCGTGCAAGCGACCTCGGGCCGCCTCAACGTCGAACCATTCCTCCATCAGCACCTTCGCGCCCAATGTCGCGATGCCGGGCGCCACCTTGTCGAATACCTGGGCCCGCAACGCCGGGCGATTACTCGCCGGTGTGGCCAGAAGCGCGGCCACGAGAGCATTCATGCTGGTGTCGTCGAAGACCGATTCCCAGCGCCAGCGCACCGGGTCGAAGCCGCGGGCCGCCGCGCCGTCCTTGTCCGATGCCGCCCTGCGCAGCGCAATTGCAGCTCGCAGCTCGGCGGTGGCGAGCAGGTCCACGGCTAACGACTCCGCGTCGAATACAACGCCATAGTCGGCCAGCGCCGCCGCCGGACTGACCAGGCCGCGCCGCACGTCGCGCGCCACTTTCAGCGGATCACGCTGCAGCGGATCGCCCCAGCCGCCGCCGCCTGGCGTCATGATGGTCAGCACATCGCCGGCTTCAGGCCGGATCACGTCGATCTTGCCCAGTTCACGTTCGTCTGCTGTTCCCAGGTTGAGCACGACTCGCGCCGCCTGTCCCGGCAAGCCACCGTTGGCGCCCCACGGACAGAACACGAACCGTTCAAGACCACGGCCGAGAATTTCAATGCCGTTCTTCAGCACGCGCAGCGAATAGGCAATTCCCGCGCCCCCCCGATGCAGCCCTGCTCCGCCGCTGTCGGGGCGCAGCACATAAGCGTCGACACGCACCGCCGTATCGGCCTCGCCGCGCTCAGTCGGTGTGTTCCGAATGTTCGCGAGGCTACGATCGCGCCCATCCGCGCCGTCCATGCGGGCGGTGCCGCCTGCGCCGCCCGCCAGCGACTGCACGACCGACACCGTCCGCTTGCCGGTCGCGGCGTCGGTCGTCGCGACGACAACCGGAATCACGGTGCCGCTACTCGCGGCCGGCGCAATGCGCGGGTCGGCTTTCGACAAACATCCGAGCAGCACGTCGGCAAAGCGCACGGCGCCCGCATGACGGATGCCCACGGCTGCGGGCGATTCCGGATTCATCACGCAACCCTTCGGAACCGACACTGTCACGTTGTCGAAGAGCCCTGAATTGAGCGGCAGGTCGGCGTCGTATGTGTACAGCAGGTGCATGATCTTCGACGTGAAATACGGATGGCGCTGTCCCCCCGTCGGCACGTTGTACGGTGACGCGAGTTGCGGATCCGTACCGGTAACGTCCAGATGAATCCGGCCATCCGACACCGACATCGCGCAGCGAAAACGCACTGGAATCCGGCTGCGATAGTCGTCATCGAGATAATCCCAGAAGACATATTCGCCGTCAGGAATACGCTTTTGCGCCGCAAGTGCCCGCTCTCGCGCATAGGCAACAATTCCCGAACGGGCCGCCTTGAACGCCGCGACGCCGTTCTGCGCAATCAGTTCGGCGACGCGCCGCTCGCCCACCGACAAGGCTGCAAGCTGCGCCCGCAGATCGCCCATCGCGACATCGGGCACGCGACTGTTGCTGCGCAGAATGGCGACAAAGGCTTCATTGCGCTTGCCCGACTCGAAGAACTTGATCGGCGGAATCTGCAGCCCTTCCTGGAAAATGTTGTCGAACGCCGGACTGATCGAACTCGGTATCGCCCCGCCGATATCCGCACAATGCGCGAAGCTCCAGCCGAAGCAAACCAGTTCGCCCTCGTGGAAGTACGGTTGAAGCAGATTGATGTCCGGCAAATGCGAACCCACACCGGCAGCTTGATAGGGATGGTTGGTAATGATCACATCGCCGGGCTGAAAGCTTTCGAAGGCGCCGATCACCATCGAACAATCCATATCCGTGCCGATGGCAATACCCGTGTCCGACGGGCAGGCAAAGAACTTCCCCTCCAGATTGCAGAGCGCGGTTCCGAAATCCTGGGTTTCCTTCACGTATGAACTGAGCGCGGTACGGCCAAGCGCGATACCCATTTCCTCGGTGATCGCGTTGAACTTGTGGCGGAACAGTTCGAGAGCAATCGGGTCGAGCCCCTTCGTGTCCGCCGGATTAAAGTCGAGTGCCATGTTCAGACTCCAGAGCGGGTGAGAAGCAAATCGCTGTTCGGCTGGCAGCGTACCTGCCAGCCCGCCGGCACAAGCACGGTCGTGTCGCTTTGTTCGATCACGAGTGGTCCGTTGCGACACTCGCCAGGCACGAACGAAAGACGGTCGAGACAGGGCGCTTCGAGCCAGCAACCGTCGCTGTAGATGCGGCGCGTGTGTTCCGCCACCGTGCCGGCGCACGTGACGTGCTTCGTTTCGACACCTGCCAGGCCACCGATCGCGCTGACGACAAGCCGCGTCATTTCGGCCGGCGCGGCCGGATCGGCGAAACCGTATAGGGTTTGATGCTTGCGTTCAAACGCCACGCGCAGTGCATTCGCGACTGCGGACGCATCGGCATAGGCATCGCCTTCAAGCTCGACACTGAGATCGAACGCCTGCCCCGGGTAGCGCAGATCGGCGACGATGCTAAAGCGCCATGCCTCGGCGCGCGCGCCCAGGGATTCGCTCCACGCGCGTGCGTCGGCGAGCAACGTGTCGAGATAAGCTTGCAAAACAGGCTCCGAACGCGTTTCGCGCGTGAGCTGGAGCCTGCAGGAGCGCACAAAGTCACGCCGCAGGTTCGCCACCACGGCACCCAATGCGCAGAAAGTTGCCGGCGTCTTCGGGATCAGAATCTGCGGCAACGAAGCTTCATCGGCCAGCAGCGCCGCATGCGTCGAGCCGGCTCCGCCGTAGGGAATCAGCGTAAAACTACGCACGTCGCTGCCACGCCGCGCGAGCAGCTTGCGGACTTCGGTCGCCATCATCGAACTCGCGACGCGAATTGCGGCCGCAGCGGCAGCCGCCTCCGGGTCGTCACGATCGCTATAGCCGAGTGCTTCGGCAACCGGCCGAAGCGCCGCGCGTGCCCGCTCCGGGGAAAGCGGCAAGCGACCGCCTAGAAAGCGTGTGCCGTCGAGGAAACCACACAGCAGATAGCAGTCGGTGATCGTCGGCGCCGTGCCGCCCCGGCCATAGCAGGCCGGCCCAGGATCGGCGCCCGCGCTGGTCGGGCCGACCTTGAGCATCCCCTGTTCGTCGACGCGAATAATCGAACCACCGCCCGCGCCGATCGCCGAGACATTCACGACCGGCAGGATAAGTGGGATTTCACCGATCATCGTGTCCGTCGTCAGGTCGGGCGCGCCTCGCTCGATCACGGCGATGTCGGCCGACGTGCCGCCCATATCGAACGTAACGATCCGGTCGACCTCATTCGCTTCGGCGCAGTTCGCAGCCGCGATCACGCCCGCAGCGGGGCCGGACAAGATCGTATCAATCGGGCGCGCCCGCGCCGTTTGCAGATCGATCGTGCCGCCGTTGCTCGCCGTGATCGACAGTGGCGCGCCGAATCCCTGGTCGTGCAACAGTGCCTCGAGGCGGTCGTAGTAGCGGCGCATGATCGGCTCGATGTAGCCGTTCATCACCGCAATCATCGTGCGTTCGTATTCGCGCACTTCGGGCCAGATTTCCGTGGCCGCGACAATCGGCAGGCCTCTACAGCGCTCGCGAAGCATCTCGGCGAGTTCGTTTTCGAAGGCGGCATTCGCGTAACCATTAATGACGGACAGCACCACCGCCTCGACATCCAGCGCGGCGAGCGAAGCGCTCAGCACGCTGAGCGCCGCCTCGTCGGGCCGGCTGACGACAGCGCCGTCGGCTGCCACCCGCGCATCCAGTTCGAGCACGCATTCGCGCGTGACCATGGGCGTTTCAGGTTCGGCGAAAAAATCGTAGGAATGCGCCATGCGGATGCGCGCCAGCTCGAGAATATCTTTGGCGCCGCACGACGTAACCAGCGCGACCTTGACACCGCGCCGTTGCAGCAGCGCGTTGAGCGAAAGCGTGGTGCCGTGAACGATCAACTCGACATCCGCTGGTTGCGCGCCGGCGCGCGCAACCAGCGCCGCAATCCCGGACGCCACCGCCGCCGACGGTTCGGCCGGCGTGCTCGGCTCCTTGTGATGGACCATCTCTCCGGTCGCGCGGTCCAGCATCACGAAGTCGGTAAAAGTGCCCCCAACGTCGATACCAATTCGTTTAGTCAACTCTTTCCCCTACAACTGCCCTGCAAGTCAGAAAAGCGCGGATCGCCTCGTGTCCGTCAAGAGTACGACGATAAGAAAATATTCACAATATGTGATCACAAATGTTATTTTATTGGCGCGTGCATTCCGGCACACCTGCCGGGTCCACTTTGGCGCGAACCAGGTTCACCAGCGATAACTTGCCGTCCCTCACTTCTGCGTGGCCGGCGGCAAGCAGGCACGTCGTCGCCCCATTGCGAACGATGTCGATCACCTGGTAGGTGTAGATATCGTTACCGGAACGGAATTCGTGGCGAAACGGCAGGATGGTTTCGGTATGCCCGCCCGCCGCCTGGATCTTTCTGAAGTGCTCGACCAGCGCGGGCAAGCCTTTCGCAAATACTTCGCCGTTGATGACGATTGCGCCGTCCGCGGTGAAGTAACGGCCGAAAGCTTCTTCCGTGAGCGCGCCGGGTGTCTTGATCGCCTCGTTCCACCATGCGTACATCGCCACTAGCGGGTCGTTATCCGACGCCTCGGCAAGGGTTTCGGATGCCACAGTGGGCATGGCGATTGCCGTGCTCGCACACAGCAGCAATGCAATGGGCTTGAACCATTTCATATCGTTCTCTGAGGAATGCCGGAGCGAAAAGGAGTGAAGCGCACGCTGCCTCAGCCGTTGAGCGCCTGTCCGGTTCGGTCCCGCGCAAAACACAACGCCACGAAGCTCGCCACCGCACCGGCAATGATGTAATAGGCCGGCGCCAGCGGGTCGCCGGTCAGGCGAATCAGCCAGGTCGTAATCAGCGGCGCAAACGAACCGACGATCGTGACCGCGATATTGTTGGCGATCGACACACCGGTCGAGCGGATGCGCGTTGGAAACAGCTCTGCCATAAAGGCGCCCACAGGTCCCGTGTACGCCGCAATCAGCACCGACAGCAGACCTTGAACAAGGATCAGCGATTGCACCGTGCGCGTTTTGTCGAGATAGACGAATAGCGGATAGATCAGCACCGCGAACAGCAGCGCGGCAATCATCATCGTGGTGCGCCGGCCGAGCCGATCCGACAGACGTCCCATCTGTGGACACAACACGAAGACAATCGCGCCGCCGATCATCGCGGAGGTATACGCACCCGACAGCGGAATGCCGAACGACTTGTTGGCGTACGTCGGCATGAAAATCAGCAACAGGAAGGACGTGATGGTCCAAAGACAGGACGCGCCGAAGCCGATTGCCACACTACCTAGTTGCGCACCCACCGAACGCGCGATAGGCGTTGGTTCACTGTGTGAGCGGCGGTCCTTCAGAAAAACCTCGGGCTCCTGCAAGCGCGATTTGATCAGCCACGCAACCGGCCCGAATGCCAGTGCCAGCAGGAAAGGAATCCGCCATCCGATCGACCCGGCCTGCTCCGCTGGAACCACATTCGCAATCAATGCAGCAAGCGCGCTGGCGAACAGAAAGGCGCCGACCTGAACCGTCTGGTGCCAGCTCGCATAGAAACCCCGTCTGGCCGCGGGAGACACCTCTGCGAGAAACGAAATGCTGCTGCTGGCGCCACCGCCCGCGGCGAATCCCTGGGTGATCCGCGCCATCAGTATCAGCAGCGGCGCCCACAAGCCGATCGATGCGAACGACGGGATCAGCCCCATGATGCCGGTGCTGAGCGCCATTAGCGCGACCGTCAGGAAGATCGCGGCCTTGCGTCCGGCACGGTCGCCATAGGCACCCAGCAGAAGCCCGCCAAGCGGCCGGACGACATACCCGACGCCCAGCGTCGCTACCGTCAGAAGCAAGCCGGTACTGCTGTCGCCAGATGGAAAGAATTGCCTTGAGATCGTGCCGGCAAACAACCCGTAGATCGTCAGGTCATAACCTTCCAGAGCACTTGCGGCGATCGTCGGCAGAATCGCCTTGAACTTGGGCGCCGCGGGCACCGACGACGCCTGCAAAGGCTGAGTGGAACTCGAATGCATGCTACCTCCAGAAGTTGATCCGGCAGGACGGATCGCCGCTCGCGAAACGCCTTTTTCCGGTCGCGGAGCGCCGCCTTGCCGCTTCAGCAGCAACAACGCCTAGTCGCCGATGTGCGGCAACCCAAGAAGTGTGTCCAGACTGATATTGATCTCCAGCCCGACGACAAAAGCATTCGGAATCTTTGTCTTGTAGGTGGGCGTATAACGAGGATCAGGATTGACGATGTATTGCAAATTCGGACGCAGCGTGACTCCCGGGGCGAGCGCATAACCATAGGTCAATTCAAAGATGAATTCCTTCGAGGCCACGCCGCCGGTGCCGCCCGCTTTCTCCCGCATCCCCGTTAGATACTGCACTTCCTTCGACGTGAACGCTGTGTCGGACACCGCGAAGCCCAGCGTGTCCTTGGGTCGTCCGGCGAAGGTTCCCGTCTGCACGACGCCGGCCCTCAAGGCGTATTGCACTGGCTCGGATTCGCTAAAATCATAGAACGCCGAGCCAAATACCGCGAGATTGCGCGTGGAACCGGAGTCGGGACGATAGATCACCTGATCGCCCAGCAGGTAGACACCCGTCTCTCCGGTGTGTTGCAACTTCGTCCCCCCGTACCGGTAATACGGCAGTCCGTTTGTGTTCAGCAGCACATCATTGCGAGGCGCGTCGTTGTACCAGGTGCCGATCCGATAGTGGCGCGGCATATCGTCGTTGGCAAAGCTGGTTTCATAGCCTGCTTCCGCCAGCCAGTTCGTGCCCGTTATGCCCTTCGTACCGAGATCAAGAAGATGCGTGGTAGGCAGCAAGGTATTGCCGTCGATCGCAAAACCGCCTGCCTGAACATACGTTTTCGGCGTGATATTGAAGCGCGCGCGCCCACCCCACGTCGCCAGCGGCGCCAGCGCCGTACCCGTGTCCTGACTGAATCCGTACATCGAACCGCAGAACACGTGATTCATGAACATGCACGCGTAGTCCGACTTCGCGAACGCTGGAAATGCTCCCATCCGTCCCGCGACGAGATTCAAATCGTTCTTGTGGAATAACGAGAAGTTCTGCTCCAGCGTGAGGTTCAAAAAGCGAACCAGGTTGAACGGCGCGTAATTTTCCTGCGCGTCGATACCGCCGCCAATGTACTTCGCCGAAAGTCCGGTGCTGGCCTCCGCGATGATCGAAGCGTGAAAAATCGCGCCCTTCCAGCCCACCAGTTTTTGCAGATCGACGTCGGTCCCCAGCGTCGCGTACTGCGATGCCGTGATCCCATGCCTGATGCCGCCAACCGGATTCGCCGCGATCTCTTCGTCGATATAAGAGCGGAAGTAGATGCCGTGCTGCGCCGCGATTGCGGCGTAGCTGAGCAGCGGGCTCGATAGGGGCGCCGCCGTCGGAGTGGGCGTTGCGATAGCGCCGGTTGCCTGGTTGCCGGCGCCCTGCGTACCGGCACCGGACGCTGAGGCCGACATCGGTGCATCGGTTGTCGCTGGCGTTGCAGCAAAAGCGGTGGCGGATGTCCCCGTGCCCCCGCCGGCCAGCAGAACGGCGCACAGCAGGTTCGGCGTGCGTCGGCGCCAGCGCCCGGACAGCCGTCGGCGGTTCAATGAAGCTTCGATACCCATTTCGTTCCCATGATCGTGAGGTTCGTGCAGCAAACAAAGCGCGTTGAATACGCGACGGATCGTGTGCCGATAGCCTGCAGCACACCTTCAGCGGAGCCGGAGCGACGCCGTGGAAACAAATTAAGTTGCCCAATTTAAAAATGCAATATGTGATCAAAAATAAAAGTTGCGAACCGATCGCGGTCGCCGGAACATTTTTGTTTACGTTGAAATGTGATCACATATGAAGTACGTTTCTGGTTCCCGCTGCGTCTGCGGTGGACGTCGCCCAAAGGGCTGGAGGTATTGGCATGTTTGTAGACTCGATGATCCCGTCCGGACGTATCGAGGTGGTGGACGCGACAAATCCGTCCGATATTCGGCTGAAGGTTCCGAAGGATCCTCACTGCGACCTGATGGGCTGGTACCACTTTCGCGCCTCAGGCGTGCGTGGACAGGTGTGTCGCTATCGGCTGATGAATGCGGGAGAAAGCCGGGGCGTGCGGCTACCCAATCGCGAGGACTTCGAAGATCGTTGGACCAACACCGGGCCGCTTGCCAGTTACGATCGCGAGCACTGGTTTCGAATTCCCGCCGCCTATGACGGCATGGAGTTTTCGTTCGAGCATCGTTCGGAACACGACGTGTGTTATTACGCTGCGTTTGCGCCATTCTCTGAAGATCGAGACCATGCACTCATCGTGCGGGCACAGATGTCGCCGCTGGTCACTGTGAACACGCTCGGCCATAGCGTCGAAGGTCGTCCGATCGATATGCTAACCGTCGGCACGCCTGCGCCGGGCGGGAAGAATGTCTGGGTCATCGCCCGTCAACATCCGTCTGAAACGCAGGGCGGGTTTTTTATCGAAGGCATGCTGGCGCGCCTGCTCGATCCGGCTGAGCCGCTCTCCCGCGCGTTGCTCGCGCGCGCCGTGGTACGCATCGTGCCCAATATGAATCCCGACGGATCGGCAAATGGGTTCAGCCGCAGCAACAGCCTTGGCGTCAATCTCAATCGCGAATGGAATGCGCCGAGTCAGGCGCGTTCTCCCGAGGTGCTGTGCGTCAGAAGCGCAATGGAGCAACTCGGCGTCGACTTCAGTATTGACTGCCACGCAGACGCCGAACTGACGTGCAATTTTGTTTGGCCCTCTGAGAACGTGACGACATGGCATAGCGCTCGCCGCACGCTGTTTGAAGCGTTCGAGCGCGCGTGGTCTCAAGCTTCACCCGACTATGGACTGGGCGAGTCTTACCCAGGCGGCCTTCCGGCACACGCGGACGAATCCATGGGCTGGAACTGGATCGGCAACCGCTTTCCTTCGGCGCTGTCTGTTCTCCTGGAACAGCCGTTCAAGGACACCCGGAACACACCCATACCGGAAACGGGCTGGTCGCCTCAGCGCGCCACGGCATTCGGCACATCGTTCGTGACCGCGCTGCACGCGGTCGTGCCGCTACTGGGTCACAATATCTGAGGCGACCTCTGGCAGAGGTGCAACTGAACTCCGCGCTCGCCTTGTATCCAGACTTGCGGATTTACGTCGCTCCCAGCGCCCCCAAGCGACAATGGCAGGGAATGGTGACCATAGGGCTTTATCTTAGATGGCTTCAAGGAGTCACAGATCCGCCTTTTGACGATCCCGTTGAACAAGATCGCGGACGAAACGTCCCTTAGCTGAGTGAAGCGGACCTTCGAATATCCGACTGAGTCACCGGTCGAATGGCCGAGATTGGCCGGCTGCTGTTTAACGCCGAACTACCCGGAACCGGACATTCATCGGCAATACCGGGCAGCGACAAACGTCCGCAATCAACGCCGGCCGCTGCGTTCGGCGATCACGGTGGCGTCGGCATATTGATACGACGCAAGATCCGCGCACGTTTTGACGATTCGTTGCAATCCATGGGACAGCTCCATGCTACGTATACCCGCCTCAGACCGATCTGGAGGTGTGGCGCATGTCGATGGGATTGCATATTGCATGGGCGGCGGTTGCCCATGTTGTTTAACTCACTATTTGTCCCGCTGGATATCGGCGCATGGGAATA
>NZ_JBWQQI010000045.1:0-12459 GCF_056619545.1 Paraburkholderia sp. SSBN10T
GCCGTTGCCGGCAATGTGTCAAACGTGACGAACACAGTCAACAACATCGCCAACGGTGGCGGCATCAAGTACTTCCACACCAACTCGACGCTGGCCGATTCGTCGGCAACCGGCAAGGACGCCGTGGCGATCGGTGGTGCCGCGAGCGCAACCGCAGCCAACTCGGTGGCGCTGGGTTCGAACTCGGTGGCGAGCCGTGCCAATACGGTAGATGTAGGTTCGCGTCAGATCACGGGCGTGGCCAATGGTACGCAGGCGATGGATGCGGTGAACCTGTCGCAGCTTCAGGCGATGGGGGCCAACATCGACGGCAACGGCACGGTCACGAACGCATTCGTCGCCTACGACGATTCGACCCGGTCCAAGGTCACGTTCGGCGGCGTGGGTTCGACCACGCCGGTCCTGCTGTCCAATCTGGCCGCTGGTCAGATCACGTCGACGAGCCGCGATGCAGTGAATGGCTCGCAGCTTTATAGCACGGCAAGTTCGGTGGCAGCCGCGCTGGGCGGTGGTTCAGCCGTGGGTCCGGACGGCCGGGTGACAGCGCCGTCGTATGTGATCGACAATGGCCAGACGTTCAACGACGTTGGCTCGGCGATCTCTGACCTTGACAATCAACTTGTGCAGATAATTAACCAGAACGCGACCAACCAGAAGTATATCAAGATAGTGTCGACGGCAAACTCGGCGATGGCGAGTGGCATTGAGGCGATGGCGATCGGCGGTAACTCGTACGCAACAGGCGACCGTGCGCTGGCGATCGGCGCGGGTGCTTCGGCGACATACGCGAATTCGACCGCTATCGGCGTCAATGCGAAGACAGACGCACCCAATACGCTGTCGGTCGGCAGCCGTGGTGCGGAGATGCGCATCACAAACGTGGCGGACGGTATCAACGCAACCGATGCAGCGACGGTGGCTCAACTGGACGCGCTGCAGGCACAGCTCGCACAACAGGCAAGCGGCACGAAATCGTTGTTGGCGGATCCCTCGCAGTTGATCGGCGCCGCGCCGGTGACCAACTATATCGCGGTGAGCTCGAACGTGACCGGTGGCACGGAAACCTCCACCACGAACGACCTGAACGCCATGGCAATCGGGCCAGCGTCGGCGGCAACGGGCATCGATGCACTGGCCGTGGGTGCTGGCTCTGGCGCCGGTCACCACGGTACGACAGCGGTTGGTTCGAGGGCAGGTGCGCTGTCGGTCAACTCCACCGTCATCGGTACAGACGCAACGGTCGGGGCCTTTTCCGATGGCTCGGTGTCGATCGGCTACAACTCCCGCTCGATCGGAATGAACGCGACAGTGATCGGCACGTTCGCGAGCGCATCATCGGCGGGTTCCGTAGCCATCGGCTATAACACGTTCGTTCATCCGTCCGCCATAAATGGCATGGCGATCGGCCAGAACGCGTCGGTTAGCGCAGCAGGCGGTGTGGCCATCGGTGCGAACTCGGTCGCTGACCGTGCCAACGTGGTGTCGGTGGGTAACAGCACGCAGCAGAGCCAGATTATCAACGTTGCGGGTGGTACGCAGGACACGGATGCAGTCAACGTGTCGCAGTTGAAGGCGTTGGGCGCGAGCCTCGACTCGAGCGGCAACGTGACGGGCGCATTCGTCGCGTATGACAGTGCGGACAAGGGGCAGGTGACCTTCGGTGGTATCGATTCGACGATTCCGGTGCTGCTGTCCAATGTGGCAGCGGGCCAGGTCAGCGCAACCAGCACGCAGGCTGTCAACGGCTCGCAGTTGTTCAACACGGCTAGCGGCGTTGCAGCGGCACTGGGCGGCGGCTCGAGCGTGACAGCCAATGGCCAGGTGACGAAGCCAGCTTACGTGCTGAACGGCGGCACGTATAGCGACGTTGGCTCGGCGCTGGATGCGATCGATTCAATTGCGTCGACCGGTTCCGCCAACGGTGTGGTGTACGACTCGACGGCACGCGACAAGCTGACGCTTGGTGGCACTAACGCAACGACGCCGGTGGAAGTGTCGAACGTGGCAGCAGGGACAGCCGATAACGACGCAGTCAACGTCCGGCAGTTGAAGGATGCGGGTCTGAATATCGACACCGCGGGCAACGTGACCAACTCGTTCGTCGCCTATGACGATTCGAGCAAGGGTACGGTCACGTTTGGCGGTCTCGGCTCGACCACGCCGGTGACGCTGAAGAACGTGGCAGCGGGGATTGCGGCAACCGATGCGGTCAACGTCGGCCAGATGGAGTCGTATGTCAACACGGCTGTCGGTAGCAGCGGTGCCGGCACGGCAAACGCGGTGGCCTACGACGATTCGACGAAGAGTCAGGTCACGCTGGGTGGTGTGGGTTCCACGACACCGGTGACGTTGACGAACCTGGCAGCGGGTACAAGCGCGACCGATGCGGTCAACTACTCGCAGTTGTCGGCCCTGGAAAGCGCGGTGAACAACCTGGCTAACGGCGGTGCAGGCGACACGACGTACGTCAACATCGGCAGCCCGAGCACGGGCGGTACTGCAGCAGCGGCGAGCGGCACGGATGCGATTGCGATCGGCAATGGCGCTTCTGCATCGGGCGACTCGGCAATCGCGATTGGCGCTCACACCACGAGCTCGGGTGACCGCGCGACCGCGATGGGTGCAGGTTCGTCGGCTACCGGCGCTACCTCTACTGCGATCGGCTCGAACTCCTCGGCGACCGGTAGCAACGCTGTCGCTGTGGGTGCGGGTTCGGTGGCTGATCGTGACAACTCGGTATCCGTGGGTTTCCAGGGTGCCGAACGTCAGATCACCAACGTTGCAGCGGGTACGCAGGCAACCGATGCGGTCAACCTCGGTCAGTTGAACAACGCCGTCAGCGGCCTGAACAACTCGATCGACAACGTTGACCGTAGCGCAGCCAAGGGTATCGCTTCGGCATCGGCGCTGAATATCGTCACGCCGTATCTGCCTGGTCGTACCACGCTGAACGCAGGCGTGGCCACCTACCGCGGCTATCAGGCGCTCGGCATTGGTGTCTCGCGCTGGAACGAGAAGGGCACGATCAACTACAACCTTGGCGCATCCAGCTCGGGCGGCAATAGCACCATCGTCCGCGCCGGCATCGGCATCGTTCTCGGCAACTAGGCTAGGGCAATCAGGCTTTGGATAGAAGCTTGAGACGCCAGCCACGTGGGTCGCACGGGAAGGTTCCGTGCGACCCACTTTCCGTGAGAAACAGACATGAAGTATTCATTGATTGCCATCGCGCTCGCCGCGATGCTTGCCGGCTGCTCGTCCGCAACGCGCGACAGCCTGCAGATCCAGGACTCCACGGTCTTGCAGAACGGGTTCAGCACCACGCAGAGCCAGGCCGCCGGGGCGGTGACGCCGCAGTGGATTTCGACCTATGGCGGAGTTCATAGCGGCGCCATGCTGGGCACGGTGCAAACCCGCCTGAACGCGCTCGGTGACCGCAAGAACAACTACTTCGGCGACAAGGCTCAATGCTGGCTCGACGCCGCCCGTAGCGAACGTTCCAGTCATGATGGCTGGGGCTTCGTCGAAGAGGCGCTGGTCGAGGCGGACAAGCTGACCGCGGCGCTGGAAACCGGCCAGGGACTGTCCGTGGACAATCCGGAGTTGCGTACCGCTTCGGCGGTGCGGCCGGATCTGTGGAAGCTGTTGCTGGCGGC
This sequence comes from Paraburkholderia sp. SSBN10T, assembly GCF_056619545.1. Taxonomy (NCBI): domain Bacteria; kingdom Pseudomonadati; phylum Pseudomonadota; class Betaproteobacteria; order Burkholderiales; family Burkholderiaceae; genus Paraburkholderia; species Paraburkholderia sp. SSBN10T. The sequence goes on from NZ_JBWQQI010000045.1 coordinate 3,657, forward strand.
GAAGACTTCCCCGCAATTCGCTCAATGCCGGGAGGCGCAACGCCTGACCGCATGTTCCGAGGTCGGGTTGATTCACGCGGGCCACGAAGCGTGGACGCGCGACTTCGACGAAAGCCAGCGTTTGGTAGAGGGTGTGCAAAAGGGTCTGTCCGGCATCGATTCGGCACTCAAAGCCTGCACGCTGCAGCCGGTCGCAGCACCGGTTGCTACGCCGGTCCCGCAAAAGATGACGCTGCAGGGGGACGCAACCTTCAGGTTCGACCGCAGCGATCTGGGCGGCATGCTGCCTGAAGGCAAGGCAAAGCTTAGTCAGTTGATCCGCGACCTGAAGCAGGCTGATGACGTGACGGGTATCCATATCGAAGGCTATTCAGACCGGCTGGGCAGCGACAGTTACAACCGCTCGTTGTCGGAGAAGCGTGCGCAAACGGCGAAACGTTATCTGCAAAACGGTGGCGTGCAGGTGCCGATTAGCGCGCGTGGTCTGGGCAAGGAAAACCCGGTGGTGCAGTGTAATAACCGCGACCATCAGGCGCTGATCGATTGCCTCGCACCGAACCGCCGTGTCGAGCTGGACTTTATCCGCAGCAATGGTCGCAATGCCAGCAGTCCGCAGGCATCGCAGATGCAGCAACCCCAGCGGCCGCTGCAGCAGATGCAACCCCAGCAACAGAACCCGCGGGAGTAGTAAAGCGGTGATCCATGCCGGACCTGACCGGTCCGGCATGGATGTTGTGCCGTCGACTGGCAATGCGTATCAACTGGCATTCGCCCTATCGTTGTGGCATTTGGGTATGCCATCTGCCTCGGCGAGGCGGCTTTCCACGAGCGCGGACACAATTCGCGCTCGTTTCTATCTCGATTCCAGGCGGCAGGCTGGTCAGCGAGACCATTTGAATTCGCGTATCCGACCAGATCAACCGCACTATTCAACTCAAATTTTTCGCATCATATCGATAATTTATGGTTTTAGGTACCTTCTGAGGAAAATTCCAATATTTGATGTAGGAATATTCACGCAAATATTGCGGAATTATCGCGGTGGACCAGAGAAAAAGTGTCTCTACAGGCTTGATAAGCTATCTGTCTATTCGCAGTGTGCGCTATTCAAATTCAGCTTTGCGTTCGTTAATCAATGTTCGGAAAAATGGAGCGATAAATGAGAAGAATTCTAATTGTCGATGACCATCCGATGATTCGTGGTACGGTCTCCGAAGTTTTACGCGCAGATCCGGAGCTGGAAGTGATAGGCACATGTGGCGATGGCGAAGATGGTCTGAAAATGGTCGTTTCTGAAAATCCTGATCTGCTGATTCTCGATCTTGATTTGCCTCGGCTGGACGGCCTGTCCATGATCCGGCGTATTCGGGTGAATACTGACAAGATCCGTATTCTTGTCCTTTCCGCCAAACCGGAGCAGTTCATGGCTGGTCACGCCCGGCTGGCCGGGGCAAATGGTTATGTCGGAAAGGGACGCGAAATCGGTGAACTCGTTACGGCGGTGAAAACCGTCCTGTACGGTTACGACTGCTTCCCTGCGGACGTCAACACAGGCCGGGAAGGCGGCTTGAACCTGTTGTCGCCGCGCGAGGTGGAAGTGCTGCAATACCTCGCGCGCGGTGTGAGCAACAAGGATATTGCGACTCGCTTGTTCCTGAGCGACAAGACGGTCAGTACGTACAAGAGTCGCATTCAGGAAAAGCTGGGTCTGTCGTCGCTGGCGGCACTGATCGAATTTGCGTCACTGCAAAAGCTGATCGATTGAGTCATGCCGAGAATGGACCTGATGGGTATGCCTGATGCCCGGGCGCTCGCGCAGGACCGCGCGCGCTGTTTCTCTTATTCGATAGGCGCGACCTCGATCCGCTATGTGACGGTGTTTGGCAGCCTCCTGGCGGTTGTATTGGCGTGTGTCCTGACGTCACGCGTCGAGGCTGCGCCCGTCGTCGACGCAAGGCAGCGTGCGGAATTCGGGAGCGGTGTGCGCTTGGTCGGTGCACCGTCCGCACGCGATGCCGTGGTTACGCGTGGCCAGCCGGGTGGTGACACGGTTCTTGGCGACAGAGCTATCGCCGCTGATACCTTCGATGCGCAGCCTGCCGGCGAGCGTAGTCTTGTGCAGGACGGGATCGTTGCAGACGAGCGTCATGCGGGCACGACACGGCACGCGTTACTAGCGGTGCTGCTAATGCTTGCGGGGCTGATGGTCATCTCGTTCTGCGGATGGTACCGCACGCGCATCGCCTTGAAGCGTACCGCCGAGAAGCTGCGTGGTGTCGAGAGCGAATGGCATCGCAAGTGCATCGCGGCCGAACATCCGCAGCCGTCCGAAGCGCAGACTCGAAGCGATATTCAGGCGTCTCGGCAGGCAAGATCTGCGCAAACTGCACGACGGCCGGTTAGCCCTTTCGCCGAGCCCTTCGAACTGAGCTATCTCGATGCGCTGTCGAACGAGGGTATCGATCTTCACACCTTCGTGCGTGGTTGGCGCCAATCGATGGGAGACGACTTGGAACGAATGCGCGAGTTGCACCGGCAGCACGACGTCGGCGGAATACGCGAATCGCTGCATAGATTGAGCGGAGCCGTAGGACTTGTCGGCGCGCGCAGTTTGATGGAGGCGCTACGGGATGCAAGCGTGGCCCGGCCGGAACCTGGAGCGGGCGTAATCGAAGCGCTCGCTGAGCGCATTGAATCGTTAATGATGCAACTCGACGAAGCGATCGACTCACACGGGAGCCGCCTGCCATGAACCGACCGCTGGCCTTGATCGAGGGCGACCTGACGATCCCGCTGCCACGTCCGTTCGACGGTTTGCCGCCGCCGTTTGGCGCATGTCGGCGTTTGAAGCGCGAGGCCGTGCAGAAAGCGAGCAATGAGGTTGCTGGACCGGCTCAGGTTATCCCGTTTCCTTCAGGCACGAGGCACGCGCTCGTCTATAAGGCACCGCCGCAAAGTGGGGATACCCAGTGCTGGGACGTCGCGATGGCGGAAGCGAAGCGCTATCTGGAAATGGGCACAGGCTGGCCGCCCTCGTCGCGCTCGGACCGCCTGTTGGCCGCCGGTATCTTCACCGGTTGCTCCATCGTACTGACATGGTTGCTGGTGACGTGCTCCATGAAGGAGGCCGAGAAGGCGAGCACGGCATCAGCGACGCCGAGGCTTTTGTCGTCCGCGAATGCGCATGCCGATCGCGCACAACCTCTCGGCAAGCCTACCCTCGTTGAGCCGCAAGGGAAGCGCCCGGTCCCGGAGCGAACTGCGCCCGGGACCGTCACCGCCGCCAAAGCCAAGCCTGCGCTTTCGGCAAATACCACAGCGTCGAAACAAATATCAGCAACACCGCCGAAACGGTTGAAGGTTGCGCGTCTCACTAAGGCACACGTCAACAAACGCGTGGCCCTGAATCGCGCCGCTCATCCGGCGGCGCGTCCGGCACCCTCGACGCAACCCGAGTGGACTGCCAACGCACCGGATGATGACGCACCATGGCTGAACTGGAGCGCTCAGCAGCACCGTCCGGTCCCGGCGATGCGCGCGGCAACATCGGTTGACAACAACTGGAACGACCATATGACACAGCGCAGGATTACCGACGAGCCCGCCGCCTTCAACGCGGGCCGCAGCGGGCCACTCGTCCTATCCAACAATGGCGAGTAGCTTTTTACGAAAGACTCACTCTCTTCAACAGAAATCAACAGAGATAAAAAAAGCCCGACCAAAGTCGGGCTCTCAAATTGGCTGCGTCCTTTCCACAAGGACGCAGCACCTGCAAAACAGCTAACGCGTCTGCTTAGCGCAAGTATGCAGGTACGCAAGTACCTTAGGCCGCCAGCAGCGAACGCAGCACGAACGGCAGAATCCCGCCGTGCTTGTAGTAGTCGACTTCGATCGGCGTGTCGATACGCAGCAGCACGGCCACACGCTTTTCCTTGCCGTCCTTGCCACGAATCACCAGCGTCACTTCCTGCTGCGGCTTGAAGTCAGCGCCAAGGCCTTCGATGTCGTACGTTTCTTCGCCGGTGATGCCGAGCGATTGCACGCTATCCGAGCCCTTGAACTGCAGCGGCAACACGCCCATGCCGACCAGGTTCGAACGGTGGATGCGCTCGAAGCTGCGTGCGACCACAGCCTTGACGCCCAGCAGTTGCGTGCCCTTGGCTGCCCAGTCACGCGACGAGCCCGTGCCGTACTCTTCGCCCGCGAACACGATGGTCGGCGTATCGGCGTCGATGTACTTCATCGCTGCGTCGTAAATCGACAGTTGTTCGCCGCTCGGCTGGTGAATCGTCAGGCCGCCCTCAACACGCGTACCGTCTGCCTTCACCGGGATCATCAGGTTCTTGATCCGCACGTTGGCGAACGTGCCGCGCATCATCACGTCGTGGTTGCCGCGGCGCGAGCCGTAGCTGTTGAAGTCGGCCTTCTGCACGCCGTTTGCCTTCAGCCACTTGCCTGCCGGCGAGTCTTCCTTGATCGAGCCTGCCGGGCTGATGTGGTCGGTCGTGACCGAGTCACCGAAGATGCCCAGTGCGCGCGCGTTCTTCACAGCGGCGATGCTGTCTGCCGGCGTCATCGAGAAGTCGCTGCCGAAGAACGGCGGCTCGGCGATGTAGGTCGACTTCGGCCAGTCGTACACCTGGCCTTCTTCGCCTTCGATCTTGCTCCACAGGTCGCCCTTCTTGGTGAGCTGTGCGTAGTTCTTGCGGAATGCGTCTGCGTCCAGCGCGAACTTGAGCAGGTCGTTGACTTCTTCGCTGGTCGGCCAGATGTCGCCCAGGTAGATGTCCTTGCCGCCCTTGCCCTTGCCGACCGGCTCGGTCATCAGATCGCGCGTGATGTTGCCTGCAATCGCGTAGGCGACCACTAGCGGCGGCGATGCCAGGAAGTTGGCGCGGATGTTCGGGTGAATACGCGCTTCGAAGTTACGGTTGCCCGACAGCACAGCCGCCGCGACGATGTCGTTCTTCGTGATCGCTTCGTTCAGTTCCGGCGTCAGGTCGCCCGCGTTACCGATACAGGTCGTGCAACCGTAAGCAGCCAGTTCGAAGCCGAGCTTCGACAGGAACGGCAGCAAGCCGGTCTTCGTCAGGTACTCGGTGACGATACGCGATCCCGGAGCCAACGACGTCTTGATGTGCGGAGCAACCGTCAGACCCGCTTCCACGGCCTTCTTCGCCAGCAGGCCGGCGGCCAGCAGCACGCTCGGGTTCGACGTGTTCGTGCACGACGTGATGGCGGCGATCAGGATGTCGCCGTTCTTCACGTTCACGCCGTTCGACGTCGTGTATTGCGCGTCCAGATCGGCGGACTTCTTCGCAAAGCCGTTTTCTGCCACCGGCTTCGAGAACAGGTCGCTGAAGGTCGACTTCACGTGGCCGATTTCGATACGGTCTTGCGGACGCTTCGGACCTGCCAGCGACGGCGCCACCGTGCCGAGGTCGAGCTTGACGACCTTGGTGTAGTCGATGTCGCCGGCCTTCGGGACACCGAACAGGTTCTGCGCCTTGAAGTAGTTTTCGAAGGCGGAGATTTCGGCGTCGGTGCGGCCCGTGCCCTTGAAGTAGTCGATGGTCTTTTCGTCGACCGGGAAGAAGCCCATCGTTGCGCCGTATTCCGGCGCCATGTTGCCGATCGTCGCGCGATCCGGCAGCGACAGCGACTTCGTGCCTTCGCCGAAGAACTCGACGAACTTGCCGACCACCTTCTCTTTACGCAGCAGTTCGGTAACGGTCAGCACCAGGTCGGTTGCCGTCACGCCTTCGCGCAGCTTGCCCTTCAGTTCGACACCGACCACGTCCGGCGTCAGGAAGTACACCGGCTGGCCGAGCATGCCCGCTTCCGCTTCGATGCCGCCCACGCCCCAGCCCACCACGCCGATACCGTTGATCATGGTCGTGTGGCTGTCCGTGCCGACCAGCGTGTCCGGGTAGTACACGGTGTCGCTGCCGTCAGCCTTCTTGTGCACGCCGCGTGCCAGGTATTCGAGGTTCACCTGGTGAACGATGCCCACGCCCGGCGGCACGACCTTGAACGTGTCGAATGCCTGCATGCCCCACTTCATGAACTGGTAGCGCTCGTTGTTGCGCTGGAATTCCAGTTTCATGTTCAGGTCGAGTGCATCCTTCTGACGGAAGTAATCGATCTGCACCGAGTGGTCGACCACCAGATCAACCGGGACCAGCGGTTCGATCGACTTCGGGTTCTTGCCTGCGCGTTGCGCGACGCCGCGCATCGCTGCGATGTCGGCGAGCAGCGGCACGCCGGTAAAGTCCTGCAGCACGACGCGCGACACGACGAACGGGATTTCGTCGACGCGCGATGCGGTCGGCTTCCAGTTCGCCAGTTGCGTGATGTGTTCTTCGGCGATCTTCTTGCCGTCGTAATTACGCAGCACCGACTCCAGCACGATACGGATCGAAACCGGCAGGCGGTCGATCTTGATGTTCAGTGCCTTGCCGAGTTGCGGCAGCGAATAAAACTTGCCTTTGCCGGAACCGCTGTCGAATTCCTTGAGCGTTTTGTGGAGGTTGTGGGCCATGGTGTTTTCCTTGGTTTGATCGCGGAACTACAGTACTGAACTAGATGACATACAGATCGACGTATTCATTGACCGGCAAGGCTTCGAGCCTTGCCTGATCCAGCGACACATCGAGAATCGCTTGTTGCTGCTTGACCGGAAACCTGCGCGCGAGGTTGGTCTTGAACTTCTCGACCAACAACGGGATGCCGTCTGCACGGCGGCGCTTGTGTCCGATCGGGTATTCGACCACTACCTCGTCGAATGTCGATCCATCGTTGAATTCGACCGTCAGTGCATTGGCGATCGAACGCTTCTCCGGATCGTGATAATCCTTTGTGAACTGCGGATCTTCCACGCAGTTCATCTTGTCGCGCAGCGCGTCGATACGCGGGTCCTGCGCGACGGAATCTTCGTAGTCCGCGGCCGTCAGGCGGCCGAAGATCAGCGGCACCGCGATCATGTACTGGATGCAGTGGTCGCGGTCGGCCGGATTGTTCAGCGGCCCTTTTTTATCGATGATACGGATCGCCGCTTCGTGTGTGCGAATCGTGATCTTGCTGATGTCTTCCACAGTCTTGCCCGCTGCGCGCAGTTGCGCATGCAGCGTCATGGCCGCTTCCACCGCAGTCTGCGCGTGGAACTCGGCCGGGAACGAGATCTTGAACAGCACGTTTTCCATCACGTACGAGCCGTAGCGGCGCTGGAACTTGAATTCCCGGCCCTTGAACAGCACGTCGTAGAAGCCCCACGTCTTCGCGGTCAGTACCGACGGATAGCCCATCTCGCCGGTTTTCGCGATCAGCGCCAGACGCACGGCGCGCGCGGTGGCGTCGCCGGCGGCCCACGACTTGCGCGAGCCGGTATTCGGTGCGTGGCGGTAGGTGCGCAGCGCCTGTCCGTCCACCAGTGCAAGGGAGACGGCATTGATCAGCTCGTCGCGCGTGAGGCCGATCATCTGGCCGACCACGGCGGTCGAGGCGAGCTTCACGAGCAGCACATGATCGAGCCCGACTTTGTTAAACGAGTTTTCGAGCGCGATGCAGCCCTGAATTTCGTGCGCCTTGACCATGGCGACCAAGACGTCTTTCATCGTCAGCGGCTTTTTGCCGGCGGCGACGGCGGTACGCGAGAGCCAGTCGGCCGTGGCGAGAATTCCGCCGAGGTTGTCCGACGGGTGGCCCCACTCGGCGGCGAGCCAGGTGTCGTTGAAGTCCAGCCAGCGGATCATTGCGCCAATATTGAAGGCGGCCTGAACCGGGTCGAGCTGGAACGGCGTGCCCGGCACCTTGGCGCCGTTGGGGACGATCGTGCCGGGCACGATGGGTCCCATCAGCTTGGTGCATGCCGGATAGGTGAGCGCCTCGAGTCCGCAACCGAGCGTGTCGATCAGGCAGTGACGCGCTGTTTCCAGCGCGAGCGTGCTGTTGATCGGGAAATCCAGAACGTAATCGGCGATATCGACCAGGACAGTGTCCGGGTCGGGCCGTACGTTGGATATCGGTGCGGACATCGGGGCTTTTCCTCGTAAAGGAAACTTAGTTGCTCGGGTTCTTGATCAGCTCGTTCGACTGCGTCGGAGCCGGTGCGCCTTGTGCCATTTCCGGCGTCTTGCACTCGTCTGCGAGGCGCGAGCCGTCGCTGTCCGAGAACAGCATTGCCTTGGTCGGGATCACGACCAGGTCCAGACCCGAAGCGGCGTCGTGGAAGCGGTCGGCGCCCGTCGTGGTGGTTTCGCGCGGCAGGTTGTAGTTCTTGTTCGCCCAGTGAACCGTGACGATCTGGTCGCGCTTCATGTCGCCCTTCAGGTCGAACGAGAGGCCTTCGTTACACGACCACTTCACTGCGCCGTCCGGTACCGGATCGACCTTCGCTTCTTTCTTCGGGTTCGGCTTACGCTTGATCAGGCGCTTCGGAGCCGGGCGTTTCGGCGTAGCCTTCTTGGCGGTGGTGGAAGTCGTCGTGGTGCCCGACGCCGTTTGTGCGGAAGCGTCGGTCGCGGCGATCAGCATCGTCGAGGACAAGGCGCCGACAACGGCGGCGATCAGCAGCTTTTTCATGGAATGAGCCTTTCTATCTAATATTGGTTAAACAGTGCGCGGCTGCGGATACAGACAGCCGCCAGGGGGAACTGCACGCGCCCTGAAAGCGCACAGCGGACGCTATTTTCTCCTATTTAGCGCCACGAACCTCAAATTCTCTGGACCGGTGTAGTTCGCGCTCGGCCGGATGATCTTGTTGTCGATGCGCTGCTCGATGATGTGCGCGCTCCAGCCCGCCGTG
>NZ_JBWQQI010000046.1:0-10067 GCF_056619545.1 Paraburkholderia sp. SSBN10T
CATTCCCATGCGCCGATATCCAGCGGAACAAATAGTGAGTTAAACGACATGGGCAACCGCCGCCCATGCAATATGCAATCCCATCGACATGCGCCACACCTCCAGATCGGTCTGAGGCGGGTATACGTAGCATGGAGCTGTCCAATGGATTGCAACGAATCGTCAAAGCGTGCACGGATCTTGCGTCGTATCAATATGCCGACGCCACCGTGATCGCCGAACGCAGCGGCAGGCGTTGATCGTCTATAGCTGGGACCGCGAGGCTGACCCAGTGGGGCTATTCCATGTGCGGGTTTCGTTCCGCAAAATTTCCTCGACCCTTGCTGGGTATGGCTTTCGCCACGCCATTTTTCGCGAAATTGCGGAACGTATTTTCAGGCAGGCTATTGATTGTATTAACGTAGCGGCTGGGCTTCAAACCCGGTAGGGGGTGTCAGACACTCTCTGGTTGGTTCGACTCCGGTTGCCTTCTGCCAAAAGCGCTCGAGGAAGGCGATGTCGTCCTTATCAGCAACACGCGCTACACGATGGCCAGCAATCCGGCGGTCGAACCGATCGACGGCATGCCGCTCTATGCTTCGCCAGAACACGACATGGTGCGCCTCGGCGCTGGGGACGAGATGGCTTTGATGGGCGGCGGCAGCGGCTTTGCGGATGGCAGCGCCTCGTTCTGGACGCGCTCCCCACGTTCCTGCGTGTCGACCCGATCTCGTCCGCCGTCGAGGCTGTCGCAAGGACGCTGAAAGCCCTTAGGACGGAGGTCAGGAGCGCGGAAGTAGGCGGTTCGCTCGTCATCGAACGGTTGGCGGAAATCCTCGTCGTCGCGGCGGTCCGTGCTTTCGTGGCCACTAGTCCGACAACCAGTGTCGACTGGATCACCGCGCTGGCGGACCCACGGATCGGCAAAGCACTCACACTGTTGCACGGTGATGTTGCGCGCCGTTGGACGGTGCCGATGCTGGCATCGGAGACCGGCATGTCACGCTCGGCCTTCACGCAGCGCTTCGTCGACCGTGTCGGCCGCCCGCCGCTCGACTACCTCACGCGCTGGCGCATGGTTCTGGCGCAGCGAAAGCTTAGCGCGGGCCAGACCGTCGCGGTGGTTGCGACCGCAGTCGGCTACAGCTCGCAAAGCACCTTTTCTCATACCTTCAAAAGAATCTTTGGCCGTACACCGCGGTCTGTCGGCTGACGAAACCGACTTTGCCAGGATGTTCAAGCGTGTGAAGGGCGTTTCGCCACGCTATTATCGACCCCACAGCCCAACAACCCAGCCGTACCGTTCTGGATGAAAAGGAATCTCTGGCGTGCGCCGGGGCTATGGGGCTACTTCACGCGGCCAGCGCGTGCGCTTCGTCCTCGCTGGCGGCATCTTCCGGCGCATCCGTTTCGTCCGCTGCCTTTGGCACGCCCGCCGGCTCGGCGTCATGGCCGGTCTGGAATGCGGTGGGCATCCAACCTGTGCCATCCGCCGGTCGTTGCTTCGCTGGCAATGTCGCCTCGGCCTAGCCGAGCGTGGCCGCCAGTACGACGCTCAGCGTCTCGGCGGCGGTGTGGTGGTGGGGGTGGAATTGCGCACCTGTCGATCGAGCGGCAGGCCCGCGTGATCGGCGCCACCTGGCTCGACCAGCAGTTGATCTGTAGCGGCGCAAGGGCTGCGCGATCTGGGCTTTGGCGCTGAGGTCAAAGGCGTGCTACGAGAGCGAGCTGACTTCCTGGTCGAGCAGGGTTTGGCCGAGCATCGTGGGCAGCGTGTGGCCGGCATCTACCGGCGGCTCGTCATGCTCGCTAGCGGACGCTACGCGATGCTCGATGACGGCATGACGTTCTCGCTAGTGCCGTGGAAGCCGGTGATCGAACAGCGTCTGAGGCAGCAGATCGCCGCAACGGTGCATGGCGGTGGGGTGCCGTGGGACATAGGACGGCAGCGAGGCGTGTCGATTACCTGAAGAGCTGGATGCCGCATCGCCAATGTCGCCGCAAGCGCATACGCGTACGATTCCGGATCCAGGGCCACCTGATGGACGGTTCCTCGGGCCAGGATTCCGGTTGAAGGCGATGTGAACCTATCCTCGCTCAATGACTGGCTTGAGTGTATTCCGTTGAAGAATCGACTTTTCTCGACGGGTACGCTCGGGCTGGTTGCCCGTATGAGTGCGAGGCACCGTGGCTGGACGGAGCGCGCCCAGTGATTCCGTGGCGATGTCAACGGTAGAAAGCAGCGCCTCTGCGGGCACCGTATCGCGCGCCTGTACCGACAGGCCCTGCACGACGCTTGCGACGTAGTGAGCCCAGGCCAGGCAGTCGATATCGCGGCGCACCTGGCCGTCGCGTACGCCACGTTCGAGCCGCTCGGCCACGCGCTGCACGCTCGCGGCTCTCAACTGCCGTCCCAGCAGCGTCAGAGGTGTCTCCGACACGCCGGCGGGAGCCGTGGTGATCATGCAGCCGGGCGTCGCCGCGTTGTGTGAGAAGGTCGTGGCCGCGTCGCGCAGCAGCCGCGCCACCGCCTCCAGCGCGTCCGCTTCTTCGTCCAAGGCACGTGCCGCGAAGCCGCCGATCGTGCTTCGGTAGCGTTCGATCGCCTCTCGATAAAGCGCGTCCTTGGAGCCGAACGCCGCATAGAGGCTCTGCGCGGAGATCCCCATGGCTTCGGTCAGTGCCGGGATCGAGGCCCCCTCGAACCCCAGGGCCCAGAACACCTCCATTGCGCGTTCGAGCGCTGCGTCGCGCTTGAACGCTCGGGGGCGGCCGCGGCTTCTGTTATTTATCACAACGTTCACTGTTGCAATTCCTTGGTGTCGAAGTAATAATGGAATCACCATTGTGATATATATCCAAGGAGATTGCACGTGACCACGCTCAAACATTTGACGTCCACCCGCTCGCTTCGCGACCTGTTCCGCCCTGAGGTGATTTCGGCCGACACGCGCGCCGTCAACGAAAAACTGGCGCAGACCCTAGAGGTGCTTTCCCTGCCGGCGGATCTGCCCGGCATGCGCGATGCCTATGCCCAGGGACGGCTGGGACTGCCGGCATTGGCCAAGTCGCCGCGTGCGCGGTCGATGACGATCCCCGGGCCCGCGGGTGAGATGGCCTTGCGGGTGCTCGTGCCGGACGTGGTCCGCGGCGCCTATCTGCACATCCATGGCGGCGGATGGATGCTCGGCACCAACGACATGCTGGATGAACAGCTCGAATTGATCGGCCGCGAAGCGGGACTCGTCTCAGTGGCAGTTGACTACCGCCTGGCGCCCGAGCATGTATTTCCAGCCGCGATCGATGACTGTGTGGCTGCGGCACGCTGGCTGATCGACCATGCACAGGCGAGGTTCGGCGCTTCGTGGTTGGCGATCGGCGGGGAATCGGCCGGCGCGCACCTCTCGGCGGCAACGCTGCTTCGCCTGCGTGACACGGGGGAAGTCCAGGCGTTCGCGGCGGCCAACCTGACATTCGGCTGCTTCGACCTTTCGTTGAGTCCTAGCATGCGCCGGGCAACCGGGACGCCGTTCGTCGATCGCGCTGGTCTCGAAACGTTCTCGGCGACGTTTCGCGGGGGCGTCGACCCCACCGATCCTGCGCTTTCCCCCTTGTACGCCGACCTGGCCGGCTTGCCGCCGGCGCTGTTCTCGGTCGGGACGCTCGATCCGCTCGTTGACGACACCCTGTTCATGCACATGCGCTGGCAGGCGGCCGGCAATGAATCGGAGCTGGCCGTTTACCCGGGCGGAGTCCACGGTTTCAACTCGCTTACCGGTGAACTGGCCGATGCGGCGAACTTGCGTATTGCCCAGTTCCTGCACGACAGGCAGGACATCCCGGCTGACGCGTGAAGTCGGCCAAGCCTACCCTCGACACGTTGGTGGAAATGTCAAGCCGGGTCGGCGACCCGAATCCGCGAAAAGGGTACAGGGTGTGTTATCTGCGAGACCTTTGAGGCTCGTATGGTGGACGCTTTGAACACATCACAGTACGAGGCGATTCCCATCCTGTCGTATCTACAAGAATTCAATCGCAAGCTGCGAGATGAAGCCGAATGCTCTCAAAAGACCAGATCGAGAAAATCCGCGCCCTCGAACGCGCTGAGGTCCCTACGTCGACCCTGATTCATTCTGTTGCAGTAACTGCTACGCAGTGTCTTGCCGAAGCTACGGGCGTCCGCGTCGATATCGTGCTTCATGGTGTAGCTGCAGTTTCGCGAAACCCGCAAATCGCTGAAATCAAACAAAAAAAGGCGTAACCATGAACGAACTGGTCAAAAGCATAAGCATCGAAAACATGCTGCGTCAGCGCGACGCCGTCATTGAGCGCCTGATTGACGAAGCGGACACGCTGGCAGGAGCCGCCGGGCCCGGCACTGTTAGCGGCCATATCGGCTCCCGATACGGCCGGGGTGACGAGATGGTGCGCCGATCGGCGCGGCCGACTTCGTCGAGTCGATCACGAAGCGCGTCGACGCGCACGGCTGCCTGCCGCTGATGGTCCATGGCTCCTGCGTCATGTGGACGTATGGCACGCGCGAGGATGGCGAAAAGCGCTGGTTCAGCCACTACATTTTCGATGGCCACGGGAGCAAGTTGAACGAAGAGATGCCGCACTGAATCAAGCATTACCCCTGTGGCAACTTGTCCCGCTTCGGCGGGATTTTTTCGTATGTCGTGATCGCCCCGTGAGGCAACACAGCCGCCCTCAATCGGGGTCTTCAGCATGGCCGCACACATTCAGACCGTCATCGAAGACAACCTGGGGAAGCAGTTCGATCCTAATTCGCTGCCTCACTCCTATACCTGCGACACCACCGGCAACCGATTGACCACACTCGGCAAAGACGAACTCGGACCCTACGCATTTGAAGCGATTCGCCGGCGCGCGGACGGCAGCAGCAACCCGGACTGCGTGCTCAACGATCCGCGCTTTCATGGTGCGCCCGTCCTGCTGGCGGGTGAAAACTTCGGCTGCGGCTCGTCGCGCGAGGGAGCGGTGTGGGCGCTCAAGGGGATCGGGGTGCGCTGCGTGATCGCGCCCAGCTATGGCGACATCCTTCGCAACAACTGCTTCCAGAACGCGTTGTTGCCCATTAAGCTGCCGTTCGCACAAATGCACGCCCGGGGCATGATGGTCAGAAGTTGGGTGGCTAGCCGACGGACAGAACGTGTGGTCGGCATCTACCGGTGCAGCGCCATGCTTGGCGGGCGCTACGCCGTGCTCGGTGACGGCAAGGCATTCAGCCTGGTGCGGTGGAAGCCGGTGATCAAACAACGGCTGAGTCAGCAACTCGCCGCGATGGTGTGTGGAGGCAGCCATCCCGGGAACCGGACGACGACGCGGTGACCGCCCTCTAGGCGGCCACTTAAGCCTGGCAGCCGCTCGTCATTTCGGATTCATGGTGGCAAAGATGGCATCGTATGTGCCATCCCGGTCGGCCCATCGCCGAGCATGATCGCGCTCAAGCAGAATCTCCCCTCGGGGATGATCACCATGTTCGAGCATTTGCATCACCTGTCCAATGTAATCACCGATTGGCATGGCGCGAGGATCGGCAGCCTGCTGGGCGCCGGTCAGTTCGGTTTGCACATAGGGTGGCGAAAGCTCCAGCACTTCCACAGGGATTTTGTGGAGTTGATGACGCAGCGACGTAAGCCAGGAATGCAAAAAGGCTTTGCTCGCGCAGTAGGTTGGGAAGCTGGCAAGGGGCAGGAATGCCAGAGCCGAGCTGGTCGCTATGATCGTCGCGTTCGGCTGTTCTTTCAGCAGCGGCAGGAAAGCCACTGTCGCGCGCAGCACGCCCAGGATGTTGGTTTCGATGATCGCCTCGGCGTCGGCGCCGTCCCAGCGATCTGCGGTTACGTCCTCTGGCCGCGAAATGCCGGCGTTGGCGATGAGCACATTGAGTTCGGGAAATCTGGCGTGAACGTTGTTCTCGAGGCGGGCCAGCGAAGCCGGGTCGCCGAGGTCCAGCGGCAAGCCGACGATACCCGGACGGCTCGCTGTGATTTTGTCGAGCATCGTTTGACGTCGCCCGGTGACGATGACGCGGTTGCCGCGGTCATGGAATGCTTCGGCGAGCGCGCGGCCGATGCCGCTGGTGCCGCCCGTGATCAGAATGGTGTTTCCAGTTATCTTCATGGTTGTTGCCTTTCCGTCAGGTTGTTCAGGGGAAAGGCCACGGTGGCTCTCATGACTTCTGGCTGTGGGGAATCTCGACAAACACGCGCGCTTGGCAAAGCCATGTCACGCGTGTTTGGTAGCGGGGATCAGCCAAAGAAATGAAATGATGAGGGCATTACCGTGGCGCCTGTGTTCCGAGTTCCCTCTGCTGAGGCCCACTCGGTTTGGGCGCGTTGGATGACGATAACGCCTGCGGCAAGGCCATGAAGCTGGCTGCGAAAGCGAGCTTAGCCGTGCGGCCCCCAATCGTCAACCCGCCCGGACGGCACGGGTTTTTTATCGGAGGGCCTTCAAACTAACGGTCAAAACGCGGTGGGTATGTGAGATAGACCCGTCTGCGACCTCTCTGCGGTATCGGACATTTGACCGATACCGCAACGCCGGCAAATCTGCGATTGTCTGGAGCGCGTTTCCAGACGACCGCAGCTCGCACATGTGCGGATTTTGTAAGCTAATTCTTCAATTTTCGCGCACTTCGACGCGCTCGGGAGATAACGATGGTACCGGTAGATCCGATCGCGTCTGCTTTGCAGCAGATGCGCACGATGGCTAACGAAGCCGCAAATGCAGGAACACCTGACTCGTCGACCGTTGTTTCGGCCAATGCCAGCCCAGTTAGCTTCGCAGAGGCGCTACAACAGTCGCTCAAGGAGATCAGCGCCAAGCAGAAGTTGGTAGGCGGTGAGGCACGGGCGTTTGAACTAGGTGCGCCAAACGTCTCGCTCAACGACCTGGTGATTGATGGCGCGAAAGTCAACATCCAATTCCAGCGCTCCCTGCAAATCCGCAACAGACTCGTAAGCGCGTACACGGACATCATGCAGACCCCGTTGTAGCGCGAGGGGAGTTCTCGACTCGGTTTCCAATCGAGCCGAGAACGGAATATCAAATCGACGCCCCGGTAACGCGTGACCGGGCGATGCATTTCCTCAATGCAGCAATGCCTTTTCATCTTCGCTTCGCCGAGCACACATGGATAGCGACGCTTGACGGTGAGGCTTGTCCAGGCTTCAAAAGCCCATCGACACCACCTTGCTTTGCGCCTTATCGCTATCGATTGGGGAATACCGGAAGATTCATCCGCTTAAGAACCGGGTCAATGATCTGAAGATAATTCGCAAATGACGGTCTAGATGCCACTCTTTCCTGAAACCCAATGAGATTTGGATACGGTGTCAGGTCGAATTTGAAATAGGGATCCCACCCGACCATCACGAACAGGTAAGCATCGGCCACCGTGAAGGTCTCACCCGTCAAATATGATTGATGCGTCAACCTCTGTTCGATGTAGGTCAGCCTGCGGTTGAGGTTCTGTTTGTGTATCTCTTTCGCAGCATCTGGCATATGCGGATGGAACAATGGTCCGATAGTTTTGTGTACATCGGAGCCCACGTAGCTCAACCACTCCATCACGCGATAGCGCGCCAAGGTGCCTGCTTTTGGGAGCAATTCGGATTCGGGTTTCAGCTCGACGATGTACTGAAGGATGACGCCGATTTCGGTCAGCAATTCACCAGAATCCAGCCTGAGCGCCGGAACTGCATTCTTGGGATTCACGTCGGCAAAGGGTGTCCCATCTTCGATCAGCACGTGCGGTTGTGCGTAGACATCGACGAACTTAAGTTCATAGGGGATGTCAAGCTCAAGCAGGACCATGTTAGCTGCGCCCGAGCAAGCTAGCGGCGAGGCATACAGAATCATCAATTTTCTCCGACTTCGTTGTTCACGGTTCGGAACCAGAATAGATCAGATGCCTCTCCCTATATGTGCCGATACAATCACCTGATATGCTGATCCGATCAAAGTGATTCATGCCCTCGAATGGATCGTCTAGACTCATACACCGGCTGCATATGAACGCTGAAACCCGAATTCAACGGATGGTCTGGTCGAGACACAACGTAGGCTTGACGGCCTCGGTTCGTCAACGAAATGATTTGCTCGTCCACACCTTCGTCACCGATCATCCGGCGCTCATCTTGCTCAGACGCGGACGAAAAACAGTCAAGGTCAGCGGCCAGAAGATACTCTTATTACCCGGCGACGCTGTGGCGATTGCACCGGGTACGACTTGCGATGTTCAAAACGAAACAGAACGTGGAGAGTTTGAATCCACCTGGATCGTCTGCGCAAATTTGATCCTGTCGAGATTGGAGAGGGTTTTTCCTAATCACAAGAAACTGAAAAACGTTGCTGCTCTAAAAAACTTGGGCGACGAATTCGCGCAATCGTTCGAGCGTGCCGTACAAACCATTGTCACGCCCGACCGTATTCCTGACATCGTTGCAGAGCACCGGATGCAGGAACTGATGGCTTGGCTTGCACATACGGGGTTGATCTTCAATGCGGAGATACCGTCCGATCTGCAAAGGAAGGTGCGTCTCATGATCGGAGCCGCGCCGGAAAAGACGTGGGTTTCAAGAGATCTGGCGCAATCTCTTGCCATGAGCGAAGCGACCTTCAGGCGCCGGCTTGCGGATCAGGGACAGTCTTTCAACGATATTCTGATCGATGTGCGCATGACGACGGCACTGACGCTCTTGCAGGTAACAGACCGCCCAATTTCGGAAATTGCCTATCAAGTCGGCTACGAATCGGCATCACGCTTTTCGGTTCGATTCAAGAAACGTTTCGGCTTCTCGCCAATGGCCGTTAGGGGTGTTCCATTGCAACTTCAAACCTTATCGTGAGTGCTGCGGATAGAAATCCCAAACTACTCCGCGCTTTCGAGCGTGTATTGTTAGCTAATCGTCGGTCCTCTGTACGTCTGATGTCCCTGACCGCTCCGCTAACTTGCAAAATCGCGGCAAGCTGCTACCTCGCCGTTGCTCGGTGACTAACTTCACTGCATCAACGATATCCAATCAGGGGTGCTCTGAGCCTATCGCTATCGAGCTCCTTTCCGGTACCAGCCGTTCGATCAGAAGTCGCGAGCATCCGAGAGGGGATGACAAGGGAAGTTCGCGTCGAGATAGGGCAGGTGACTGGCGGGCGTTGGCCAAACTTCCGGGTTCGCCAATACTGGCCTGTCGCCGCTCTTGGACAAGATACGCTCCTGAGAGGCGCATAATCCAAGTTGAACGGAGTCCCGTTCCGTCGCCAGACGCGCCGCAAGCGGTGCGTCCCTCGTCCATAACGTTGGCGGATTGACGAGAATCCTCAATCAAAAGGAGTTTGAAAATGACTCTCAGCGGCGCGGCGGCGCACGAACCAATCAACGTTGGTCAATTGAGCATTCAGTACCTGATAGATGGAACTGCGACAGGCGGGATGGGTGTTTTTGAGTTGACCGTGCCCCCTAACTCGCAAGTTCCGCCACCACACAGCCATACACGTAACGAAGAATGCGTCTACGTCCTGGAAGGCATGCTTCGGTACTCGGTCGATGGGATAGTCCGAGACTTGACACCAGGAGAATGGATGTTCACCGCACGCGGATCGGTCCATCATTTTAGCAATCCGCACAATGGCACAGCCCGCGCATTGATCGTCCTTACTCCCGACATTGGTGCTCAGTATTTTCGTGATGTCGGAGCAATCATAAACGCTGGCGGACCGCCCGACCGCGAGAAACTTATCGATGTCATGTCCAGGTACGGGCTCGTGCCAGCGCCACCACAATGAAGAACGATCGTCCTCAATATCGATAGTCCGTCCCGCTTCGCGGGAGTCCCTGAACCTAGGCGTTGAACGTCGGCTTTCGGAAATCTCATCTGACCGCTTCGGGTCAACATCGGTCCTCCGTTTTTTCCGAGAGCAGTCATTCGACGAGCTGCAATCTAATGTGGCGCTATTGACCGCAACGGCCGATGACCGGTCGGACATGATTCGAGCACGAAGATCCGTTGTCTGGACGAAACCGATGTTCAAATGTCCGATCGTCGGTAGATGACTGGTCT
>NZ_JBWQQI010000047.1:0-8874 GCF_056619545.1 Paraburkholderia sp. SSBN10T
AAGGCCCCCTGCAAGGCAAAAAACCCTCAATTATTTAACCTAAACTTCCCCACCATAACCTTCAACGCCCTAGCCTGATCATCCAGCGACCGCGCAGCGGCAGTCGCCTCCTCAACGAGGGCCGCATTCTGCTGAGTCCCAGCATCCATCTGCGTCACCGCGAGGTTAATCTCCTCGATCCCAGAACTCTGCTCAGCAGAAGCCGCCGAAATCTCCCCCATGATGTCGGTCACGCGCTTCACCGCCTTGACGACTTCATCCATCGTCTGGCCAGCATCCTGCGCCAACGTCGAACCATTGCTCACGCGCTCGACAGAAGTACTGATCAAACCCTTGATCTCCTTGGCCGCCGCCGCGCTACGCTGCGCGAGATTGCGCACTTCCGCGGCGACCACCGAGAAACCGCGCCCTTCCTCGCCCGCCCGCGCAGCTTCCACCGCTGCGTTGAGCGCCAGAATGTTGGTCTGGAACGCAATCCCTTCGATCACGCCAATGATGTCGCCGATGCTCTTCGCGCTATCGTTGATCTCGTTCATGGTCGCGACCACACGGCTCACCACGTCGCCGCCCTTCTCCGCAATCTCCGAGGCGTTGTTCGCCAGCGTGCTCGCCTGCTTCGCGTTGTCGGCGTTCTGACGCACCGTCGAGGTCAGCTCCTCCATGCTGCTCGCCGTGCGCTCCAGCGCCATCGCCTGCTGCTCGGTCCGCTGCGACAGGTCCAGGTTGCCCATCGAGATCTGTCCCGACGCCGTCGCAATCGCATCCGCGCTCGCCGCAATGTCGGATACCGTCGTCGACAGTCCGCTCTGCATGTCATGCAGCGCCGACAGCATGCTCGAACGATCGTTGCGCGCCAGCGCAATCCGGTTCGACAGGTCGCCCGCCGCAATCCGGCTCGCAATCTCCTTCGCATACACGGGCTCGCCACCCAGTTGCCGCGCGAGCCGCCGCACCACCCATTCGCTGATCGCAAACGCCAGCACGATCAGGCCAATCGTCATCGCCGCAATCATCACGAACGACGAGTGAAAAATGAACGCCGAAGCTTCGATGGTCGCCTTCGCGGCCACGCTGCGCTGTTCGACCAGCGCATCCACCATCTTTTCGAGCTTCTCGGTCTCGACCAGCAAGGACACGTCCTGCGTGCCGACCTGCCAGTTCATCTGCGACAGGTCCAGCGGCTGCGCCTTCACCAGGGTCACGAAATCGCGCAGATGGCCGCTCCATGTCGCCACCGCCGCGGCGAATTTCTTCTGCTGGGCAACCTGATCGTTATTGGAAGCGTCCACATACTGTTGCAGCGTGCTCATCTGCGTGGCCAGGCCGGCGAGACCCTTGTCGATGTCCGAACCGAGATCGTCGCGCTCCTTGCCCGTCGTCGCGGTCAGCAGCATCTTCTGGGCGCGGCTCGCGCGCAGCACGTAACCGCGCGCTTCCTCGGCCGCCCGGCTCGCCACGTGGCCCTGGTCGTAGATCGACTGCGCCGAGCCGTTGAGCCGGCTAATCTGCGCCAACGAAAATACGCCGATCAAAAGGGTGCCGATCAGCAGCACGGCGAAAGCCAGCCGCAACGTCGCTTTCACCGACAAGCCCTTGAGCCGTCCAACCGGTGCGCTCGCATGCGGCGCATTGCCTGCCGGCTCGCCATCCGCCACGAACCCCACGCCCGTCTGGCTGCCCAGCGAAACTGCTTTCATATTTCGTCCCCACGTATCGACCTACCGGAAAGGTCGGTTCCGGCATTCATCGTTATCTCACCGGGTCTACGGCATCTGCGGTCGCATTCTTTAATACAGCCGTCCCCCGGCGCTCCTTGAGCATCCGCCTCGTAAGCGGCGCTCCGCGACCGTCTTATACACGGCCAAAATTCGTCCCGGCTTACAAGTCCAGCCACTTGCACATCGACTCAAATCGTGGCAGCCGAGTGTGAAATCGCGGCATCACTGCTCGCTCTTCGAGCCTGCCCTCGGCCGCGGCGTGTCCCAAATACGTCCCAGGCACTTCTTTGGCGTATCAACCCGTGTCCGGTTCGCGACAAAAGTTGTCCGAACATTTCACACGAGCCACATTACACTTTGCAAAACACCTGATGGCGCCGGGTAACGTGTCGATATGCCGCAGCCCGCGGATCCGGCCCTCGCTCACTTCTCTCTCCTTCTCTCAAGCGCATGGAAACGAGCCTCGACAAAAACGCCCTCGCCGGCGTCTCCGGCAGCCCCGCCGTCCCGCCTCTGGCCGCGAGAGCCCAACGCACGGTGTACTCCGTGCTCGGCGCGATCAGCTTTTCGCATCTGATCAACGACATGATCCAGTCGCTGATCCTTGCGATCTATCCGATGCTGAAGGCCGACTTTGCACTGTCGTTCGGACAGATCGGCCTGATCACGCTGACTTACCAGATCACGGCATCGCTGCTGCAACCGCTGATCGGCATCTATACCGACAAGCATCCGAAACCGTATTCCCTGCCCGTCGGCATGGGCTTTACGCTGGCCGGCCTGCTGCTGATGTCGGTGGCGCCGAACTTCGGCATTCTGCTGGTGGCGGCCGCACTGGTCGGCTGCGGCTCGTCAGTGTTCCATCCGGAGTCGTCGCGGGTCGCGCGGATGGCCTCGGGCGGCCAGCATGGTCTCGCGCAGTCGCTATTCCAGGTGGGCGGCAACGCCGGCTCGTCGCTCGGGCCGCTGCTCGCCGCGCTGATCATCATCCCGCACGGCCAGCGCAGCATTGCGTGGGTATCGGCAGCCGCGCTGGTGGCGATCGTCGTGCTCACGCAGATCGGCCGCTGGTACAAGCGCCATCCCGCGACGAAGAAAGCGCGCAGCGCGCAGGCCGGTCATGCGACGCTGTCGCGCCGCCAGGTGCTGTTCGCGATGGGCGTGCTCGTGCTGCTGGTGTTCTCGAAGTACTTCTACCTTGCCAGCATCAACAGCTATTTCACGTTCTATCTGATCGACAAGTTCCATCTGCCCGTGCAGGCCGCCCAGGTCCATCTGTTCGTCTTCCTCGCAGCCGTCGCTGCGGGCACGATCATCGGCGGTCCGATCGGCGACCGGATCGGCCGTAAATATGTGATCTGGGTATCGATCCTCGGCGTCGCGCCGTTCACGCTGCTGCTGCCGTACGCCAACCTGTTCTGGACCAGCGTGCTGACCGTGGTGATCGGCGTGGTGCTGGCCTCGGCGTTCTCGGCGATCCTCGTCTATGCGCAGGAGCTGATTCCCGGCAAGGTGGGCATGGTCGCCGGCCTCTTCTTCGGCTTCGCGTTCGGCCTCGGCGGAATCGGTGCGGCGGTGCTCGGCCAGCTGGCCGACGCCACCAGCATCGCCTATGTGTACAAGGTCTGCTCGTTCCTGCCGCTGATCGGCATCCTGACGGTGTTGTTGCCCGACGTCGAGGGCAAGCGCGCCAAAGCGTGAGCGAACTGGAAGGCGGAACCGGACCCGGAGACCCAAACGGGATCGAAGTCCGGGTTGGCATGGAACAAGGCGCTGCGGCGCCTTGTTCCATTTTGGGCGCGTGGTGCGCGGCGCCTATGGTGAACCCGCGTTGTCCGCGCCGCTGAGCCTGCTCTATGCTGTGCGGACATGCGCCGCATTGGCCGGGGCCTAACGTCGAGGTTCGCCGGGCGGCGCGGACGCGCTTCGCCCGCCCGCTCCCCCCATGCAGCAGGGGAAAAGCCAGGCACCGACAAGAACCCAAGGACCGCCGCCAATGACCCGTTACCGCGAGTTCCACCGCCGTTCCATCGAAGCCCCCGAAGACTTCTGGCGCGACGAAGCGCGACGCATCCATTGGGAGACGCCGTTCGAGACCGTGCTCGACTGCTCGAATCCGCCGTTTGCGCGCTGGTTCGTCGGCGGCCGGACCAATCTGTGCCATAACGCGGTAGACCGGCATCTGGCCGAACGGGCGCAGCAGAACGCGCTCGTCTACGTATCGACGGAGACCGGCATCGAGCGGCGCTACACGTACGCCGAGCTGTACGCCGAGATCAACCGGATGGCCGCGGTCATGCGCTCGCTGGGTGTAAAGCGCGGCGAGCGCGTGCTGATCTACCTGCCGATGATCCCCGAAGCGGTATTCGCGATGCTCGCCTGCGCGCGCCTCGGCGCAATTCACTCGGTGGTGTTCGGCGGCTTCGCCGCGCCCAGCCTCGCGGCGCGCATCGACGACGCAAAACCCGCGCTGATCGTCACCGCCGACGCCGGCGCGCGCGGCGGCAAGGTGATCGACTACACGCCGCTCGTCGACGAGGCGCTCGCCCGCGCGCAGCACAAGCCGCCGCACGTGCTGCGCATCGACCGCCAGCTCGCGCCCGAGCGCCTGAACGCCGGCTACCTGGTCGACTACGAACCGCTACGCGAACAGTTTTTCGACGCCCATGTGCCGTGCGAATGGCTGGAGTCCAATGAGCCTTCGTACGTGCTCTACACCTCGGGCACGACCGGGCGGCCGAAAGGCGTGGTGCGCGACGTGGGCGGCTACGCGGTGGCGCTGGCGGCATCCATGGAATACATCTTCGAAGGCCGCGCGGGCGACACCATGTTCACCGCGTCGGACATCGGCTGGGTGGTCGGCCATAGCTACATCATCTACGCACCGTTGATCGCGGGCCTGACCACGGTGATGTACGAAGGCACGCCGGTCCGCCCGGACGGCAGCATCTGGTGGCGGCTCGTCGAGCAGCATCGGATCAACCTGATGTTCACCGCGCCGACCGCCTTGCGCGTGCTCAAGAAGCAGGATCCGGCGCTGCTGAAGCAGTCCGACCTGTCGAGCCTGCGCACGCTGTTCCTGGCCGGCGAGCCGCTCGATGAACCCACCGCATCGTGGATCGCCGATGCGCTCGGCAAACCGGTGGTCGACAATTACTGGCAGACCGAGACCGGCTGGCCGATGCTGGCAATCCAGCGCGGCATCGAAGCGCTGCCGCCGAAACTGGGCTCGCCGGGCGTGCCGGTCTACGGCTACAACCTGACGCTGCGCAACGAACAGACCGGCGAGGTCTGCGCGCCCGGCGAGAAAGGCGTGATCACGCTCGGCTATCCGCTGCCGCCGGGCTGCATGTCGACCGTGTGGGGCGACGACCGGCGCTTCGTCAGCACCTACTGGTCGAGCGTGCCGGACCAGCAGCTCTATTCGACCTTCGACTGGGGCATCCAGGATAACGACGGCTACGTGACGATCCTCGGCCGCACCGACGATGTGATCAACGTCGCCGGTCACCGGCTCGGCACGCGCGAGATCGAAGAAGCGCTCTCGGGCCATGCGGCGGTGGCCGAAGTGGCGGTCGTGGGCGTGGCCGATCCGCTCAAGGGCCAGGTGGCGCTGGCCTTCGTGGTGTTGCGCGACGCGGACCGTTATGCGGCGGACGATGCGCGTACGAAGCTCGAAGCGGAGCTGGCCGCGACGGTCGACCGCCAGCTCGGGGCGATTGCACGGCCGGCGCGGGTGCATATGGTGGGGATGCTGCCGAAGACGCGTTCGGGCAAGCTGCTGCGCCGCGCGATTGCGGCGCTCGCCCAGGGACGCGACCCCGGCGATCTGCCGACCATCGAAGATGCCGGCGCCTTGCAGCAGGTGCGCGACGCGCTGACCGCGGGTGGCAACGCTTAGGCGCGTGCCTGCAAGAAGCGCTTCAGAATGCCGTTCGAATAGGTTCCGGCGATCTCGGTCAAAAACGACGTAAACGATGCGGGGGCATGCGCATCCGCCGTATCGGACACGGTGCGCACGATCGCGCACGGCACTCCGTACTCGTGACAGACCTGCGCAATCGCCGCGCCTTCCATCTCGACCGCGAGCGCGTCGGGCAAGGCCTCGCGTAGCGCCTCGACGGCCGCCGCACTGGCGACAAACTGATCGCCGCTGATGATGAGCCCACGGTGCACACGCGGCAGTTGCGTGCTGAAGCGCGCGGCCAATGCGGAGCCCTCTTGCGCCACGAATTGCCCGGCCGCCGCTGCGAGCCGATCGGCCAGCACCTGGTCCGCGGCGAAGCGGGCCACCCCGAGCAACGGCACTTCGAAACGCGGAAACAGCGGGGACGCGTCGAGATCGTGTTGCGTCAAGGTATCGGCCACGACGATATCGCCGATCCGCACGTCACGTCCGACCCCACCCGCCACACCGGTAAACACCACCGCCTCGACGTCGAAGCCATGAATCAGCGCGCTGACCGTCGCCGCCGCGGCTACCTTGCCGATGCGTCCAAGCGTGACGACGCATGGCGCGCCATGTACGGTGCCGAGGTGATAATCGCGCCGGCCATGCGTGACCGTACGCACCTCGGATTCGGCCCGCATCGCCTCGAGCAGATCACCGAGTTCCTGCGGCAATGCCGCCATTACGCCCAACGGACGACGACCGTCCACCGCTCCGGTTTGTACTGTTTTCATTCGACCGCCTGCAATTTGGCGACCGCGAGCGCCAGCCACTTCTCGCCGTGCCGTTTGAACTTGACCTGCGCACGGGCATCGGCGCCGCCGCCTTCCAGCGCGGTGATCGTGCCTTCGCCGAACTTGGTGTGAAACACCTGCTGGCCGACCCGGAAACCGCTTTCGGCCGCCCGCTGCTCGTTGGCAAAAGCCGGCAGCGGCGCGGACGTGGCCGCGCCCGAATAGCCTTGCTGCCGATCCGGCCGCGCAAACCAGTCACGGCCGTAACCAGCGTTGTCGGAACGGCCGCCCCAGCGCGCGCCTGCCTCGACCTTGGGCGTGAGCCACTTGAGCGTTTCCTGCGGCAACTCGTCGAAGAAGCGCGAGCGGATGTTGTAACGGGTCTGGCCGTGCAGCATCCGGCTCTGCGCGAACGACAGATAGAGCCGCTCCTTGGCGCGCGTAATCGCGACGTACATCAGACGGCGCTCTTCTTCGAGCCCGTCGGTTTCCATCGCGCTGTTTTCGTGCGGGAACAGGCCTTCTTCAAGACCCGTGATAAACACCGCGGTGAACTCGAGCCCCTTCGCCGCATGAACGGTCATCAACTGCACCGCTTCCTGGCCGGCCTGCGCCTGATTGTCGCCCGCTTCAAGCGACGCGTGCGACAGGAAGCCGGCGAGCGGCGTCATCGTGTCGGGATTCTGCGCCGGATCGGTGAGATTCGGCGCATCGAGGACCACGATGTTCGGATCTTCGGTCGCCGCCGCCAGTTCCGGCGCAGCGGTCGCACCGGGACGCAGCGGAATCGAGCGCGCGGGCGTGTCGAGGCCGTAGCCTTCTTCGCTGACAAAGGCCGCGGCCGCGTTGACCAGTTCCTGCAGGTTTTCGAGGCGGTCCTGGCCTTCGCGTTCGGTTTGATAAAACTCCGCGAGGCCGCTCGCTCGCACCACGTATTCGACGGTTTCCGGCAGGCTCATCTGCTGGGTTTCCGCGCGCATCTTGCCGATCAGATTGGCGAAGCTGGCCAGGCTCGAGCCCGCCTTGCCGGCGACGTACGGAATCGCCGCCGCCATCGAGCAGTTGTAGAGCCGCGCGGCATCCGCGAGCTGCTCGATCGAGCGCGCCCCGATGCCGCGCGTCGGAAAGTTGACGACGCGGGAGAACGCGGTGTCGTCGTTCGGGTTGTCGATCAGGCGCAGATAGGCCAGCGCGTGCTTGATTTCCTGACGCTCGAAGAAGCGCAGGCCGCCATACACGCGATAGGCGATGCCGGCGTTGACGAGCGTGTGTTCGATGGTGCGCGACTGCGCGTTGCTCCGGTACAGCACGGCGACTTCGCTGCGCGAGGTGCCGGTGCTGATGAGCGCCTTGATTTCCTCGACGATCCAGCCGGCCTCCTGTGAATCGGTGGCGGCTTCGTAGACGCGCACCGGCTCGCCGTGGCCCGCATCGGTTCGCAGGTTCTTGCCCAGCCGCCGCGAGTTATTGGCGATCAACTGATTGGCCGCATCGAGGATGTGGCCGTGCGAGCGATAGTTCTGCTCGAGCTTGATCAGATGGCGGACGTTGAACTCGTTCTCGAAGTCGCGCATGTTGCCGACGTTCGCACCGCGGAATGCGTAAATGGACTGATCGTCGTCGCCGACTGCGAAGATCGAATTGGTCTGTCCGGCCAGCAGCTTGAGCCATGCGTACTGGAGCTTGTTGGTGTCCTGAAACTCGTCGACGAGGATATGGCGGAAACGCGCCTGATAATGCGCGCGCAGCGGCGGATTGTGCGCGAGCAGCTCGTAGCAGCGCAGCAGCAGCTCGGGGAAATCCACCACGCCTTCGCGCTGGCACTGCTGCTCGTAGGCTTCGTAGAGCTCGACGAATTTGCGGTTGAAGTTATCGGTGGCGTCGACGTCTTTGGGGCGCAGGCCCTGCTCTTTGGCGTTGTTGATGAAGTACTGGAGATTTTTCGCCGGATACTTTTCGTCGTCGATGTTCAGGCCCTTCATCAGACGCTTGATCGCGGACAACTGGTCGGCGGTATCGAGGATCTGGAAGGTGGCGGGCAAGGCGGCATCGCGATGATGGGCGCGCAGCATGCGGTTGCACAGGCCGTGGAAGGTGCCGATCCACATGCCGCGGGTGTCGATGGGCAGGAGGGCTTGCAGGCGCGCCATCATTTCGCGGGCGGCCTTGTTGGTGAAGGTGACGGCGAGGATGGTCGCGGGGGATGCCAGCCCTTGCTGGATAAGCCAGGCGATGCGGGTAATGAGCACACGGGTTTTGCCGCTGCCCGCACCGGCCAGAATGAGTGCCGGTTCGTTTGGCAGCGTTACCGCTGCGTGTTGTTCGGGGTTTAGGTTGTTCAGGAGTTCGGGCATTTTCCAAGGGGGGCGGGGGCGGGTCGATCCACATTATAAGGTTCAGGGATTGGGTTGGTTGCCTGCGGCGCGGTTTGGTTTGTTGCCTGCGGCGGCTTGTTCTTTGTTGGTTTGCTTGC
>NZ_JBWQQI010000048.1:0-7959 GCF_056619545.1 Paraburkholderia sp. SSBN10T
ATGCAGGAAGTGGCCGCCGATCGAGTCGTCGTCGGTTTCCACCTCGATGCGTTTGCCGTTGTGCGAGTAGTGGTACCAGTACAGCAGCATCGAGCCGAGCGAGGCCATCAGCCGGTCGGCGATGTCGCGCGCGCCGGGCAGGTTGTGGTCGTCCTTCTCGGGCAGCACGGTGCCGAGCACCGAGACGCCGGTGCGCATCACGTCCATCGGATGGGCGGCAGCCGGAATCCACTCGAGCGCGGCCTTGACGTTGGCGGGCAGGCCGCGCAGCGCCTTCAGCTTCGTCTTGTAGGCGGTGAGTTCGGCCTGGGTGGGCAGCTTTTCGTGCACCAGCAGGTAGGCGATTTCCTCGAATTCGCAGGTGCTGGCGATGTCGAGAATGTCGTAGCCGCGGTAATGCAGGTCGTTGCCGGTCTTGCCGACCGTGCACAGGGCGGTGTTGCCCGCCGTCACGCCTGAGAGCGCCACGGACTTTTTCGGCTTGAACGCGCCCGGGGCGCCGGTCTCGCCAGTCGTGCCTGCGGCTTGCATCTTTTCGCTCATCTCCAGCGGTCTCCGTTCACGTCTCGTTGAACAGCGGGGCGGCTTCGGCCGGCACACTGCGCCCGGTCGAGCGGGCGCGGCGCAGCACCGACCAGTAATAGCGGTAGCTGGCGCGGTCGTGCAGCGTGTCGTGATGGCGCGTCGGACCCCAATGGGCGGACTGCGCGGCCAGCAGAATCTCGGCGGCGGTGGCGATCTCGTCTTCGCGCGGTGCGAAGGCGGCGACGATGGCCGGCACCTGGGCCGGGTGGATGCTCCACATCCGCGTGTAGCCGAACTCGTTGCGGGCACGGGCGGCGTCGTTGGCCACCACGCTCATGTCGCGCACTTCGGTGCTGACGTTATGCGACGGCACCTTGCCGTGCGCATGGCAGGCCGCGGAGATTTCGAGCTTGGCGCGCCGCACCAGCGGGTGATCGAACTGGCCGGGCGAGCGCATGGCGGTATCGGGAATCGCGCCGTCGTGCGCGGAGACAAAGTCCATCAGACCGAAGCTCAGCGCTTCGACGCCCGGCAGGGCGGCCAGCTCGAAGACCCGCGCCAGCGCGCCGTGGGTTTCGACCAGCAACTGCACCGGCACGGGCTGAGCGATGCCGAGTTCGCGCCGCGTCGCTTCGATGTAGGCGCACATTTCGGCGGCATCGGGGACACTGCGGATCTTCGGCAGGGTGATATAGGCAGGGGCGCGTCTGGCGGCGCGCAGGATCAGGCGCACGTCGTCGCGCCAGTGCGCATGATTGAAATCGTGAATCCGCACGCCGACGCGGCCGAACCGGTCGTGTTCGCTGCCCAGCAGCGACGCCACCAGCTCCGCATGCTCGGCCTCGCGGCCCACCTGGGCGCCGTCTTCGCAATCGAGCGTGATGTCGAACACCGGCCCCAACTCCTGCTGCAAAGCGAGCGATTTCAGCATCAGCTTCTCGCTGCCGGCGTAGTGATCGCAGGCAGGCAGGACAGTGGGCGGCGCTTCGCCGTCAAACAGCACTTCGGCGGGAGTCAGTGCGCGCATCTTCGGCGTTAAGGGCGTGGGTTCTCGTTGAGGAATCGGATTCGGACGCGTTCTGCCCAGGTTTTGCTCGAAGGGCTGGGGCGGCAGCGCACCAAGCGGCACAAAACGCGTTCGGATCGGATACGCACGTAAAAAACCGGAACCCGCTGCTGTGCAACGGAGTCCCGGCTGGTCTGCATCAGGCGCTTAGCCGAGCAGGTGCTGGACGCCTTCGCGCTCTTCGAGCAGCTCGTTCAGCGTAGCGTCCATCTTTTCGCGCGAGAACGCGTCGATTGCCAGGCCTTCGACACGCTTGTACTCGCCGTTTTCGCAGATCACCGGCACACCGTAAATGATGTCTTCCGGAATGCCATACGAACCGTCCGACGGAATGCCCATCGTGACCCACTTGCCGTTCGTGCCGAGCACCCAGTCACGCACGTGGTCGATTGCAGCGTTGGCTGCCGACGCTGCCGACGACAGGCCGCGCGCTTCGATGATCGCTGCGCCGCGCTTGCCGACGGTCGGGATGAAGGTGTTGCGGTTCCATTCGTCGTCGTTGATCAGCTTAGTCAGGTCCTGACCTTCTGCCGTTGCAACGCGGAAGTCCGGGTACATCGTCGGCGAGTGGTTGCCCCACACGGCCAGCTTTTCGATCGACGCGACCGGCTTGCCCGACTTGGCGGCCAGTTGCGACAGCGCGCGGTTGTGGTCCAGACGCAGCATGGCGGTGAAGTTCTTCTTCGGCAGATCCGGCGCCGACTTCATCGCGATGTAAGCATTCGTGTTAGCCGGATTGCCGACCACCAGAACCTTCACGTCACGGCTGGCGACTTCGTTCAGCGCCTTGCCTTGCACCGTGAAGATCTCGGCGTTGGCCGACAGCAGATCCTTACGTTCCATGCCTTTCGAGCGCGGACGTGCGCCAACCAGCAGGGCGATGTCGGCATCCTTGAAAGCAACCTTGGGATCGTCGGTGATCACGACGCCCGACAGCAACGGGAACGCGCAATCATCCAGTTCCATCACGACGCCTTTAACGGCGGCTTGCGCTTGCGGCAGGTCGAGCAGTTGCAGGACCACCGGCTGATCCTTGCCGAGCAGGTCGCCATTGGCGATGCGGAACAGCAGGGAGTAAGCGATTTGACCTGCGGCGCCGGTGACGGCAACGCGCTTTGCGGGCTTAGCCATTGAGAATTCTCCAGGACGATGCGTTAGACGCTAGGGAAAACGCCATTCTATATGCGCGTTAGGCGAAGCGTTGTGAAACACGACGGAATTCACTGTTACGCGGCGCCTCAAGCTGAAAACCGAGGCTGGAACGCGCGTTGCGGCGAGACCGCCATGCCGGAAACCTGTGCAGCGGAGCGTGGGGCGCACGAGACGCCGGTGGCCACTGCATGGTGCCGGGCTCCTGCAAGGGTGTGTTTCCGAAGCGTCTGACGGGACAAAGACCGGCGAATCGAAAGCTGAACCGCGAGAGACAGCAGCATGATGCAGAGCGGCTGCCGGTGCAAAGCGGTTGACCTGGAGTATCGGGAGATACTTGGGGAAAAGCCGCCGGATTTGCCCGCAAACCCTTGCTCGCGAAGGAGTGTAGGATTCGGCATTCACAAAGTCAACATTATCTTATGTCTTATATAAGACATATCTATTGCCGGGAAAGCTCTGGACGGAAGATGGACCTTTATGATGAAATGCGCGCATGACTGCGAACCCGGCGAGCACTGCGAATCCTAACGGCCCTGGGGGACCAGGCGAGGCCGTGCCTGTTGCCGCTGCGCCTGCTACATCGCCTACTTTCAGCCCCTTGTATCAACAGATCAAGGGGCTGATTACACAGAGCCTGGAGTCGGGCGAATGGAAGCCTGGTGAAATCATCCCCAGCGAGGTCGAGCTGGCGGCTCGCTTCAAGGTGAGCCAGGGCACCGTCCGCAAGGCGATCGACGAACTGGCGGCGGATAACCTGCTGGTGCGCCGCCAGGGCAAAGGCACTTTTGTTGCGACGCACAATGAAGACCGTGCGCAGTTTCGCTTCCTCAGGTTACTTGCCGATGACGGCGCCGAGCATCCCCACGTTAGCCGCCTGCTCGAATGTCGTCGCCTGCGTGCGTCGGCCGATATTGCGCGGCAGCTCGACCTGAAGCCGGCCGATCCCGTCGTGCTCATCAAGCGGCTTTTGCAGTTTGATGGTGAAATCACGGTACTCGACGAAATCTGGTTGCCCGGCATGGTGTTCCGCGGGCTCACGCTCGAGCGGCTCTCGGAGTACAAAGGTCCGCTCTACGCGATGTTCGAGACGGAGTTCGGAACCCGCATGATCCGGGCTTCCGAGAAGATTCGCGCGGTCGCGGCGGACCCGTCGGTCGCCGATCTGCTGCAGGTGCCGCCCGGATTTCCATTGCTATCGGTGGAGCGAGTGTCCTATACCTATGGGGACCGTCCCGTCGAAGTCCGGCGTGGATGGTATGTCACAACCGGGTATTACTATCAGAACGATCTCAGCTAAAACCGGCTTGCCGGGCATCCGGGTCTTCAGGCTGGATCGATGTGTTCAAGGGTGTTGGGCGTAGCGCGTGATGCCCTCTTGACGACGCCATTGTCTCGTGTGCAGTAAAGGACCTGTGGGGTTTTTCGCTGCAGCGCGATATAAAAAGGCGCTAAAATTGCGGATTAGTGTTACTACATAGTAGGGGTCTAGCATGGCTGAAGCCGTAAAAAAACCGAGGCCGGAGTTCCGGAACATCGGTATCGGGCAAATATTGACGGCGTACCGTCTCCCACTAGCGGGGCGTGTGTCGATTCTCCATCGCCTCAGCGGTGGGCTGCTTTTTGTGTTCCTTCCGTTCCTGCTGTACCTCTTCGATCAAAGCCTTACCTCAGAGCTCAGCTTTGACGTCTTCAAGGGCTTCCTCTCCAACATCATCGTCAAGCTCATCACGCTGGTTCTCGCGTGGGCCTTCCTGTTCCACTTCTGCGCTGGTATCCGTCACCTGGCGATGGACACCAACCACGGCGCGGTCACCAAGGAAAAGGGCAAGCAAACCTCCATCGTCGTGCTGATCGTCTCGTCGCTTCTGACGATTGCCTTTGCGCTCAAACTCTTCGGAGCATTCTAAAAAAATGGCAGCTAACAACCGAATCGGCCCGAAGCGTCTCGTCGTCGGCGCGCACTACGGTCTGCGCGACTGGCTCGCACAACGCATCACCGCCGCCATCATGGCGATCTACACGATCATCCTGCTCGTGTGGTTCTTCGGCGCGCAAGAATTTTCGTACGACGGCTGGGCGTCGATCTTCGCGACGCAATGGATGAAGCTCGCCACGTTCGTGACGCTGCTGTCCCTGTTCTACCACGCGTGGGTGGGTATTCGCGACATCTGGATGGACTACATCAAGCCCGTCGGTGTGCGTCTGCTCCTTCAGGCCCTGACGATCGTCTGGCTGCTGGCGTGTGCCGGCTACGCTGCGCAGATTCTCTGGAGAGTATAAAAGAATGGCTGCAATCAAGAATTCTCTGCCGCGTCGCAAGTTTGACGTGGTCATCGTCGGCGCAGGCGGCTCGGGGATGCGCGCTTCGCTGCAACTGGCGCGCGCCGGTTTGTCGGTTTGCGTGCTGTCGAAGGTGTTCCCGACGCGTTCGCACACAGTGGCTGCTCAAGGCGGCATTGGCGCCTCGCTCGGCAACATGAGCGAAGACAACTGGCACTATCACTTCTACGACACGATCAAGGGCTCCGACTGGCTCGGCGACCAGGACGCGATCGAGTTCATGTGCCGCGAAGCACCGAACGCCGTCTACGAACTGGAGCACATGGGCATGCCGTTCGACCGCAATGCGGACGGCACGATCTATCAGCGTCCGTTCGGCGGCCACACCGCCAACTACGGCGAAAAGCCGGTGCAACGCGCTTGCGCGGCGGCTGACCGTACGGGTCACGCGCTGCTGCATACGCTGTACCAGCAGAACGTGGCAGCGAAGACGCAGTTCTTCGTCGAATGGATGGCGCTGGACCTGATCCGCGACGCCGACGGCGACGTGCTCGGCGTGACCGCGCTGGAAATGGAAACCGGCGACGTCTACATCCTCGAAGGCAAGACCACGCTGTTCGCCACGGGCGGTGCAGGCCGGATCTTCGCGGCCTCCACGAACGCGTTCATCAACACCGGTGACGGCCTGGGCATGGCCGCGCGTTCGGGTATCGCACTGCAAGACATGGAGTTCTGGCAGTTCCACCCCACCGGCGTGGCTGGTGCTGGCGTGCTGATTACCGAAGGCGTGCGCGGCGAAGGCGGCATTCTGCGTAACTCGAATGGCGAGCGTTTCATGGAACGCTACGCGCCGACGCTGAAGGACCTGGCGCCGCGCGACTTCGTTTCGCGTTCGATGGACCAGGAAATCAAGGAAGGCCGCGGCGTGGGTCCGAACAAGGATCACGTGCTGCTCGACCTGTCGCACATCGGTGCCGAGACGATCATGAAGCGTCTGCCGTCGATCCGCGAAATCGCGCTGAAGTTCGCGAACGTCGACTGCATCAAGGAACCGATCCCGGTCGTGCCGACCATCCACTATCAGATGGGCGGTATTCCTACGAACATTCACGGCCAGGTCGTGGGTACGTCGAAGGGTCATGAAGATCCGGTCAACGGCTTCTACGCAGTCGGCGAATGCTCGTGCGTGTCGGTCCACGGCGCCAACCGCCTGGGCACGAACTCGCTGCTCGACCTCGTGGTGTTCGGCCGCGCGGCCGGCAACCACATCGTCAAGCATGTGAAGGAAATCAAGGAGCACAAGCCGCTGCCGGCCGACGCTGCCGACTTCGCGCTGTCGCGTCTGGACAAGCTGGACAAGTCCTCGTCGGGCGAATACACGCAATCCGTCGCGAACGACATCCGCGCCACGATGCAGGCACACGCCGGCGTGTTCCGCACGTCGAAGCTGCTGGCCGAAGGCGTCGAGCGCATCCGCGAAGTGGCTGAACGTGTCGACAACATCCATCTGAAGGATAAGTCGAAGGTGTTCAACACGGCCCGCGTCGAAGCGCTCGAACTGGCGAACCTGATCGAAGTGGCCCGCGCCACGATGGTCTCCGCAGAAGCGCGCAAGGAAAGCCGCGGCGCTCACGCCCAGAACGACTTCGAACATCGCGACGACGAAAACTGGCTGCGCCATACGCTATGGTTCAGCGAAGGTGATCGCCTCGACTACAAGCCGGTTCACATGCAACCGCTGACCGTCGAATCGGTGCCGCCGAAAGCGCGTACCTTCTAAGGCACAAGTCAAAGGAATTCAGAAATGGCCAAGCGTACATTTGAAATCTACCGCTACGATCCGGACAAGGACGCGGCACCGCGCATGCAAACGTACGAGATCGAAATCGACTCGCACGAACGCATGCTGCTCGACGCGCTGCTCAAGCTGAAGGCGCAAGACGAAACGTTGTCGTTCCGCCGCTCCTGCCGCGAAGGCGTGTGCGGTTCGGACGCGATGAACATCAACGGCAAGAACGGTCTGGCGTGCCTGACCAACATGAACGACCTGCCGCAGAAGATCGTGCTGCGTCCGCTGCCGGGCCTGCCCGTCGTGCGCGACCTGATCTGCGATTTCACGCAGTTCTTCAACCAGTATCATTCGATCAAGCCGTACCTGATCAACGATACGCCGCCGCCGGAAAAGGAACGTCTGCAGTCGCCGGAAGAACGCGAAGAGCTGGACGGCCTGTACGAGTGCATTCTGTGCGCAAGCTGCTCGACGTCGTGCCCGAGCTTCTGGTGGAACCCGGACAAGTTCGTCGGTCCGGCAGGCTTGCTGCAAGCCTATCGCTTTATCGCGGACAGCCGCGACGAGGCGACGGGCGAGCGTCTCGACAACCTGGAAGACCCGTACCGTCTGTTCCGTTGCCATACGATCATGAACTGCGTCGATGTGTGCCCGAAGGGCCTCAACCCGACGAAGGCGATCGGCAAGATCAAGGAATTGATGGTTCGCCGCGCTGTCTGAGATGGAAGACTCACATCAGTCCGACCCGCTTCGGCGGGCGCGCCTTCGCTGGCGCGCCCGGCGTGGCTTGCTGGAAAACGATCTGATTTTCGAGCGTTTTTTCGGCAAATACGAGCATGACCTCAGCGACGCCGACGTAGGCGCACTTACACGCCTGCTCGAGCTGAGCGATAACGACCTGATGGACTTGCTGCTCGCGCGCAAGGAACCAGAAGGCGACCTTGCAGACCCGGATGTAGTCCGGGTGCTGGAGCTGCTGCGCACTGCTTGAGAGAAGCCAGTCCGTTGTTCCACGCGTGCAATTATCGAAACCCTGTTTCCATACTTCGATTGAGGATGTGCCATGACCCCGTCAGATGTTAAAGCCACGCTATCGTTCAGCGACAATTCGCCGAGCGTTGAAATGCCGATCTACAAGGGCACGATG
>NZ_JBWQQI010000049.1:0-3992 GCF_056619545.1 Paraburkholderia sp. SSBN10T
AGATTGCAGCTCGTCGAATGACTGCTCCAGGAAAAAACGGAGGACCGATGTCGACCCACAAGAGACGCTGAACTTTCCCCATAGCGGACGTTCGTGTGCCGACCTACCGCCCCAAAAGGAACACACTCCTAGCCCGCTGAAACCGAACAGGGCGTTTCGAGCCTGCTAATCTGAGCCGGATAGAAACACTATTCCCGAACGACAAAGTTCACCAGTCGGCCAGGGACGGCGATCTCCTTCGTCACGTTTTTGCCATTCAGCAGTGCTGCCGACCTCGGGCTCGGCCTTCGCTGCGGCTACGAGGGCCATCGCGTCGAGTCCGGTTTCCCCGCGGAATCGATGGCGCACTTTGCCGTTGACCTGCACGACGTATTCATGGCATTCGTCGAGAGGCAGGTTAGGGTTGAAGCTCGGCCACGAAGCATGGGCGAGCGTGCCGTCGTACCCCAGCTTGCCCCACAACTCCTCTGCCAGATGGGGGGCGAACGGCGCCCACAGCTTAACAAAGGTCTCCACGATCTCGCGCGGCCGAACGGGGGAGTGAGTCAGCGCGTTAGCCATTTCCATCAACCGCGCGATGCCGGTGTTGAAACGCAGCCCCTCAATGTCCCCTGTCACAGCGCGTACCGTCTTGTGGCGCAATCGCAGCAAGCCTTGAGGGCAGTCCGAGGCATCCCGTATCAGCGGGTGCAGCATGTCGTTGTCATCGCAAACGATACGCCAGGCACGTTCCAGAAAGCGGCGAACACCGATCAAACCCGAGGTTTGCCACGGCTTGGCGATCTCCAGCGGCCCCATGAACATTTCATAGAGTCGCAACGAGTCAGCACCGTACTCTTCCACCACATCGTCCGGATTCACTACGTTGAAGCGTGACTTCGACATTTTTTCGACCTGACGGCTCAGTTCCCGATCTCCGCTGAAATGCTTGCCGTCGCGCTCGACCACCTGGTTGGGTTCGTAGTAGCGGCCTGATTCATCCTTGTACGAAAAGGCCAGAACCATCCCCTGATTGAACAGCTTGCGGAACGGCTCCCTGGTCGACACCACGCCGATGTCGTACAGCACCTTGTGCCAGAAACGGGCATATAACAAGTGCAGCACGGTGTGCTCTGGACCGCCGACATAGACGTCCACGGGCATCCAGTAATTCTCGGCCTCCCTGCTGACAAACTCGCGGTCGTTGTGCGGGTCCAGGAAACGAAGAAAGTACCAGCTTGAGCCGGCCCATTGCGGCATTGTATTCGTCTCGCGTGCAGCCGGGATATC
Organism: Paraburkholderia sp. SSBN10T; assembly: GCF_056619545.1. NCBI lineage: Bacteria > Pseudomonadati > Pseudomonadota > Betaproteobacteria > Burkholderiales > Burkholderiaceae > Paraburkholderia > Paraburkholderia sp. SSBN10T. The sequence continues at coordinate 1,270 of NZ_JBWQQI010000049.1, forward strand.
TGTGCCCGGCACAGTGGTCTGAACCCAATCCATCGCGCGTGCGAGCGGCGGCTCCCCACCCGCCGCAGGCTTGTAATCGTCGAGTTTAGGCGGCAGGAGAGGCAGCGAGTTCTCAGGCAATGGCATGATCGATCCATCCGCGAGGTGCAGGACCGGAATAGGCTCTCCCCAATAGCGCTGACGGGAGAACAGCCAGTCGCGCAGGCGGTAAGTAATTTTCGCGTGCCCCGCGCCATGCTGCTCCAGCCACGTCGTCATCGCCTGTTTCGCCTGCCCGGCCGGCAGCCCATTCAGGAAACCGGAATTGACCATCAGGCCATCGCCTTCATAAGCCGCATCCACCATATCGCCGCCAGCGCCATCATCGACTACCTTGATGATTGGCAAGCCGAAGGTCTGCGCGAACTCGTGGTCCCGCCGGTCGTGGGCCGGTACCGCCATGATGGCGCCGGTGCCGTAGTCACTCAACGCGTAGTCGGCGACCCAGACCGGCAAGCGCTCACCGTTCACAGGATTGATGGCGTACGCGCCGGTGAACACGCCGGTCTTCTTACGCCCTGCATCGCCGCGCACCGTTTCGTCCAACGCTTTTGCCCCGACCACATACGCGTCGACAGCGGCGCGGGCCTCGGACGTTACGATAGTGGCGAGCAAATCGTGTTCAGGCGCGAGAATGCAAAAGGTCACGCCGAACAGGGTGTCCGGTCGTGTCGTGAAGACGGTCACTGAATCGCCGCTGCCTTCGATCCGCAAGTCGATCTCAGCGCCTTCCGATCGGCCAACCCAGTTGCGCTGCATGGTCTTGACGCTTTCCGGCCAATCCAGTGTGTCCAGATCGTCGATGAGCCGGTCGGCGTAGCGAGTGATGCGAAGCATCCATTGCCGCATCAGACGGCGCACAACCGGGTCGCCCGTCTCAACATATTTGCCGTCTTTCACCTCTTCATTGGCGAGCACGGTGTTTTGCGCTGGACACCAGTTCACCGCCACCTCAGCTTGATAGGCGAGGCCGCGTTCAAACAGCTTCAGGAAAATCCATTGGGTCCAGCGGACATAGCCCGGATCGGTGGTTGCCAGCTCCCGGCTCCAGTCATATGAAAACCCCAGTCGCTTGACCTGACCGCGAAATGTTTCGATGTTGCGTTTCGTGGTGATTGCCGGATGGACACCGGTGCGCATCGCATAACGCTCGGCAGGCAAGCCATAGCTGTCCCAGCCCATGGGATGCAGCACGTTGAAGCCGAGCATGCGCTTGTACCGACACAGGATATCGGTCGCGGTATATCCCTCCGGGTGTCCGACATGCAATCCTGCCCCCGATGGGTAGGGAAACATGTCCAGCGCGTAGAACTTCTCTTTGGTTGGATCGATCTCTGCCCGGAACGTTGAATGTTTGTCCCAATAGGCTTGCCACTTGGGCTCGATCGTCTTCGGATCATATGCCATCTGTTACCCCTTGCCGGCGAAACGGTTTCAACCGGCTTTAATCCGTATGCATCCGCGAATGCGGTCGTGGAAGAGCTACGGCCGCCAAGACGTCATGGCTCAGCGGCCGAGCGGTAGTCGGCGGATCGGGAGGATCGGGAGGAAGACAGATAGGGACGTGCCTGGGCGTGAATCGAAAATTCCGCTCACAATTGTCCGAAACACGATATTGAACGCCATGGGAAATTAAGGCCCGAATAGAGGCGGACATACGGTCCGCGTGCGCTTTGCCTGGTTCCCGTCAAGAAACCAGGCTGATGCGCTGCCATCATTGTTGGCTTCGTTAGCACTGTGGAACAGAGTTTGCACGAATTGAGGCTTGGTGTAAATCCGGGGTCAGCTACCCTTTCTCCCACCAAGTACGAGCGCTACATAACGGAATTTGAGAGCCGTGACCGAATGTCTCTTTCTGGTCGAGGCCGCACTGGGCCCGACGGCGATCGGCTCAGAACAACCCGTAGCAGTCCTCCACATTTCTCCAGAGCGGACATTCACGCGCTCTGGGCCAGAACTCACACCACCTGGGCTTTCCGTTTCCACGCTGATCGGGCAGCACGCGACGCATGAGGGACGTTCGCTATTCCCCGATGCGGACATCACCCCGCGATTACTGCGGTACTGGGATCGATCGGGCTCAAGCTGGAGGAGGGCCGAGATGTTCATGGATAATAAGCCACCTATCTTCATCACGAACAACGACTGTCGTGCCTCGTCCTCCTCCTGAAGCTGGCTTCCCCGCGATCAAACCTGTCCACTCGAAGTCATAGGTGCAGGTAGCGCTGCGATCGTCGACATATGTCCAGGAAATGTTCTTGATGGCGTACCGCTCATTCGCAATCTGATTGAAGTTCGCTTTGAAGGCAGATGCGATTGCGGCCTTTCCGAAGTGCGTCCCATCGCTGAAAACGAAGCATGCATCTTCATGGATCAACGGTGCGACAGTCTCCCACCGGTGACTTGCCAGCGCATCCTCATATGCCAGAAGTAATGTTTCGTGATTCATAATTTCCTCGCCGTTTTGAATTCCTAAATATGGAAATTCCAAGTTGATATTCAGGCATCGAAATCATGCAACTCCAAGGTTGATAGCCACCAATCGGCTCCAACGAACCACGCGGACGGGCCGACGGGCGCTTTCTATCTTAGCGATTTAACCGCGGCGGTATTGCCCGATTCGAAAGCGTTGACCAGGGACTCCCCAGTCACCTCATCGCGTGCTCCAATACATTCGATAAACG
>NZ_JBWQQI010000050.1:0-3256 GCF_056619545.1 Paraburkholderia sp. SSBN10T
CTTTGCGGCGGTGTATGGAACTGGGACATAGGTAACAGGTGTATCGGGACATGGGTAACACTCTGGAGACGTTTTTCCGGAGCTGACCATGTCGTGGAACCCGAGAGATACCGTGAACCTACGTCTGGAATTTGTTCAGCTAGCCCTGCAGAAAGGCGCAAACCGCCGCGAGTTGTGCCGGCGATACGGCATCAGTGCGAAGACCGGCTACAAGTGGCTCAAGCGCTACGGGCAGTCTGGCGAGGCCGGTCTGGAAGACCGCTCGCGCCGGCCGCTATCGAGCCCGAATCGCACGGCTCCCGGGATTGAGCAGCGCGTGGTTGCGCTACGTCCACGAACATCGATGGGGCGGACGCAAGCTCGAACGGCGTCTGCGTGATCTCGGCAACCCGGTGGTGCCCACGGCGGGCACCATGACCCGGATCCTGCATCGACACGGCCTGATCGTGCCCGAAGCCTCGCTGGCAGCGACGCCCTGGCAGCGCTTCGAGCACGAGCAGCCCAACGATCTGTGGCAGATGGATTTCAAGGGATGGATTGAACTCGCCGATGGCCGGCGCTGCTCGCCGCTGACCGTGCTGGATGACCATTCGCGCTTCAATATCGTGCTCGACGCCTGCGGGCCGACCGACACGCAGGCCGTACGCAGGCGACTGCGCGAGGCGTTTCGCCGTTACGGGCTGCCGTTGCGCATCAACGCCGACAACGGCTCACCATGGGGCAGCCCTGCCCAGCCCGGACAGCTCACCACGCTGGGCATCTGGCTGATCCGTCTGGGTGTGAAGATCTCGTACAGTCGCCCGGCCCATCCGCAGACCAACGGCAAGGATGAGCGGTTTCACCGCACGCTGAAGACTGAACTGCTCAGCGGCAGGCACTTCGCCAGTTTCCGTGGCGCGCAGCAGGCATTCGACACCTGGCGTATCGTCTACAACACACAGCGGCCCCATCAGGCGCTGGACATGGACACGCCCGTCACGCGTTACCGGCCAAGTCCACGCGCCTATCCCGAGCGGCTGCCGCCGCTGCAGTATGGCGACGCAGACACCGTCGTGCGGGTCCGCGTCAATGGCGAACTGCGCTTCATGTCCCGACGCTTCAAGGTCTCAAATGCGCTCGAGAACCTGCCCGTCGCCATCCGGCCGAGCACGACGCAACCTGACTGCTATGACCTTTACATCGCCCACCATCACTTCGATACCATCAACATGAACCTGACGAAATGACCGGCTAAATGTGTTACCCATGTCCCGTTACGTGTGTTACCCATGTCCCGAGTCCATACACCGCCGCAAAGAAAAGTAGGTGCCGCCCCGCACAGGGGCAACGCTAATAAACCAATAACAAAGCAAGGAAAGGCCAACACCTCAGGCACAACAACCAAAAAGCGCCGCGCAGGCAAAAAAATCACTTCTCCGCGACAACACCCCGCCCATTAATACCCCGCCACCAAACCTCAGCTACCTGCCAGGAAACCAACGCAACGCACCCAAACAAAACCTCCCGCATGCGCTTAACGAGCGCCAACGAAAGAGCAACTTCACGATCAACCCCAAACAACTGCGCAAGCAAAACCACAGCCACATCCTGCACCCCAACCCCAGCGGGAACAAAAAACGCAGCATGCCGAACAGCCTGAGTAAGCCCCTCAATAGCGAGAGCCGCAGTCAAAGAAACCGGATACCCCAGCAACTGCAAAGCCCAATAAGCCTCAAACGCCCCAAGCAGATACCCACCCAACTGCCAGAGAAAAGCCCGCAACAAAAGCCCAGCGCGGCACATAAGCGCATCGATATCCGCATCGAGCTGCCGCCCATCCATGCCCTGCAGAAGCGAACTGGACGCCCCCAGCAACTTGCCGGCCCACCGCTCGATAGCATGAAAAACCCCACCCCGCCGCACGAGCACAACAGCAATCACAGGCAAAGGCAACGACAACAGCAACGCCAACCCAATCGTACCCACCCCAGCGGTCCGATGCGTCGAAGCCACAATCAGAACCAGCGCCAGCGCCGAAAACGCATACTGCACCGCCATCGTCACCATCACCTCGACGATCACCGACGCGCTCACGCCACTCAGATCCGCCACCCGCCACCGCGCCAGCCGGATCCCGACGATCTCGCCGCCAATCCCCGCCACCGGCAACAACCGGCTCACCGCCTCGCGGACCGTGGCGACCCACCACAGGAAAACGAGCGACGCCCGCCTGCCCAGCAGCAAATGCCAGGCATAAGCATCGAGCAGCAGCGGCAGCGCATGAAACGGCACCAGCCAGAGCAGCGCAAAACCCGCCTGGCCGATCACCTGGATCAAGCCGGCCACGCCCTCATGCAGCACCAGCCCAATCAGAATCGCGATGCCCGCCGGCAAGCCGGCCCATTGCAACCACTTCATGACGGCTGCACGCCACGGTCATGCGCCCGGCTGCTGCACACGTCGATAAATCCGCCTCGCGTCGCGCCGGCCGCCTCGATCGCGGCTGCCACCCGTGGCGACAAAAGCGCAGCCAGTTCGTCCGCGTGCCGGTACGCGCGCATGCCCAGCGTCAGCGGGCCCTCGCCCGCCACCGCCGGATGGCAATAGATCTCGCCCACACCCTCAGGCAAATGCGCCAGTGCATCGAGCAATACCGCTTCGTCCATCTGCCCCGTCTTCGCAATGCCGACCACGTAGTCGTTATGCGCGATGCCGGCGCGCTCGAGACGCGCCCGCACGAGCCCGATCCACGGCTTCAGCCAGAACGGTTCTCTGGATTCGCACGGCAAGCGCACCGCGCGCATGCCGTAGTCGCGGCCAATCTCAAGGATCAGGGAGAGCACCGTCGGATGCAGATGGAAATGCTTATGCGTGTTGACGTGATCGAGCGGCAAGCCGGTCTTTGCGAACGCTTCGAACTGCGCACGAATTTCGAGCGCAAGCTGTTTGCGCACGTGCGGTAGAAAGAAGAAGCGAAAGCCGTCGCGCACCATGTTGTCGCCGAACCGGCCGCGTGCGTCGACCAGCGCCGGAATCGCCTCGCGCGGCAAAAACGCCGCGCCGTCGGCCAGCACCAGGTGCAGGCCGACGCGCAGTTCCGGCAGCCGCCGGGCGCGCGCCACCGCATCGCGTGCGGCGGGCGCCGCCACCATCAGGCTCGCCGCCGTCAGGACGCCGTGCACATACGCACGTTCGACTGCCTCGTTGACACGCTCATGCAACCCGAAGTCGTCTGCCGTGAAAATCAGGGTGCGCTGCGGCAGACGGCCCTCGCGTG
>NZ_JBWQQI010000051.1:0-3241 GCF_056619545.1 Paraburkholderia sp. SSBN10T
AGTGGGTCTTGCAAGAGACACACCCGTTATAGGGTCAAGCGAACAAGTGCATGTGGTGGATGCCTTGGCGATCACAGGCGATGAAGGACGCGGTAGCCTGCGAAAAGCGGTGGGGAGCTGGCAAACGAGCTTTGATCCACCGATATCCGAATGGGGAAACCCGGCCCGTATGGGTCATCCTGAGCTGAATACATAGGCTCAGTGAAGCGAACGCGGCGAACTGAAACATCTAAGTAGCCGCAGGAAAAGAAATCAACCGAGATTCCCAGAGTAGTGGCGAGCGAAATGGGACCAGCCTGCATTCTTTATCTGAACTGTTAGCCGAACGCTCTGGAAAGTGCGGCCATAGCGGGTGATAGCCCCGTAGGCGAAAACAGATTGGAAGAACTAGGGATGCGACAAGTAGGGCGGGACACGTGAAATCCTGTCTGAAGATGGGGGGACCATCCTCCAAGGCTAAATACTCGTGATCGACCGATAGTGAACCAGTACCGTGAGGGAAAGGCGAAAAGAACCCCGGGAGGGGAGTGAAACAGATCCTGAAACCGCATGCATACAAACAGTCGGAGCCTTTGAAAGAGGGTGACGGCGTACCTTTTGTATAATGGGTCAGCGACTTACATTCAGTGGCGAGCTTAACCGATTAGGGCAGGCGTAGCGAAAGCGAGTCCGAACAGGGCGTCCAGTCGCTGGGTGTAGACCCGAAACCAGGTGATCTATCCATGGCCAGGATGAAGGTGCGGTAACACGTACTGGAGGTCCGAACCCACTAACGTTGAAAAGTTAGGGGATGAGCTGTGGATAGGGGTGAAAGGCTAAACAAACCTGGAAATAGCTGGTTCTCTCCGAAAACTATTTAGGTAGTGCCTCGTGTCTCACCTTCGGGGGTAGAGCACTGTCATGGTTGAAGGGTCCATTGCGGATTACTTCGCCATAGCAAACTCCGAATACCGAAGAGTGCAATCACGGGAGACAGACATCGGGTGCTAACGTCCGGTGTCAAGAGGGAAACAACCCAGACCGCCAGCTAAGGTCCCGAAATATGGCTAAGTGGGAAACGAAGTGGGAAGGCTAAAACAGTCAGGAGGTTGGCTTAGAAGCAGCCATCCTTTAAAGAAAGCGTAATAGCTCACTGATCGAGTCGTCCTGCGCGGAAGATGTAACGGGGCTAAGCCATATACCGAAGCTGCGGATGCACAGTAATGTGCATGGTAGGAGAGCGTTCCGTAAGCCTGCGAAGGTGCACTGGAAAGTGTGCTGGAGGTATCGGAAGTGCGAATGCTGACATGAGTAGCGATAAAGGGGGTGAAAGGCCCCCTCGCCGTAAGCCCAAGGTTTCCTACGCAACGTTCATCGGCGTAGGGTGAGTCGGCCCCTAAGGCGAGGCAGAAATGCGTAGCTGATGGGAAGCAGGTTAATATTCCTGCACCATTGTTAGATGCGATGGGGGGACGGATCGCGGAAGGTTGTCCGGGTGTTGGAAGTCCCGGTCCTTGCATTGGAGAAGGCGTCTTGGCAAATCCGGGCGCGGAATTCAAGGGTGCGAGGCCAGTCGCTCAGGCGACGAAGCAATCGGAAGTGGTTCCAGGAAAAGCCTCTAAGCTTCAGTCTAACAAGACCGTACCGCAAACCGACACAGGTGGGCGAGATGAGTATTCTAAGGCGCTTGAGAGAACTCGGGAGAAGGAACTCGGCAAATTGGTACCGTAACTTCGGGATAAGGTACGCCCCTGTAGCTTGATGCCCCTGCGGGCAGAGGGTGAAGGGGTTGCAATAAACTGGTGGCTGCGACTGTTTAATAAAAACACAGCACTCTGCAAACACGAAAGTGGACGTATAGGGTGTGACGCCTGCCCGGTGCCGGAAGATTAAATGATGGGGTGCAAGCTCCTGATTGAAGTCCCGGTAAACGGCGGCCGTAACTATAACGGTCCTAAGGTAGCGAAATTCCTTGTCGGGTAAGTTCCGACCTGCACGAATGGCGTAACGATGGCCACACTGTCTCCTCCCGAGACTCAGCGAAGTTGAAGTGTTTGTGATGATGCAATCTCCCCGCGGCTAGACGGAAAGACCCCATGAACCTTTACTGTAGCTTTGCATTGGACTTTGAACCGGTCTGTGTAGGATAGGTGGGAGGCTGTGAAGCGTGGACGCCAGTCTGCGTGGAGCCAACCTTGAAATACCACCCTGGCTTGTTTGAGGTTCTAACCTTGGCCCGTGATCCGGGTCGGGGACAGTGCATGGTAGGCAGTTTGACTGGGGCGGTCTCCTCCCAAAGTGTAACGGAGGAGTACGAAGGTACGCTAGGTACGGTCGGAAATCGTGCTGATAGTGCAATGGCATAAGCGTGCTTAACTGCGAGACCGACAAGTCGAGCAGGTGCGAAAGCAGGTCATAGTGATCCGGTGGTTCTGTATGGAAGGGCCATCGCTCAACGGATAAAAGGTACTCTGGGGATAACAGGCTGATACCGCCCAAGAGTTCATATCGACGGCGGTGTTTGGCACCTCGATGTCGGCTCATCTCATCCTGGGGCTGTAGCCGGTCCCAAGGGTATGGCTGTTCGCCATTTAAAGAGGTACGTGAGCTGGGTTTAAAACGTCGTGAGACAGTTTGGTCCCTATCTGCCGTGGGCGCTGGATATTTGAAGGGGGCTGCTCCTAGTACGAGAGGACCGGAGTGGACGAACCTCTGGTGTACCGGTTGTCACGCCAGTGGCATCGCCGGGTAGCTATGTTCGGAAGAGATAACCGCTGAAAGCATCTAAGCGGGAAACTCGCCTTAAGATGAGATATCCCCGGGGCTTCGAGCCCCTTGAAGGGTCGTTCAAGACCAGGACGTTGATAGGTCAGGTGTGGAAGCGCAGTAATGCGTTAAGCTAACTGATACTAATTGCCCGTAAGGCTTGATCCTATAACCGGTGTGTTTCGCGGTCAGCGTTAGCGCTTCAGCGCTTACGCGGACCCTGCCCCCGAAGGGGGTAAGGACACCACGCACGGTTGAGAGATCGATGTTGTGCCAGAAACGACACAACCCAAAAGCTTCATCTGATGTTCCCTCATCAGAAACTACTTCTTCCGGATTGGTTGTGCCGCCCACAAAAGCGACACAGCAACAAGTCATGCCTGATGACCATAGCGAGTCGGTCCCACCCCTTCCCATCCCGAACAGGACCGTGAAACGACTCCACGCCGATGATAGTGCGGATTCCCGTGTGAAAGTAGGTAATCGTCAGGCTCCC
>NZ_JBWQQI010000053.1:0-1705 GCF_056619545.1 Paraburkholderia sp. SSBN10T
AGTCTTCGCCGCCTGGATGGCGGTCGACGATGAACTCGACAAAGAAGTGACGCTGCTTTGTGTAGTCGACAGACCGGTCGACAGCGAGCTGATACCGGTCGACAGCGAACCGATGCCGGTCGACGTCGACGTGGACAGCGAGCTCACGCCCGTCGACAACGAGCTGATGCCTGTCGACGTGGACGTCGACAGTGAGCTGATGCCGGTGGATAGCGAGCTCACGCCCGTTGACAACGAACTGATGCCTGTCGACGTGGATGTTGACAGTGAGCTGATGCCGGTGGACAGCGAACTCACGCCCGTTGACAACGAGCTGATACCTGTCGACGTGGACGTCGACAGTGAGCTGATGCCGGTGGACAGCGAACTCACGCCCGTTGACAACGAACTGATACCTGTCGACGTGGACGTCGACAGTGAGCTGATGCCGGTGGACAGCGAACTCACGCCCGTTGACAACGAACTGATACCCGTCGACGTGGACGTCGACAGTGAACTGACGCCAGTGGACAGCGAGCTCACGCCAGTTGACAACGAGCTGATACCTGTCGACGTGGACGTCGATAGTGAACTGATGCCAGTGGACAGCGAACTCACGCCCGTCGACAGCGAGCTGATGCCTGTCGACGTGGACGTCGATAGTGAACTGATGCCGGTGGACAGCGAGCTCACGCCCGTCGACAACGAGCTGATACCTGTCGACGTGGACGTCGACAGTGAACTGATGCCGGTGGACAGCGAACTCACGCCCGTTGACAACGAACTGATACCCGTCGACGTGGACGTCGACAGTGAGCTGATGCCGGTGGACAGCGAGCTTACGCCCGTTGACAACGAACTGATGCCCGTCGACGTGGACGTCGACAGTGAGCTGATGCCGGTGGACAGCGAACTCACGCCCGTTGACAACGAACTGATACCTGTCGACGTGGACGTCGATAGTGAACTGACGCCAGTGGACAGCGAACTCACGCCCGTTGACAACGAACTGATGCCCGTCGACGTGGACGTCGACAGTGAACTGATGCCGGTGGACAGCGAGCTCACGCCCGTTGACAGCGAGCTGATGCCCGTCGACGTGGACGTCGACAGTGAGCTGATGCCGGTGGACAGCGAGCTCACGCCCGTCGACAACGAGCTGATACCTGTCGACGTGGACGTCGACAGTGAGCTGATGCCGGTGGACAGCGAACTCACGCCCGTTGACAACGAACTGATACCCGTCGACGTGGACGTCGACAGTGAACTGACGCCGGTGGACAGCGAGCTCACACCCGTCGACAGCGAGCTGATGCCCGTCGACGTCGAGGTAGAGAGAGAGCTGATCCCTGTCGACAGCGACGACACAGAACTGGATGTCGATGAAAGTGTGGTCGACAGCGAGCTCATACCGGTCGACGTCGATGTCGACAGCGAATTGACAGCCTGATCGGTCGCATACAGTTGCGAGCCGTTCACCGCATCGGTGCTGGTACTCGTGACTTCACCAGCCGCCACGTTGGTGATCTGCCGCTCGGCGCCCGGCGCGCCAACGCTCACCACGCTTTGCGGATTCGTCCCGGCATACGCATAACTCACGCCGCCGATCGTCGAGCCCGACGTTGGATTGGGCGCCGCCGTCACCGAGCCGGAACCCAGCGCCACATCATTGGCGTTGTTCGCCGTCGCACCCGAGCCGAGCGCAATTCCGCCCGCCGCCGACGCC
>NZ_JBWQQI010000054.1:0-1593 GCF_056619545.1 Paraburkholderia sp. SSBN10T
GCGGCGGTGGATTCGGAGGCAGCGGCCAGAAGTGGGCTGCATTCGCTGGGGCAGTTTCATGCCCCCTGTCCTTCAACGGCGAGCCGATCCTGTCCGGCCCATACGATCCAGCCATGCAGGAAGCCAAGCTCATAGCTACACGCGGTGCGATGGCCGCAAGTAACGGCGGCGGCGCTCTGCTCGGCATCGCCGTTGCCGCGACGGACGCTGTCGGCGCTGCAGCCCTCGGGGCATATGCCGCCTCAGACGGCGACGCCTCGACGCTGCTCGGCGATGCGCAGCCGTTCGAGTTCACAGCGGACACGGTGAGCGGTGACGCAGAAGTGCTGGCGGCCAGCACGAACAATCCGAACTATGCTGCAAAAATGCTCGGGTACAACCGCAAGATTTTCGGAAACATGATTCACGCAATGAAGGAAGAAAATGATTTAAGAGGAGACGACAACGTCATCTGGCACAACAACGGCGATGTATATTTCAACGGGCTGAAAATCGATAACATGCACAACTACTAAGACGGAATATATGGGTTCGCACCAACTTGCATACGCGTCATTCACAGTTTCTGGCGATCAGATATCGCCCGAGTTTTGGACTCAGTATTTCGGCGTCGTCCCTGACATCGCACACACCAAAGGAGATCCCGTCGTTGATCGCAACGGACTACCACGAGGTATTGAGCGGCGGACAGGAGTATGGGGCGTCCGTAGCAAATTGGCCGTCAGCAGCGACCTGCTAACGCCACATCTGCGATATCTGGTCGATCATCTCGCACTGCCGCGACCTGACCTGCGCGAACTAACGGAACGCGCCGGGGCAAAGATGCGGTTCTTCTGTTACTGGGATAACGAATTCGGAGACCGGGTACCGGATGTGCCAGATGACATTCGGGCGATGATGGAGGCAATGGGCGGCACCGTCGAGATTGACGAATACCGATAAAGAAGAGAATGCACCACGATAACGGAGTTGCTCAATGTACATAATCAAGACTATGAAGAAATGTTCCGTCTTCGCGGATTGCCATTTGATGCCGAGTCGGTCAAGCGACCGCCGTACTTTGACCACCTAACGAATGACATTGTGTATCGACGACTCGCCCCTGGCGTGTGGAAGGAACTGAAAGCAAAGGTCAAAAAAAACACGGGAGGTCGACCAAAGCATCAACTGCATCGCTTGCTCACCCCCGACGTTGGCGATCCCCGCCTTAGAGAATTGATCACAAAGGTAGTGACGGTGATGCAACTCAGCAATAAATGGCATGACTTCAAGGAAAAACTGGATCGCATAGCGCCGGCCTACGATGAAACTCTCCAACTGCCGTTTGAACTCCAGAACGACGATGGTGAGGGCCTGTGATTCGCGACGAATTGCGGAAAAGCCTAGCTTTTGCGGAAAAATAATCGGGGGAAAAACCGGATGCGGAATTGCCGGGAAGCCTTGACTGGCGGAAGGCAGCCGACTCCTACAATCGCCCGCGAAACCGCGCCAGGTTTGGCTCCCGCAGTCCCGGCCGGTGGCTACCCAATCCTACCCACGTTGTGAAAGTGCCTGTCCCGACGGCCCTTCACCAGTAAGGAGGCACCGCTCCTG
>NZ_JBWQQI010000055.1:0-1362 GCF_056619545.1 Paraburkholderia sp. SSBN10T
AACGTGGGCAACACGGTCAACAACATCGTCAATGGCGGCGGCATCAAGTACTTCCACGCCAACTCGACGCTGGCCGATTCGTCGGCAACCGGCAAGGACGCTGTGGCGATCGGTGGTGCCGCGAGCGCGACCGCGGCCAACTCGGTGGCGCTGGGTTCGAACTCGGTGGCGAGCCGTGCCAACACGGTGGATGTGGGCTCGCGTCAGATCACGGGCGTGGCCAATGGTACGCAGGCGATGGATGCGGTGAACCTGTCGCAGCTTCAGGCGATGGGGGCCAACATCGACGGCAACGGCACGGTCACGAACACATTCGTCGCCTATGACGACTCGACCCGGTCGAAGGTCACGTTCGGCGGTGCCGGCTCGACCCAGCCGGTGACGCTGTCGAATGTGGCAGCCGGGGTGGCGAATACCGATGCGGTGAACCTGGCACAGCTCAAGGAGATGGGCGCGAACGTGGACAGCAACGGTAACGTGACGAACAGCTTCGTTGCGTATGACGACACGACGCTGGGCACGGTCACGCTGAAGGGCGCAGGCGGCACGAAGATCAGCGGTCTGGCAGCAGGCACGCTGTCGGCTGCGAGCACGGACGCAGTGAACGGTACGCAACTGTTCCAGACGAACCAGGACGTGGCGAATGTTGCTGACAATGTGGCAGGCGTGGCCAGTACGGTCAACAACATCGTCAACGGCCGCGGCATCAAGTACTTCCACACCCTCTCGGCGCTGGCCGATTCGTCGGCAACCGGCACGGATGCCGTGGCGATCGGTGGCGCCGCGAGAGCGACGGCAGCCAACTCGGTGGCGCTGGGTTCGAACTCGGTGGCGAGCCGTGCCAACACGGTAGATGTGGGCTCGCGTCAGATCACGAGCGTGGCCAATGGTACGCAGGCGATGGATGCAGTGAACCTGTCGCAGCTTCAGGCGATGGGTGTCAACATCGACGGCAACGGCACTGTGACGAACACGTTCGTCGCCTATGACGATTCGACCCGGTCGAAGGTTACGTTCGGCGGTGCCGGCTCGACCCAGCCGGTGACGCTGTCGAATGTGGCAGCCGGGGTGGCGAATACCGATGCGGTGAACCTGGCACAGCTCAAGGAAATGGGCGCGAACGTGGACAGCAGCGGCAACGTGACGAACAGCTTCGTTGCGTATGACGATTCGACGCTGGGCACGATCACGCTGAAGGGGGCGATCGGCACGAAGATCAGCGGTCTGGCGGCAGGCACGCTGTCGGCCACGAGCACGGACGCGGTGAACGGCGCGCAGCTATTCCAGACGAACCAGGACGTGGCGAACGTTGCTGGCGATGTGTCGAACGTGACGAACACAGTCAACAACATCGTCAACGGT
>NZ_JBWQQI010000056.1:0-1248 GCF_056619545.1 Paraburkholderia sp. SSBN10T
TGAAGTGGTCAAGTAATCCTGGACACTTTTTCTGCTTTCCACCTTTTCTGCATGGTGACTTCATATTCGGCGGGTGGCATATTGCCCGCCGCCGAGTGCAGCCGCCGCTGGTTGTAAAACGTCAGGATGTAATCGGTGACATCCGTCTTTGCTGCGAGATAGTCCCGGTACGGACGCAGCCTGACCCGTTCGGTTTTCAGGCTGCGGAAGAAGCGTTCTACCACCGCGTTGTCCCAGCAGTTGCCCTTGCGACTCATGCTCTGCGTGATCCTGTTCTGGCTGAGGAAGTACCGGAACACATGGCTGGTGTACTGGCAGCCCTGGTCCGAATGGAACATCAGCCCTGAGGCGGGACGACGCGCGTCCAGCGCCAGCTGCAAAGCCCGTATCACGAGGTTGGTGTCGGGCGAGGCCGAGCAGGCCCATCCGACCACACGCCGCGAGAACAGGTCCATCACGACCGCCAGGTACAGCCAGCCTTCCTGAGTCCAGACATACGTCACATCACCGGCCCAGACCCGGTTGGGCATCCCGATATTGAACGCCCGCTCCAGCAGGTTGGGCGCGGGAGCCGCTGCGCCGCCGCCCTTCGGATACTGATGGGTGCGTACCACGCGGGCCTGCACGCCGGCTTCGCGCATCAGGCTGCGGGCGCGGTGCCGTCCCGCGTTATGACCGCACCGGCGCAGCTCCTGCGACATGCGCCGGCTGCCACACGTCTGGTCGTACTGCGCGTGAATGGCACACACGTCGCGCAGCGCCCCCTGCCGCTTCGGGTGCAGGCGGGCACGGCTGACCTTCCACGCGTAGTAACTGCTACGCGCCACCCCCACGGCCCGGCAGACAGCCGCTACCGGATAGGCCTTCCCTGCACGCTGGATCACTTCGTATTGCGATCCAGTTCCTTGACAAAGAAGGCCGTGGACTTTTTTAAAATGTCGCGCTCCCGCTCCAGTTCGGCCACCCGCCTTTCCAGCTCCTGAATGCGGGTCTGGGCAGGCGTCGAGCCGGCCTTGGGCGGCTGCGTCACCGCGCCCTGCGGCAGGCGATCACCCATCCAGCGACGCAATGCCGTCTCGCCAATTCCCAGCGCCCGCGCGGCCTTCGTGACCGTGTAGCCCTGTTGCAGCACCAGATCAACTGCATCTTCCTTGAACTGTTCCGAGAATTCCCGTCTTCCCATCTGACACCTCTCTGTCTGGGTATAAGTCTACCTTTTGAGGTGTCCAGGTTCATTAGGCCACTACA
>NZ_JBWQQI010000057.1:0-1240 GCF_056619545.1 Paraburkholderia sp. SSBN10T
CGGCGCGAACTCGCCGCGGCCGTTATGGCTGCGTGATTTAGAACGTGTGACGGATGCCCACGCGCACCAGCGTCTGCGTATCGCCGGCCGACGAGATGCCGTTCGCCACGTCGCCGATCGAGGCCGTCGCGTTCACCACGTTGCCGTACTGGTCGAGCGTCTTGCCGCTCGCCTTCTGGTAGCCGACCAGACCGTACAGCGCCGTACGCTTGGACAGGTAGTAGAACGTCGACAGGTTGAACTGGTTGTACTTCGGACCCGACTGGCCCTCGATCGAGCTGCCCGCCGTGTAGTCGTAGCCTGCCGCGACGCGCAGCGCCGGGTTGATCTGCCACGACGCCGTCGCGCCCGCCGAGTTGAAGGTCTCCTTGCCCCTGAACAGCGAGAAGCTGCTCGCCTTGTACTGCGTGTTGCTGTACGACACGCCCAGCGTCACCGCACCGATCAGGTACGTGCTCGACGCGGCGATGATCTGCAGGTTCTGCGCGGTGGCGAAACCCTGGTTGACCGACGACGAGAACGTGCCGTCATACGAGCTGGTCCACGTGCCGCCGGTCGAACCGTACGTGTTGTTCGCCTTCAGGTAAGCCGCGCCGATTGCAAACGGGCCGTGGCTGTACTGCCCGCCCAGGCTCCACGTGCTCTGGTTCTTGAAGCTGCCTGCCTGGTTGCCGAAGCCGTACAGCGCGCCCAGTTGCAGGCCGCCGAACGACGGCGTCACATACTTCAGCGAGTTGTTCTCGCGCGACTGGTTGTCGATGTTGTCCAGGTCGCCCGGGTGCGCGGCCATGCCGGTCAGGAAGCTGGTCGGTCCGATCGAGCCGACGAAGTCGACGATCGGGTCGTACTGGCGGCCCATCGTCAGCGTACCGAACTTCGTGCTGGACAGGCCCATGAACGCCTGGCGGCCGAACTCGCGGCTGCTCTGCCCCAACTGGCCGGTGCCTACGTTAAAGCCGTTTTCGAGCTGGAAAATCGCCGCCAGTCCGTCGCCCAGATCTTCCTTGCCCTTCAGGCCCCAGCGGCTGCCCGACCAGGTGCCGCTCGTGAACGTGTAGTTCGACCTGCCGACCAGCACCGCGGGCGTGCCCGCCTTGCCCGCCGTCTGCACCACGGCCTGGTTGCTGGTGTAACCCAGACCCGCATCGACGATACCGTATAGCGTCACGCTCCCCTGAGCGTGAGCTGCTGCACAAAACCCGTTAAGGGCAACCAGAGCGAAAAGTGATTTTTTCATCAT
>NZ_JBWQQI010000058.1:0-1190 GCF_056619545.1 Paraburkholderia sp. SSBN10T
GCCGTTGACGATGTTGTTGACCGTGTTCGTCACGTTCGACACATCGCCGGCAACGTTCGCCACATCACCAGCGACATTCGCCACGTCCTGGTTCGTCTGGAATAGCTGCGCACCGTTCACTGCGTCCGTGCTCGCAGCCGACAGCGTGCCTGCTGCCAGACCGCTGATCTTCGTGCCGCTCGCACCCTTCAGCGTGATCGTGCCCAATGCCGTGTCGTCATACGCGACGAAGCTGTTCGTCACGTTGCCGCTGTTGTCCACATTCGCGCCCATTTCCTTGAGCTGTGCCAGGTTCACCGCATCGGTGTTCGCCACCCCGGCTGCCACATTCGACAACGTCACCGGCTTGGATGTACTCACGCCACCAAACGTGACCTTCGACCGGGTCGAATCGTCGTATGCGACGAATGTGTTCGTGACCGTGCCGTTGCCGTCGATGTTGGCACCCATCGCCTGGAGCTGCGACAGGTTCACCGCATCCATCGCCTGCGTACCATTGGCCACACCCGTAATCTGACGCGAACCTACATCCACCGTATTGGCACGGCTCGCCACCGAGTTCGAACCCAGCGCCACCGAGTTGGCTGCCGTCGCACTCGCGGCACCACCGATCGCCACCGCGTCCTTGCCGGTTGCCGACGAATCGGCCAGCGTCGAGTTGGTGTGGAAGTACTTGATGCCGCCGCCGTTGACGATGTTGTTGACCGTGTTGCCCACGTTCGCCACATCCTGGTTCGTCTGGAACAACTGCGTACCGTTCACTGCATCCATGCTCGTGGCCGACAGCGTGCCTGCCGCCAGATCGGTGATCTTCGTGCCGCTCGCACCCTTCAGCGTGATCGTGCCCAGCGTCGAATCGTCATAGGCAACGAAGCTGTTCGTCACGTTGCCGCTGCTGTCTACATTCGCGCCCATTTCCTTGAGCTGCGACAGGTTCACCGCATCGGTGTTCGCCACCCCGGCTGCCACGTTCGACAGCGTCACTGGCTTGGATGTACTCACGCCACCAAACGTGACCTTGGACCGGGTCGAGTCGTCATAGGCGACGAATGTGTTCGTGACCGTGCCGTTGCCGTCGAAGTTGGCACCCATCGCCTGAAGCTGCGACAGGTTCACCGCATCCATCGCCTGCGTACCATTGGCCACACCCGTAATCTGACGCGAGCCCACATCCACCGTGTTGGCACGGT
>NZ_JBWQQI010000059.1:0-1148 GCF_056619545.1 Paraburkholderia sp. SSBN10T
AAAAGCAACCGTATTGGGAGTCAAGCGTCGCTGGTGTTCCACGGTGTTGAATTTCGGATCATGGAGTTAAGTGTGGTGAGCAGTTTGCGCATGCAGGCGGTGATGGCGACCTTGAACGGCTTGCCGGCCTGACGCAGGCGGTCATAGAAGGCACGGATGGCCGGGTTGAAACGCAGCGCGGGCACGCAGGCCATGTAAAGGGAGCGCCGCACGATGGCGCGTCCGCCCTGCACCCGACGCTTGCCGGTATGGTTGCCGCTGTCGACGTTAAACGGTGCGACACCGGCAAGCGAGGCGATCTGGCGGCGCGAGAGCGAGCCGAGTTCGGGCATGAAGGCGATGAGGGTGGCCGCCGCGCCGGGACCGATGCCGGGCACGGAACGTAGAATATCTTCCTTCTGACGCCAGGCAGGTGAGGCACGCAGGAACGAATCGATGTCGTGATCCGCAACGTGGAGCTGCTGTTCGAGCCATTTGATGTGCTCACGCAGGCTGGCACGGGCGGCCTGATGAGCGCGCGCGAGGCGGTTCTTCTCCGCGACGAGCATCTCGACGAGCTGGATGCGGCGTAGCAGCAGGGCCTGTAGCTGCTCGGTCTGCTCGTCATCGAGCGGCCGGACGGCGGGCTGGATAACGGCGGCGAAGTGGGCGATGACGAGCGCATCAATGCGGTCGGTCTTGGCCCGTCGACCGGTAGCGCGGGCGAAATCGCGCACCTGTCTGGGGTTGACGGCGACGGCGGGCAGCCGCGCCTGGCAGAGGGCCTTGAGCACGGCGAGTTCGAGCCTGCCGGTGGCCTCCATGACGATGAGTGCCGGACTGAGCGCGGCCAGCCGCTGGACGAGCTGGTCAATGGAGGTGGCATCATTGGAAACGCGCCAGGCTTCGGAGGATTCGTGAATGGCGAGATCGAGATAATCGCCACTGACATCGATGCCGACATAGATCGGGGAAAACTGGTTCATCGCGGTACCCATACTTGCAGGAAAATACGAGCTCGGGGCTCAGTCAACTGTTCGGGTTAAGAGGATGAAGGACAGATGCATCAGGCTTTTCTGCGGGCTCGAAGACCCTGTAGGCAGACGAGCTATCTGTCCAATGCGGTGACAGCTGATCGGGCTGGCACCACAGGAGAGAATATACAAGTA
>NZ_JBWQQI010000060.1:0-1140 GCF_056619545.1 Paraburkholderia sp. SSBN10T
GCGCCTGTTGGCGACAAGTAACATTCGATCCGTGCCCGTCGTTTGATCGATTGGGGTGGCTGCCCCGCAGGAGCGGTGCCTCCTTGCTGGTGAATGGCTGTCGGGACGGGCACTTTCACAACGTGGGTAGGAGTATGGGTAGCCACCGGCCGAGACTGTGGGAGCCAAACCTGGCGCGGCTTCACGGGCGATTTAGGAGTCGGTTGCCTTCCGCCGTAGGGCTTACCGGCAATTCCGCATCCGGTTTTTCCTTGAAGTTATGCCATTTATTGCTGAGTTGCATCACCGTCACTACCTTTGTGATCAATTCTCCAAGGCGGGGATCGTGCAGCGCGCAAGGTGACAGCGCTGCAGGAGTACGCGCGCGAGGCGCAGCGCGTGTGTGGAAGCCAATAGCCGGAAAAAATAAGCCCACCGGCTGGTGGGCTATCAGAGTTACACGCCAGCAATGAGGGGAGTCGCTGCCAGCGACGGAGCTATAGACCACAGCGACTGCTATGAGGCTCAAAATTCATTTCGGCTATACGGCCGAACTGTGCCGACGACGACTTCTTTACAAGTTAGCCGGATATCGAGGCCGACATTCGGCATAAGGTCCAGCTTGAACAACCCACCCGGTATCTCGGACAACGACATGTCCATAATCGTCGCCTCTTCAAGCATGGCGTTCACGTCAATATCTGATGTTCGAATGTCCAGAAAATCGAGCACTACGACATAATCGGGGCGACCCACAACGGGAGGCGGGCCATAGCGGTTGTGAAGCACTTCCAGCCGGAGGTCCACAAGTTCGCGCGTGCGGCCATCCGGCAGGAGGCGACCGTCCACACCTTGGCGCGTTTGCCGGCTCCTTTGCATACAGAAAGTACGCACGGCTGAATCGTGAAAAGACGGATATTCGCCCAGAACCATCGCCAACGATTCGCCGTTCGTCGCCAGGTTCCATCCCCAAGTTCTTTTCGAACTGTCCATTGCTCCCCTTTCGCGGCTAGGCGTCATCTGCAGTTGATCGGTGACATTAGAAGGTGTGCGCTGTCTCTCTTCCCATCAACAAAATTATGTCCGTGCGGCTCGCCGTGGCTCTTGTGAAATTGAGCGCAGAGGTTGCCGCCCCCATCAAAGTAATCCACATCGAGGCCG
>NZ_JBWQQI010000061.1:0-1007 GCF_056619545.1 Paraburkholderia sp. SSBN10T
TACAGCTTGCGCGACACGAAGTATTCGTCTTCCAGCGCGATCTTTTCCAGCGCCATCGCCAGCTTGAACAGCGGGTCGTCGTGCAGGCCCAGCTCTTCCAGCACTTCGTGGCAGGTTTCGCGCATCAGCTTCGCACGCGGATCGTAGTTCTTGTAGACGCGGTGACCGAAGCCCATCAGCTTCACGCCCGAGTTCTTGTCCTTCACCTGCTTGATGAACTCGGGAATGTTGTCGACCGAGCCGATCTCTTCCAGCATGTTCAGCGCCGCTTCGTTCGCGCCGCCGTGCGCCGGGCCCCACAGGCAGGCGATACCGGCTGCGATGCACGCAAACGGATTTGCACCCGACGAACCCGCCAGACGCACCGTCGAGGTCGACGCGTTCTGTTCGTGGTCCGCGTGCAGGATCAGGATACGGTCGAGCGCGCGCACCAGCACGTCGTTGACCTTGTACTCTTCGCACGGGTTCGAGAACATCATGTGCATGAAGTTCGCGCTGTACGACAGGTCGTTCTTCGGATACGCAAACGGCTGGCCGATGCTGTACTTGTACGCCATCGCCACCAGCGTCGGCAGCTTCGCGATCATGCGAATGGCCGAGACGTCACGGTGACGCGGGTTATTGATGTCGAGCGAGTCGTGATAGAACGCCGACAGCGCGCCGACTGCGGCGACCAGAATCGCCATCGGATGCGCGTCGCGACGGAAGCCGCGGAAGAAGAAGTGCATCTGCTCGTGCACCATCGTGTGCTTCGTGACGGTGTCGACGAATTCCTTCTTTTGCGCTTCATTCGGCAGTTCGCCCTTCAGCAGCAGGTAGCAGGTTTCGAGGAAGTCCGCGTTCTGCGCGAGATCGTCGATCGGGTAGCCGCGATACAGCAGCTCGCCCTTGTCGCCGTCGATATAGGTGATGGCCGAATTACATGCCGCCGTCGACATAAAGCCCGGGTCGTACGTGAATTTGCCGGTCTGGCCATACAGTTTGCGGATGTCGATCACGTCCGGGCC
>NZ_JBWQQI010000062.1:0-917 GCF_056619545.1 Paraburkholderia sp. SSBN10T
GGTAACAGGTGTGCGGGGACATGGGTAACATATGATCCGCTCATTCCTGCTGGTTCAGGTTGATGGTTCCGAAATGGTGATGCGCAAAAAACAGGTCGTAGCAGTTCTCTTCACCGGCGCGCTCGCGGATGGCGACGGGCAGGTTCTGCAATGCGTTTGATACCTTGAATTGCCGCTTCCTGAAGCGTAGCTCACCGTTCCACTTCACGCGCTGCACGAGATCGTTCTCACCATATTCGATTGGCGGCAGGATCTCGGGGTATGCCCGGGGACTGGGCCGGTAGCGTGTGACGGGGGTTGCCATGTCCAGCGCCTGATGTGGGCGCTGATGGTTGTAGACCGTGCGCCACGCATCGAACGCCTGCTGGACGCTGTTCAGGTCCCTGAAATGGCGGCCGCTGATGAGCTCGGCCTTCAGCGTGCGGTGAAACCGCTCCTTCTTGCCGTTGGTCTGCGGATGGGCTACCCGGCTGTGGGACAGTCGCACGCCCAGCCGGATGAGCCAGATGGCCAGTTCGGTCAACTGCCCCGGCTGGCTGGGGCTGCCCCACGGCGAACCGTTGTCCGCGTTGATACGCAACGGTAGACCGTAGCGTCGGAAGGTGCGCTCCAGATGATGCTGCACGGTCCGGGTGTCGGTGCAGATGCAGGCATCGAGCGTCACGCTGTAGCGCGAATGATCGTCCAGCAAGGTCAGTGGCGAACAGTGCCGTCCATCCTGCAGGTCGAACCAGCCCTTGAAATCCATCTGCCACAGGTCGTTGGGCTGCTCATGTTCGAAGCGCTGCCAGGGTGTGGCAGCGTCGGAGGCGCCCGGATCAATCAGCCCATGACGATGCAGGATGTCCGTCACGGTGCTGGGTGCGGGTACGTCCGCGTGACCCTGATCGCGCAGGCGCCGGCTGATCTTGCGTCCG
>NZ_JBWQQI010000063.1:0-679 GCF_056619545.1 Paraburkholderia sp. SSBN10T
CTCCTTCGTCTCGCCCGGCAGGCCCAGGATAAACGTGCCGTGAATCTTGATGTCCAGCTTGCGGCAATCTTCGCTGAAGCGCCGCGCGATGTCCGTGCGCAGCCCCTTCTTGATGTTCAGCAGGATCTGGTCGTCGCCCGACTCGTAGCCCACCAGCAGCAGCCGCAGGCCGTTTTCCTTCATGATCTTCAGCGTCGAGTACGGTACGTTCGCCTTCGCGTTGCACGACCACGTCACGCCCAGCTTGCCCAGCCCACGCGCGATCTCCTCGACGCGCGGCTTGAAGTCGGTGAAGGTGTCGTCGTCGAACATGATCTCCTTGACTTCAGGCATGTTGTCGCGGATCCACTTCACTTCCTCCAGCACGTTTTCCACCGAGCGCGTGCGGTAGCGGTGCCCGCCCACCGTCTGCGGCCACAGGCAGAACGTGCACTTCGAACGGCAGCCACGGCCCGTGTAGATCGACACGTACGGATGCTTCAGGTAGCCGATGAAGTAGTTGTCGATCTTCAGGTCGCGCTGATAGACCGGCGCCACGAACGGCAGTTCGTCCATGTTCTCGAGGATCGGGCGCGCCTCGTTATGCTCGATCGAGCCGTCGGCGGCGCGGTAGCTCAGGCCCTGGATCTGCGCGAGCGGCTTGCCCGCCGCCACTTCCTGGCAGGTGAAGTCGAATTCC
>NZ_JBWQQI010000064.1:0-679 GCF_056619545.1 Paraburkholderia sp. SSBN10T
AGAATTCGACTTCACCTGCCAGGAAGTGGCGGCGGGCAAGCCGCTCGCGCAGGTCCAGGGCCTGAGCTACCGCGCCGCCGACGGCTCGATCGAGCATAACGAGGCGCGTCCGATCCTCGAGAACATGGACGAGCTGCCGTTCGTGGCGCCGGTCTATCAGCGCGACCTGAAGATCGACAACTACTTCATCGGCTACCTGAAGCATCCGTACGTGTCGATCTACACGGGCCGCGGCTGCCGTTCGAAGTGCACGTTCTGCCTGTGGCCGCAGACGGTGGGCGGGCACCGCTACCGCACGCGCTCGGTGGAAAACGTGCTGGAGGAAGTGAAGTGGATCCGCGACAACATGCCGGAAGTCAAGGAGATCATGTTCGACGACGACACCTTCACCGACTTCAAGCCGCGCGTCGAGGAGATCGCGCGTGGGCTGGGCAAGCTGGGCGTGACGTGGTCGTGCAACGCGAAGGCGAACGTGCCGTACTCGACGCTGAAGATCATGAAGGAGAACGGCCTGCGGCTGTTGCTGGTGGGCTACGAATCGGGCGACGACCAGATCCTGCTGAACATCAAGAAGGGGCTGCGCACGGACATCGCGCGACGCTTTAGCGAAGACTGCCGCAAGCTGGACATCAAGATTCACGGCACGTTTATCCTGGGCCTGCCGGGCGAGACGAAGGAC
>NZ_JBWQQI010000065.1:0-677 GCF_056619545.1 Paraburkholderia sp. SSBN10T
TCGTTTTTCCTGCATCTGTCGATTGCCGACTGGGTGAACGACGTCGTCCAGTCGTTCGTCACCGCGCACGGTGACAGCTTCCACAACTTCAGCATCCTGCTGCTGCGTTATCTGCTGGTGCCGCTCGAAGGCGCGCTGCGGGCCACGCCCGCCTGGCTGATCCTGCTCGCGCTCGGCGCACTCACCTGGAATGCGACGCGGCGCCTGCCGGTGGCCGCCTTCTTCGTGCTGCTGCTCTACGCGATCGGCTGCTTCGGCCTGTGGGACAAGCTGATGCAGACGCTCGCGCTGATGCTGGTGGCCACCGTGCTGTCGGTGCTGCTCGGGGTGCCGCTCGGCATCCTCACCTCGCGCAGCGCCTGGCTGCGCCGCATCCTGCTGCCGGTGCTCGACATCATGCAGACGCTGCCGAGTTTCGTGTACCTGATCCCGGTGCTGATGCTGTTCGGCCTCGGCAAGGTGCCGGCCATTCTCGCCACCATCATCTACGCGCTGCCGCCGCTGATCCGCCTGACCGATCTCGGCATCCGCCACGTGGACGCCGACGTGGTCGAGGCCGCGCGCGCCTTCGGCACCACGCGCTGGCAGTTGCTGGTGAACGTGCAGTTGCCGCTGGCGCGCCCGAGCATCATGGCCGGCATCAACCAGACGACGATGATGGCGCTGTCGATGGTGGT
>NZ_JBWQQI010000066.1:0-647 GCF_056619545.1 Paraburkholderia sp. SSBN10T
AGTGCTTCGTGACTTTTATGCGCGATATGTAACAGCCAAGGGTGCGTGCAAAGACACGAGAATCCGGGATGCATTTGCGACGGTCGAAAGGGAGAGGTATCTGGGACCCGGTCCATGGAATGTCTCGACGCTGTCAGGGTATGTCTCGACTGAAACGTCCGATCCCGCCGTTCTCTATCAGGATATTGTGATCGGGCTCAAGACAGAGCAAGGCCTTAACAACGGTGAACCGAGCCTCCACGCGCGCTGTCTGGACGCAGCGACCATCACGCCGGGTGAAACCATCACCCACATCGGGTCCGGAACCGGCTATTACACTGCGCTTCTCTCATACCTCACTGGTGACGCGGGGCGTGTGGTCGCGTATGAGATTGACCCGGTTCTCGGTCCGCAAGCTGCATCGAACCTGGCTCATCTGGCGTACGTCCGGGTGGTCAACGAAAGCGGTACTCAGACAGTATTGCCGCAATCGGATCTGATTTACGTCAGTGCTGGCGCGACGCACCCGGTGGACCGCTGGCTCGAAGCGCTCAACGAGGGTGGTCGTCTGCTCTTTCCATTGACACCTAACCGCGGTCTCGGTGGCATGTTGCTTGTGACGCGCGTCACCTCCAACTCATACGCGGCAAAGTTCATCTGCCCCGCGA
>NZ_JBWQQI010000067.1:0-641 GCF_056619545.1 Paraburkholderia sp. SSBN10T
AGCACCATTACCGCTGGCAACGTTGCCAGCGCCGATCGACACCGCATTGCCACCCGTAGCCGTAGCCGCCTGCCCGATCGCCACCGCTCCCGCCGAGTTCGCCACGGCATTCGTACCCTCGGCTATCGCGCTACCACCCGAGGCCGCAGCACTCGTGCCGAGCGCGATGTTCGAGCCCGGATCGCCAGAGGCCGTGCCCGTCACGGCCTGATTGCCAATGGCCACATCGGACGCAGCATTCGCGGTCGCCTGATTGCCCAGCGCTTCGCTGAAGTTGCCGTTGGCCTGCGCCACCTGCCCCATGGCGTTCGACGCGGTACCATTCGCCTGTGCCCCAACGCCCACTGCCGTGGCCGAATCGGCGGCGGCAGTCGCTGCATAGCCGAGAGCCGTCGCCTCGTTGGAGCCTGATGCCGTCGCGCCATAGCCTACGGCAGTGCCCGCCTGCTGTGCGACGGCACCTGTGCCAACCGCAGTCGCGAAATCGGCTGCTCCCTTCGATGCCGCTCCGAGCGCCACGGCGCCCGTACCGGTCGCACTGGCAAGCTGACCGACTGCCAGCGCCGATTCCGACGCATACTCATTGTCGCCGAGTGCAATCGGCGTGCTGTTTGCGACCGCACCTCCGCCGAGCGCCACAT
>NZ_JBWQQI010000068.1:0-614 GCF_056619545.1 Paraburkholderia sp. SSBN10T
CTATCCGTTAGATTCGAAGCCTGCCGGTCGACCGGTTTTGGTTCGCTTCCGCACGCACTCTGGTCGCAAGCCGCCAGCCTTCGATCATCAACAATCCCCGCGTGACCTCCCCATGCCTGTTCGTGGACGTGCAATAAGATGAACAACCTTCAACACCAGTCACAATCCGATTTGTGGGCCAATTGGCTTCTGCGCGAGCGGTTTGCAGATGATCCTCAGCACGAACGAGGGTTGCGTGCTGAAGTCGCTCAAATGGCCGATCGAGTTCTCGACGCTGCCCAGCTCGCCTCGGGAATGACGCTCGTCGACGTTGGCACTGGCGATGGCCTGGTAGCGTTTCGCGCGATTGACCGCGTCGGTTCTTCGCTCCACGTGCTCCTGGCCGATGTATCCGCGTCCCTGCTTCAACATTGCGAGTCCGTCGCGACTCAACGTGGAGTTCGGGATCAATGCACGTTTCTCCAAGGTTCTGCAGAAGATCTCCAGGACATTGCAGATGCCTCCGTCGACGTCGTCACCACCCGTGCGGTGCTGGCCTACCTTCCCGACAAAATTGCAGTTCTGCGAGAGTTCCGCCGGATCCTCAAGCCTGGCGGACGGATCTCCATTGCTGA
>NZ_JBWQQI010000069.1:0-548 GCF_056619545.1 Paraburkholderia sp. SSBN10T
AACCCCGGCAGCGTGAAGCCCAGCGCCTCCGCCGCGCTCGTCATGGTCGAGGCCGTGCCCATCGTCATGCAGTGGCCCGGCGAGCGCGCGATGCCGCCTTCCACCCCCTGCCAGTCCTGCTCGCTGATCTTGCCCGCGCGCAGGTCCGCCCAGTACTTCCAGGTGTCCGAGCCGGAGCCGAGCGTCGCGCCGTTCCAGTTGCCGCTCAGCATCGGACCGGCGGGCAGGAAGATGGTCGGCAGGTCCATCGAGATCGCCCCCATCAGCAGCGCCGGCGTGGTCTTGTCGCAACCGCCCATCAGCACCACGCCGTCCGCCGGATACGAGCGCAGCGTTTCCTCCGCCTCCATGGCGAGGAAGTTGCGGTACAGCATCGTGGTGGGTTTCTGGAACGGCTCGGAGAGCGTCTGCACCGGCAGCTCGATCGGGAAGCCGCCCGCCTGCCAGATGCCCCGCTTGACTTCCTCGGCACGCTGTCTGAAATGCGTGTGGCAGGGGTTCATCTCGCTCCACGTGTTCAGGATCGCGATCACCGGCTTGCCCGCATA
>NZ_JBWQQI010000070.1:0-524 GCF_056619545.1 Paraburkholderia sp. SSBN10T
CGGGCGATCACGAACAGCGGCGTGAACATCGCCGTCGGCACGCCCATCATGTGGTACGACACCGCGCTGAACCAGTCCAGGTTCGGGAACATCTTCTTGGCGTCCCACATCACGGTTTCGAGGCGCTCGGCGATGTCGAACAGCTTCGTGCTGCCGGCTTCCTTCGAGAGCTTTTTCGCCACTTCCTTGATCACCTTGTTGCGCGGATCGGAGATCGTGTACACCGGGTGGCCGAAGCCGATCACCACCTCTTTTGCCTCGACGCGGCGGCGGATGTCGGCTTCGGCCTGGTCCGGGCTCTGGTAGCGCGACTGGATTTCAAATGCCACCTCGTTCGCGCCGCCGTGCTTCGGGCCGCGCAGCGCGCCGATCGCGCCGGTGAGCGCCGAGTAGATGTCCGAGCCCGTGCCGGCGATCACGCGGCCGGTGAAGGTCGAGGCGTTGAATTCGTGTTCCGCGTACAGGTTCAGCGACGTGTGCATCGCCTCGACCCACGACTTCGACGGCGCCTCGCCGTGCAGCAG
>NZ_JBWQQI010000071.1:0-459 GCF_056619545.1 Paraburkholderia sp. SSBN10T
GGTGTTGGCCTTTCCTTGTTTTGCTTTTGGTCTATTAGCGTTGCCCCTGTGCGGGGCGGCACCTACTTTTCTTTGCCGCCGCAAAGAAAAGTAGGCAAAAGAAAGCGGGCTGACAACCGCTAGCCCGTAGGTGTCCGACACGTAGGCCAACGCAGAGTGGTCCGCACGAAGACCTGCCCTCGCACCACCCACGTTAGTGACAAGGCTGTCATCCGTTCCAGCGTTGCGCTGCGCGCCCCGCCGTCGGGCATAATCCCCTCTGCAAACTTCATAGGTATTCTAACTATCTCTGGCCTAGCCGCTATCGGTGCGCTAGCGTCGGCGGCATGCCGGGCACATCGCTAATTGCGCGTTGCGCTAGCCGGGTGAGGCGGAGTCCATCCTATTGTTCCTGGTGCTGCTGCGCGGCCGGACCATTTGCAGCGAACCCAGGCAAACCCGCCTTCCCAGGCATACCCA
>NZ_JBWQQI010000072.1:0-458 GCF_056619545.1 Paraburkholderia sp. SSBN10T
AATCGCCTCGATGATCGGCTCGCGCGGGCTCGGCGAGGATGTGCTCGCGGGCATCCAGACGCTCGATGTTGGCAAGGGCACGCAGGCGGGGATTGCGATCGTGATCCTGGCCATCGTGATCGACCGGATCAGCCAGGGCTATGGGCAGGACCGCCGCACCCGACGCCTGCTGGCGGCACGCCGTCGCGCCAGGGCGGTGTCGCGCGTGCCGTACAAGGTCGCGGCGACCGAGGCCGGTGCAGACGAGGCCGCCGGTCACGGCGACGCGGGCCAGGGTGGGCTCGAAACCCGGCCGGCCAAGTAGGCATCAGCACCCGGCAATCCGGCCACGGCCGGGGAATCACAAAGCGCTTTGCGTGGGACCGGAGTAAGAGCTTTGCATGGGACCGGAGTGGCGCGCTGAAGCGCGAACTCTGGCCGACAGCTAAAGCGCCAACTCCGGTCGATACAGGAGACAA
>NZ_JBWQQI010000073.1:0-449 GCF_056619545.1 Paraburkholderia sp. SSBN10T
AGCGGGTGACGGCGGTAACGACACGTTCGTGTTCAACGCGGGCTACGGTCATCTGGAGATCAACGAGACGGGTGGAGGGGGCTCGCAGCAGAGCGTGCTGCAGCTGGGAGCGGGGATCACGGAATCGTCGGTGACGGTGAAGGCGACTTCGAACGGCATGGATCTGGTGCTGGCTGACGGAGTCTCGGGTGACCAGGTCACGCTGGACGATGAACTGGATAGCAGCTACTACGGCGTGCAGCAGGTGCAGTTTGCCGACGGCACGGTGTGGACGGAGCAGCAGCTGGTCCAGATGGAGACGACGGGGACCAGCGGCAACGACACGCTATATGGCACCCCGGGTGCAAACCTGTTCGACGGCAAGGGTGGCAACGACCTTGAGGCAGGTGACGGCGGTAACGACACGTTCGTGTTCAACGCGGGCTACGGTCATCTGGAGATCAACGAGA
>NZ_JBWQQI010000074.1:0-434 GCF_056619545.1 Paraburkholderia sp. SSBN10T
ATGTCCGCCACTCAGGTCACGGCGGAGTGGTCCGCACGAGGATCTGGCCTCGCGCCATCCGCGTTAGTGACAAGGCCGTCATCCGTTCCAGCGTCGCGCTGCGCGCCCCGCCGAGGGGCATAACTCCTTCTCCAGACGTCGTCGTAGGTGGATATGCCTGGGAAGGCGGTGGGTTAAGAGACGCGACCACTAACAGATGAGCACAACTGTAAAGGCCAGAATTGCGGGCAAAGTCCGGGGCTGCCGGGCAAGGCAGAGGAGGTAGCTGCCAAGAACGGCATGGAAGGCCATGCACACCAAGCGCCGTCTTTTGCGGGAAGCACCAACCCAACATAGTTAGAATGCCTACGGAACCTGCAAAGGGAGTTATGCCCGACGGCGGGGCGCGCAGCGCGACGCTGGAACGGATGACGGCCTTGTCACTAACGCGTTCG
>NZ_JBWQQI010000075.1:0-421 GCF_056619545.1 Paraburkholderia sp. SSBN10T
ACATGGCAGCAATCGAAGTCAGGCACGTGTACAAGCTGTTCGGCCCCGAGACCGGTCACGCGCGCGTGCTCGACCTGCTGAAAAGCGGCAAGGGCAAGGCCGAGGTGCTCGCGCAGACCGGCTGCAACGTCGGCCTGAACGACGTGAGCCTGAACATCGGCTCGGGTGAGATCTACGTGATCATGGGCCTCTCGGGCTCCGGCAAGTCGACGCTGGTGCGGCACTTCAACCGGCTGATCGAGCCGACCGCGGGCGAAATCGCGATCGACGGCTCGGACGTCATCAAACTGAACCCGCAGGGCCTGCGCGAACTGCGCCGCTACAAGGTCAGCATGGTGTTCCAGAACTTCGGGCTGCTGCCGCACCAGACGGTGCTCGACAACACGGCCTACGCGCTGCGCACCCGCGGCGAAAGCAAGGC
>NZ_JBWQQI010000076.1:0-409 GCF_056619545.1 Paraburkholderia sp. SSBN10T
GATCGCCTCGATGATCGGCTCGCGCGGGCTCGGCGAGGACGTGCTCGCGGGCATCCAGACGCTCGACGTCGGCAAGGGCACGCAGGCGGGGATTGCGATCGTGATCCTGGCCATCGTGATCGACCGGATCAGCCAGGGCTATGGGCAGGACCGCCGCACCCGACGCCTGCTGGCGGCGCGCCGCCGCGCGAAGGCGGTGTCGCGCGTGCCCTACAAGGTCGCGGCGACCGAGGCCGGTGCGGACGAGGCTGCCGGTCACGGCGACACGAGCCAGGGTGGGCTCGAAACCCGGCCGGCCAAGTAAGCATCAGCACCCGGCAATCCGGCCACGGGCGGGGAATCACAAAGCGCTTTGCGTGGGACCGGAGTGGCGCGCTAAAGCGCTAACTACGGTCGACACAGGAGACAC
>NZ_JBWQQI010000077.1:0-389 GCF_056619545.1 Paraburkholderia sp. SSBN10T
TCGCGGCACACGAAATCGATCGCCTCGCTCGCCGTGAGCGAGTTATGCGGGTCGACCGCGACCTTCGCGCCCACCATGCCGATCAGCACCGACGCCTTGCGCTGCTTGAGGTCCTGCGCAAACATCGCATCGGTGGGGAACGACGGCGTGCTGGTGTGGATGATGACGAGGTCGTACTGCTGCGCGATATCGAGCGTCGCCTCGACCGACAGGCCGTCGGCGGGCGCGTCCAGCACGCGGCTGTCCGGCACCAGCGCCGCGGGCTGCGCGAGCCACGTGGGATACCAGAACGAGCGGATTTCGCGCTTCGCCTGATAGCGCGAACCTGCGCCGCCATCGAAACCGTCGTACGACGGGGCCTGCAAAAACAGCGTTTTCATGAATGCTCC
>NZ_JBWQQI010000078.1:0-369 GCF_056619545.1 Paraburkholderia sp. SSBN10T
CGATCCAGGAGTACATCAATGGCGAGGTGACGAAGGCCGATCCGGCGATCGCGCAGACGATGAACTCGCGCGATTACGGGACGCTGCCGGAGGCGCAGGCTGACTTCAATGGGTTGCAGCAGAAGGCTGGGGCAGTCAGGGCGCTTGAAGCGTTACCGCCCACGTTGCAGCAGGAGGTAAAGGCGCTGGGGCCGGATCAGCCGCTGGATACGCCGGCGGATGTGAAGACGGCTGTGGACCTGGTGGCTTTTCGCAAGCTCTCGTCGTGGAGCCAGGACAACCAGGACCAGAATCTGAAGGATCGTCTGAATCGCCGGAATTATGGTGGCTCGGCGAATGAGGAGTGGACGGCGCTGCCTTCGCAGACGG
>NZ_JBWQQI010000079.1:0-368 GCF_056619545.1 Paraburkholderia sp. SSBN10T
TCATAGTCGTTGCCACCCTTGCCGTCAAGCACGTCCGCACCCGGAGTGCCATTCAGCGTGTCATTGCCCGTGGTGCCATCAATCGTGCGTGCCATTGAGGCCATTTGGGCCTCCGTCCACACCGTGCCGTCGGCGAACTGCACCTGCTGCACGCCGTAGTAGCTGCCGTTACCCAGTTCATCGTCCAGCGTGACCTGGTCACCCGAGACTCCGTCAGTCAACACCAGACCCGTGCCGTTCGAAGTCGCCTTCACCGTCACCGACGACTCGCTGATCCCCGCTCCCAGCTGCAGCACGTTGTGCGGGTTGCCCGAAAAATCCTGCTCGTTGATCTCCAGATCACCATACCCTGCGTTAAAGACGAACGT
>NZ_JBWQQI010000080.1:0-366 GCF_056619545.1 Paraburkholderia sp. SSBN10T
CCATCACGCTTCGTGTGCGCGCAGGAAGCGGAAGAACTCCACGCCCTCACGCAGACGGCGCTTCATCATGTCCCAGCTCATCAGCATCTCGCGCACGATTTCCCAGATCTTCGACGGCCGGAAATAGAAGCGCTTGTAGAAGCTCTCGACGTGGTGATAAATCTCCTCGCGCGACAGGTGCGGATAGCCGATCGCCGCGAGCTGCACGCCCTCCTTGCTCACCAGGTTGATCACCTTGTTCTCCTGCAGCCAGCCGTTCTCCACCGCCTCGTTGTAGAGCCGCGTGCCCGGGTACGGCGCCGCGAGCGACACCTGGATCGTATGCGGGTTGATTTCCTTCGCATACTCGATCGTCTTCTCGATCGT
>NZ_JBWQQI010000081.1:0-350 GCF_056619545.1 Paraburkholderia sp. SSBN10T
CGAACTGGTGCCGGCCGGCGACTACCGCAGCCCGTCTGGTGACTGGCTCTCCTTCATGAAGGGCGACGAACTCCAGCAGTTCGAGGACGACCTGCGTACCTTCGACCACTATTTCCGCCCCAACTATGACTTCCGGCGGCTGATCTGCACCGACATCGATGCGATCTGCTCTTTCATGCGTGACCACCTCAACGTCGTTCATTGGGACATCCCAGCCGACAATCCCGGGATCGAGCGCATCCTCAAGCAGGCGGTGAAGCACGGGCGACTCGTGCCGATCGTCAACCGCGACCGACACACGTACGCGCGGACGTACCGCCCTGCGCCCGCGCCGTTGAGATGGTCGGCAA
>NZ_JBWQQI010000082.1:0-330 GCF_056619545.1 Paraburkholderia sp. SSBN10T
TCGTAAGCAATGGGAACAGCGAGAAACAGCCGGGATAGACCAAACGCTGCCGCCATCGCGTGGCAGTAGGTTCCCGCCTGAATTCCGGCAAGCGATGCAAAGCCGGCAGATCGTCCCTGACTAACGCTTCGGGACGCGATTAACAGCATGTCCGGACCGGGCGTCATAGTAAGGGCGACGCAGGCACCCGAGAAGAGTCCGAGCGTAGTGAGGCTGAGCATGAGGATCCCTTTTGTTGGTAACGCAAAAGGGATCTCAGTCTAATGAACGAATTTTAAGGGGTCAATCAGTTTGACTGGCCGCTTTCGGTTATGCCGTCAGTCCGCTCAG
>NZ_JBWQQI010000083.1:0-288 GCF_056619545.1 Paraburkholderia sp. SSBN10T
GGGCCTGTTCCCGCTAATAACGGGCTTGCGCTGGTCGCCAGAAGGGCCGAGCGCAAGGATTGCGACGAAGCGAATACCCGACGTATTCGCAAGGAGCATGACGCAGCGATCGGCCCTTCTGGCGGCCAGCCCCACGAATGAATTTTCAAAATCAGGGGAACGTGGGTTGCCGGCCGCATTGCGGCGTCGCTCGTCACTTGTTTGGCGCGGCCAAACGGCGCTCCTCGCTCCTTGCACTGCAGCCGGCAACCCACGTTCGCAAGCCCGTTATTAGCGTGAACAGGCCCT
>NZ_JBWQQI010000084.1:0-282 GCF_056619545.1 Paraburkholderia sp. SSBN10T
GTCGGCGAACTGCACCTGCTGCACGCCGTTGACGCTGTTGTTCAGCATGCCATCCAGCGTGATCTGGTCGCCGCTCACGCCGTCGGTGAGCACCAGCGCGCCGCTGCCTGCTCCCTCCACCGTCACCGACGACTCGCTGATCCCCGTACCCAGTTCCAGTACGTTGTGCGGGTTGCCCGAAAAATCCTGCTCGTTGATCTCCAGATGCCCATACCCTGCGTTAAAGACGAACGTGTCGCCCCCGCCGCCACCTACCTCATAGTCGCTGCCACCCTTGCCGTC
>NZ_JBWQQI010000085.1:0-275 GCF_056619545.1 Paraburkholderia sp. SSBN10T
TCGACGTTGCTCACTGGCTGACTCTCCATAAAGGGATCAAGCAAATCGTATCGCGGCCAGGTGTGGTTCGCGCGAGGTGTTTTATTCCAGTTCATTACCCGCCGGTTCAAGGTGTAAACACGTCGTAAGATTCCACCAAAGAATGGTCTGGCGATGGCGCGTTAAAAAACGCCACGTGGTCGAACGGCTTTCGTCCGGGGTCTCTGCTTCATGGCAACACCCCCGCCGCTCACGCAGCTTCTATTGTGTTGCGTCGACCGGTTGAATCCACACCT
>NZ_JBWQQI010000086.1:0-269 GCF_056619545.1 Paraburkholderia sp. SSBN10T
GGCACCATTACCGCTGGCAACGTTGCCAGCGCCGATCGACACCGCATTGCCGCCCGTAGCCGTAGCCGCCTGCCCGATCGCCACCGCTCCCGCCGAATTCGCCACGGCGTTCGTACCCTCGGCGATCGCACTGCCACCCGAGGCCGAAGCACTCGTGCCGAGCGCGATGTTCGAGCCCGGATCGCCAGAGGCCGTGCCCGTCACAGCCTGATTGCCAATGGCCACATCGGACGCAGCATTCGCGGTCGCCTGATTGCCCAGCGCCACGC
>NZ_JBWQQI010000087.1:0-260 GCF_056619545.1 Paraburkholderia sp. SSBN10T
ATCGCCCCCGCCACCACCCACCTCAAGGTCGTTGCCACCCTTGCCGTCGAACAGGTTCGCCCCCGACGTCCCGTACAGGGTGTCGTTGCCGCTGGTCCCCGTCGTCTCCATCTGGACCAGCTGCTGCTCCGTCCACACCGTGCCGTCGGCAAACTGCACCCACTGCACGCCGTAGTAGCTGCTATACAGTTCATCGTCCAGCGTGACCTGGTCACCCGAGACTCCGTCAGTCAGCACCAGATCCATGCCGTTCGAAGTCG
>NZ_JBWQQI010000088.1:0-260 GCF_056619545.1 Paraburkholderia sp. SSBN10T
TCGCTACAGGTTGAGTATTCGTGTTGCGCCGTATTCCAAAGCAATCTTTCGATCACCTTTAAAATACATTGATACAATCACAACCCTGATTCACCTACTCGACACCCATCTCTAAGTGCCTTTCGTGAATCTCTTTACTACTTCTTCCTGATTGTTAAAGAACGACAGCCGATATCACGGTTGCTATAACCGCGTATCACTCTGACTGGCTCAATCGCCAATGCCAAGGATTCAGTTCAACTGAACGCTTGGCATTGGAA
>NZ_JBWQQI010000089.1:0-257 GCF_056619545.1 Paraburkholderia sp. SSBN10T
CCTCAATGCCTAGCGTTCGGTGTTCACCGAGCTTTATGCATTGGCGATTGAGCCAGTCAGAGTGATATGAAGCAGAGCTTTATATCGGCTGTCGTTCTTTAACAATCAGGAAGAAGTAGTAAAGAGATTCACGAAAGCGTACCTGGAGATGGGTACGTGAGTAGGTGAATCAGGGTTGTGATTGTATCGATGTATTTTTAAGTGATCGAAAGATTGCTTTGGAATACGGCGCAACACGAATACTCAACCTGTAGCGC
>NZ_JBWQQI010000090.1:0-255 GCF_056619545.1 Paraburkholderia sp. SSBN10T
ATCCGTTCCGCGGACTGTGCGCGGATGGGCCTGATGCCAGCGGTGGAGGGGCGGTTTGTTCTGGATGGAGCGCAGTATGCCGGGGTGTTGCAACTGGCGCTGTGAGTCGGCGGAATGCACCGGTTTGCCGTGACGCTGCGGCGACGGGTCGTTGAGTCCAGGTGTGCCGCGTGGTGTGCAGTGCGTTCTGGTGTGCAGTGCGTTTTCCGGTCGCGTAAACGCAGAAACCCCACCGTTTTTGGGTGGGGTTTCTGT
>NZ_JBWQQI010000091.1:0-249 GCF_056619545.1 Paraburkholderia sp. SSBN10T
ACCGATGCGGTGAACCTGGCACAGCTCAAGGAAATGGGCGCGAACGTAGACAGCAGCGGCAACATGACGAACAGCTTCGTTGCGTATGACGACACGACATTGGGCACGATCACGCTGAAGGGCGCAGGCGGCACGAAGATCACTGGTCTGACAGCAGGCACATTGTCGGCCGCGAGCACTGACGCAGTGAACGGCGCGCAACTGTTCCAGACGAACCAGGACGTGGCGAATGTCGCTGGTGATGTGGCG
>NZ_JBWQQI010000092.1:0-242 GCF_056619545.1 Paraburkholderia sp. SSBN10T
GTTCGCCACCCCGGCTGCTACGTTCGACAACGTCACTGGCGTGGTCGAACCAGCACCGCCGAACGTGACCTTCGACCGGGTCGAATCGTCGTATGCGACGAACGTGTTCGTGACCGTACCGTTGCCGTCGATGTTGGCACCCATCGCCTGAAGTTGCGACAGGTTCACCGCATCCATCGCCTGCGTACCATTGGCCACACCCGTAATCTGACGCGAACCTACATCCACCGTATTGGCACGGC
>NZ_JBWQQI010000093.1:0-234 GCF_056619545.1 Paraburkholderia sp. SSBN10T
ATCGGCAAACTGCACCTGCTGCACGCCGTTGACGCTGTTGTTCAGCATGCCATCCAGCGTGATCTGGTCGCCGCTCACGCCGTCGGTGAGCACCAGTGCGCCGCTGCCTGCTCCCTTCACCGTCACCGACGACTCGCTGATCCCCGTACCCAGCTCCAGTACGTTGTGCGGGTTGCCCGAAAAATCCTGCTCGTTGATCTCCAGATCACCATACCCTGCGTTAAAGACGAACGT
>NZ_JBWQQI010000094.1:0-201 GCF_056619545.1 Paraburkholderia sp. SSBN10T
GGGTGTGGATTCAACCGGTCGACCACGTGGCGTTTTTTAACGCGCCATCACCTGACCATTCTTTGGTGGAACCTTACGTCAGGTTCACACCTTGAACCGGCGGGTAATGAACTGGAATAAAACACCTCGCACGAACCGCACCTGGCCGCGATACGATTTGCTTGATCCCTTTATGGAGAGTCGGCCAGTGACCAACGTCGC